>DATCVA010000059.1:0-15437 GCA_036567205.1 Eoetvoesiella sp. | reverse complement strand
ATATGGAACGCCACCCACGGCCCCGAGCACGCCGAACTGCGCCGCGCCTTTGTCAGCTGGACGCGCCACGTGCTGCTGCCGCGCGCCCTGCCTGAGGTAATGATTCCCGGCGTAGACGACTTACTGGAGATCAAAGACATGTTGACCGAACACTCACGTTCCTGGACGCACCAGTGGAAAATGGAAGGCCGGCAAGCGGGTGAAGCTGCCCTGTTGCAACGTTTGCTCATCCGCAAATTCGGTCCCTTGCCCCAACCCATTCAGCAGCGCTTACAGAGCGCCACCTCGGCGCAGCTGGAAACCTGGTCGTTGAATATTCTGGACGCGACGTCCCTGGACCAGGTATTTGCAGATTAAGTAACTAGAACCTGAGCCTTAGTCAGCCCACTCGGATAGCGCCCAGTCCAGCAACGCAGTTTCTCTTGCGTCGATTGCTGCCGTATCCCATTTTTTCTGATGGGTTGTAAATCGTTTCACCACATCACCGGCAATCTGCAGTCCCGTTTCGGTATAAGCGTTAATCTACGACGTGCCAGTGTTTGCTGATCTGATCCATTACCCGATCGACGTCGACTGACCAGTGGGGCAGCGTCAACGCCAGCGCCTTGCGAAGTTTGCTTGTGTCCAGGAGTGAGTTCTTGGGACGCTTGGCCGCAACAAAATAGTCCTTGCTTTGGATGGCGTGTACGTCAGCCCCTTTAATTTGCAGGTCGCAGTTATTGCGCTGAAGGCGATCCAGCACATGGCGGGCCAGGCCATGCCAACTGGTTTCACCTGTGGCCGTTAGATGATAAAGACCAAAGGGAAGGGCTTGCCCGGGGTAGCCGGCAATGGCTCTGGCGGTTATATCGGCAACCAGTCCAGCCGATGTGGGGGCGCCAATTTGGTCCGACACAATACTAAGGCTGTCGCGTTCTTGCGCTAGCCGGATAATAGTCTTGATGAAGTTGCTGCCGCGCGCGGAAAACACCCAACTCGTACGAAAAATAAATGCTTTGCAGCCACTTTGCAAAATGGCCTCTTCGCCTGCGAGTTTAGTGTGGCCATAAACGCTTAGCGGATGGGTCGGATCGCTTTCCAGGTAAGGCCCCGGTTTTTCGCCGTCGAACACGTAGTCCGTTGAATAATGCACCAGCAGGGTGTTGTGCGCCCGGGAGTAATCGGCCAGGGCTTTAACGGCCTGAGCGTTGACCTTATTGGCAGTATTCTTGTCGTTTTCGGCTTTGTCCACATTGGTATAGGCCGCTGCGTTAACAATAATGTCAGGTTGCTGCGCTTCCAGCGTGGCTTGTAATTCCGCCAGTTTCTCAAGGTCTGCTTGCGCGCGACCAAGCGCAACCAGCTCGCCCACCGGCGCCAGCGCGCGCTGCAGCTCGAAACCGACTTGTCCGTTTTTGCCGGTTAACAGAATTTTCATGTGCGGGGAGAATTGTGTAGTGACGTCCCCGCAAGATTAACTTGATTCTCGTCTTTAAGTTAGTCCGTCCAAACCTTTAACGTCAGCATGTTGAATACCGCCAACGCGGGCGTGTATTCTTCCTCGGTTGGCGAACCCCATAAGAATTACGACTTCGTCCGGGGCCGGTACATCAGCGAATGTGACCGTGATGCTGTTGTAGTGCGATCTGACATAAACCGCGTCCTTATGCGCCAGCGGTATATCTATGGAATCGCCGGCCGACGCACGCTTTGTGACCGACGATATCCAGGCTTTTCCGCCACCGATGGCCTTACGAATTGGATCGGCAAATTCGCTGGTTAGAAGTGCATTAACGTGTTCTTGCTCTCCATTTATGCCAACAAGCCCGGCCTTTCCGTAGCTTTGCACGCCATATGACTTCATGGTTTCCGCTGCGACTTCCCCAATTTGGCGTCCCAGATCAATGCTCGCCTGGACCAATGGTTTTAGATCTTCAACGAAGCCGCGTCCGGCATAGGGGTTGTCCAGGACGACTCCTATTGCCACCTTTCTTAAAGGTGCTTGGCTTTCGTCTTCGCCCGGTGTTTCTTCAATGAAGGTTAGCCAGCGTTTAATTGGTAATTGCATGTTTACTCCAGCATTTTTTTGGCAGCGTCTCGTGCCCGTTCTACGTGAAATTTGGCAGCTGCGGCCGCCATGGATGGTGATCGATTTTCTATTGCGTCCAAGATTGCGCCCATCTCTTTTAAGCTAACGGCCGACCGTTCCGGTGAGGACATTGATTTATAGCGCAGAAAATTAATGCGGCCTTGAAGGTTCTTTAAGGTTTCAATGACGACTTCATTGCCCCAGGAATTGAGCATGGGCATATAAAAATCATCCGTCGCTTCAATTCGCGCCATGGCATCGTTATCGTGTACGGCTTTTTCGAATCGCGTTAATGCTTCCCGCATAGTTGCAATATCTTCCGCAGATGCAGCCGTTGCGAAGCGTTTTGCTGCATGAGCCTCTAATAGGGCGCGCATCTCGTAAATCTGCTCTGCACTCGCCATGGTCATTGCGGTAACGGTGGGACCCTTAAATGGCGTAATGGTGATTAACTTTTCAGCCTCCAGCTGCCGCAACGCTTCGCGCAGCGAAGCGCGGCTGACTTGCAGTAAATCGCACAATGTGGCCTCGACTAAGCGTTCGCCAGGTTGAAACCGCCCGGTAAGAATGGCCATGCGTAAATTCGCAACCACCTGTGCGCGTACTGGCGCCGCAACGGCTAATACCTTAAACGGCTGGGCAGCGGGATTTGTCGATTTAGAAACCATTCGTTGTCCGATTGCCTTTGAAAAGAGATTGACATCAATTTATATATTGTCAGACAATATGTCAATAGGTTGGTATGGAGGCCTTGTATTTTTATCGCTGCAGTATCGAACCCTTTGTCACCCAAGGAGTACGTCATGTTTGCATCATCCAGACTTATAACGCTTTTATGCGCTGCTTTAGCCGTTGTCGGTAGTTCGCCCGTATTGGCGGCCTATCCCGACAAACCCATCCATCTTGTTGTAAGCACCTCTCCCGGAGGCGGGGCGGATGTAACCGCCCGTTTACTGGTGCCGGAACTAAGCAAGAGATTGGGGCAAACCATAATTGTTGATAACAAGCCCGGGGCCTCGGGAATGATTGCCGGTAAATATGTCGCTGACCAGCGGGCTGATGGCTATACCTACCTTTTTGACATCACAACGGCCGCTGTCAATCCTAGCTTGTATGCCAATATGCCTTACACGCCACTTAAGGACTTGGTTCCGGTCACTCAAGTGCTGCAGGCACCGAATGTTCTGGTTGTAAATCCATCTGTCCCTGTATCAACGGTTCAAGAGTTCATTGCTTACGCCAAGTCAAAAAATGGAGATCTGGCCTACGCCTCGTCAGGTAACGGATCTGCACAGCATTTAGCTGGCGAAATGTTCAAAGACCGCACTGGTATCAAAATGACCCACGTGCCGTACAAAGGCGGCGGTCCGGCGCTTGCAGATGTTGTGGCCGGGCATGTTCCCGTATTTTTTGCCTTTTTGGCTTCTGCGGCCCCTCATATCAAAGCTGGCCGCCTTAAGGCGATTGCGCTTGCCGGCAATGCCCGGTCTCCGCTTTTGCCGGACGTACCTACGATTGCTGAGTCTGGATTACCAGGGTTTGAAGTGTATGACTTCAATGGTTTTTTTGCCCCTGCCGGAACCCCGCCCGAAGCGATCAATCGCATGCAACGTGATTTGGCTGCCACGCTTGCTACTCCAACGGTGCGCGCGCAATTGGAGGCGCTAGGCGCCGAACCGGTGGGAAATACTCCCCAGGAGTTTGAGTCGTTTCTGCGGAACGAAATAAAAAAATGGGGTGAAGTGATCAAGAAGGCCAACATCAAAATTGAATGAGTCTGACCTGTTCAAACTTAGTGCAAAGTTAGGAATCAAGATATGCAAGAACATCTATATCAATTAGATACTACGTCGATTTTCGGAGTTTCTGTGGGCACCGGAACGCCGGTTATTTGTATGCACGGCATCACGGGAAACGCATACGTCTTCGAGCCAATCGCAAAGAAACTGGCAGCGAATTTTCATGTTGTCAGTATTGATCAACGCGGACACGGACGAAGCGGGCGACCGGATCGGTACGAGGGCGAGGATTACGCGGCAGATGTTGCTGCGCTGATCGAACATTTGGACTGCGGCCCCGCGATCCTCCTGGGCCATTCTTTGGGTGCACGCAATGCATTTGTTGCGGCCAATCGATATCCTGAACATGTGGCCGCCGTAGTCGCTTTAGATTTCACGCCCTTCATCGAGCCTGAAGTGCTTACGCAATTGGAAGAGCGGGTTGTCGGGGGGTATCGGTCTTTCGCAAGCATAGAGGAGATTAAATCGTACCTGGCAGGTCGGTATCCGTTATTGCCTGCGGATGCCATTGACCGCAGAGCATATCGTGGCTACAAGGAAACATCTGACGGATGGTGGCCTCTTGCCGACAACCGCGCGATGCAGCTTACGGCCGCAGGACTCAAAGGCAATCTCGAGGACGCGGTGGCTAGTCTAAAACAGCCTGCTATTCTGGTGCGTGGTGCTGTAAGCAAACTCGTTAGCGAAGATGCATGGCGTAAAACGCAACAGTTGCGTCCTGATATCGAGGCGATACAAATAGAAGGAAGCGATCACTATATACCCGAGGTCAAACCCTTAAAGGTGGCGGAATGCGTGATGCGGTTTCAGTAATTGTTAACCAGTAACAAACCAGCCCAAGCAGTTACTCTACTCCATCCAGTTTTGTGACGGAATTATGCGAATGATCTCGACGACTATAGCCACACAGTGGCACAGTTATGACGATATTGAAGTTGGCTCAACCTTTCAAGGATTTGGCCGAACAATCACCGAGGCGGAAATCGTCATGATTACGGCCATGACAACGGGCTTTCATCAGCCATTGCATACGAATTCCCAGTGGGTGGCGGAAAATACCCAGTTCCCCGGGGTGCTGCTTCCCGGAGCGGTAATCATTTCGTATGCGATCGGTCAGCTCAGCTCAACCTTGATCTACAGCACAATTACAATTGCGATGGTGGGGATCGACAAGGTTCGCGCGATTAAACCGGTTTGCGCAGGCGATACCATCAACGCCCGTGCAACAGTGGTATTGAAGCGTCGCACATCTGCCTCAGACAGAGGGATACTGGAACTTGCGGTTGAAGTTTTTAACCAGTCTGGTGCAGTAGTGATGACATTCGATTATGTGCTGATGGTGCGCGCCTAGCGCCAACCCCCATTGCGGCTGAAGCGCTTCAGTTGTTCATTATCCAGCGCAATGCCCAGCCCTGGTTTGGTAGGCACAGCGATTTGGCTCTTAACCGGCTGGGCAATGGGCTCGCTGAATATTTCAAGCAGCGGGTTGTAGATGTACATGTTTTCGAAGATAAGAAAGTTGGGAATAGCGGCCCCCAGATGCAATGATGCTGCGATGCAAATTGGGCCCGATGCACCCGTATGGGGGGCAACAGCGATGTTATAGGCGTTTGCATAGGCAGCGACGCGCCGGCAGCCCGTAAAGCCACCTGCGCGGGCGATGTCTGGTTGGGCAATGTCTAGCAGGCCTTGTTCAAAAAAAGGCCGGAAGCCGGACGATGTGAACTCGCCTTCGCCGGCAGCAATGCGTATGTCTTTGACGGCGCTACGCACTCGCGCATAGCCACCTAAGTCGTCGGCCAGGACGGGCTCTTCAAGCCAGTAGATGCCCAGTTTTTCAGCGGCGCGGCCTACTTGAATGGCTGATGTCGCGTCGTAGCCAGCATTTGCGTCGAGCATTAGTTCAATATCGTTGCCCACCGCTGCGCGCACGGCTTCAATGCGAGGAATGTCGGCGCGTACGCTCTGGCCTACTTTCAGCTTGATGGCGTTGTATCCGTTCTGCACCAGGTTAATGGCTTCTTGCGCCATCACGTCGGGAGTATCCAGCAAAATGGAGGAGGCATAGGCGGGTAGCGAGCGCCGTCCATGCCCGGCCAGCAACTGCCATGTGGGCTTGTTGGCCGCTTTTCCCAGTAAGTCCCAAAGTGCAATGTCGACACCGCTTATTGCTTCTAGCAGGAAGCCGCGTGAGTGCCCGCGTGCCCGCATTGTGCTGTACATGTCCTCCCAGATGGCTTCAATATCGTTTGGATCGCGACCCAGTAGCACCGGTTTCAGAATTTCATTAATAATGGCTGCGGTTACACCAGGACCTAAACGGGCAATACATTCGCCTATGCCGCTTACGCCGTCGTCAGTTTGTATACGCACCAGAGTGGCGGTTAACGATTTCAGTGTAAAGGTTGCAATCTTCCAAGGTTTTTCCAGCGGTGCTTCAAGCTCGAGTGTTTCAACAGCGGTGATTTTCATTGTTACGGGTATCCTGAAAATAATCGATATGTTTATAAGTTGGGGGGCAACGATGTGCTTAGTCTTAACGACTACGCTACAGCTTGAATCCGCTTTCGGACAGTTCTTGTATTAACTCACGCTCGTGGCCTGGCGTCATTTCTACCAGCGGCGGTCTGACGGTGCGCCAGTCAGCATCATTGTTGAAGTGAGCAATAATCGCTTTCAGGGCGGGAATCATGGGGTACTTTTGCACCATCTGCCGTATATGGTCGATTTTGGCCTGAAGCTCGTCAGCGTTGCCGGCTTGCCAATTCTGATAGACCGCATTGATAGGGCCGGGGTTCACGTTTCCGGTGGCGGTAATGCAGCCTTTACCGCCATTTCGCATATTTTTTAGCAAAAAAACTTCGCTTCCTGCGAAGACGTCGAAGCCGGTAGAGGCGAACTGCGTGAGAAAAGCCTGGGTATTGCTCCAGTCACCCGACGAATCTTTTAGTCCCACGACGTTGCCAGGGTAGTCGCGCAATAAGCGTTCAGTCAGTGCCAATGAAATAGGAACCTGCGAAACCGGAGGTATATGGTAAAGATAAACGCGTAGACTAGCGTTTGCGACGCTTTCGATGACGCCGCCGAAGTAACGATACAGGCCTTCGTCCGAGACGCCCTTATAGTAGAAAGGGGGCAACATCAGCACCCCGCAACTGCCTAGTTTGGCTGCATGCGAGGTTAATTGCACCGCATCGGGAAGCGAACACGAACCTGTGCCTGGCATTAGCTTGCTTGCGGGAATGCCCGCTTGAACCAGCTCGTCAAGCAAATTAATTTTTTCGGCTACCGACAGCGAGTTGGCCTCGCTGTTTGTTCCAAACACCGCCAGGCCCGCGCATCCGTTATCCAGCAACCATTGGCAATGCGAAATGAAGCGGCCCGAATCAACCGATAAGTCTTTCTTGAAGGGTGTGACGACGGGCGCCAAGACGCCTGCCATACGTTCTAAGGGTGCCATGTTTGCTCCAGAAAATAGTGGGTTATGCGACGTTGAGTTTGACCTGGTTGGCCAAGGGTTTTTTATTTATCCAATTGGCCAGGTTGCCTATAAAAATTTCGATGATTCGTTCTTGGTATCCGCTGGAGGTGGCTGAGTTGTGGGGGGTAATCCAGACATTAGGCGTATCCCAGAGCTCCGAGTCCTGGGGTAGCGGTTCGGTTCGGAAGACATCCAGATAGGCCCCGGCCAGTTGGCCGTTGCGTAGGGCGCTTAATAGCGCTTTTTCATCAAGCAACTCGCCGCGCGAGACGTTGACGATACTGGCCCCCAGTGGTAACAGCGATATTCTTTGAGCATCAATTAAATCGCACGTTTCAGGTGTAAGCGGGCAGGCCAGCACGAGCCAGTCACACTGGCCTAATAAGCTGGAAAGTTCCGAGTAGCTATGAACCGAATCGAAGAAAGGCATGGCTTCGATACTTCGCCGAACCCCTACTGTGCGCAAGCCGACCGTGTGTAGCAGACGGCCTATTTCCTGGCCGATGGGGCCTAGCCCGACAATCAGGGCGGTTTGTTCGTCCAGGCTCTTGGGTATTTGGCTACCACTTAGCGGGGCCCAGTTGCGCTGGGCCTGTGCAGCCAGCCAATGCGGAAAAGCCCGGGATTGGGCCAGAATGGCCGCGACGGCGGTTTGGGCTATGGGTTTGGCGCTGGCGCCAGATGACGTTGTGAGGCAGATGCCGCGGGCCAGGGTAGGGCGGTACACCGCCAAGTCTGAGCCTGCGGATGTGACATGAAGCCAGTGCAAATTAGGCGCTGCGTCGACGGTCGAAAAAAAAGCCTTGGATGCTGGGCTGGGCACCGACATGGTGCTGCCCAGCCATATGTCGCGCGAATAAAAGGCGATGTCGATAGTAGACAGTGCGGACGCCGTAAGCGAGTCAGACGGATGGGCAGGGGCCAGCACCGGCTCAATTATTCGATTGGCATCGCTGGCGAGTGCTTTGATGCGCTCGCCACAGGCATCGAAAAAAGTTGATGAACCCAGTAACCTTATCGCTTTATTCTCGAGCATATGCTTAGCAGACCTTTACCCAATAGTTTTTTTCGCCTGGGTAAGTAATTCCGTATTTTTTTACTGCTTCGTCAGAAAAATTAAACCCCAACCCAGGCAAGGTCGGCAACAGTAAATACCCTTTCTCGGCTACCAGTTGCCGATCGATAAGCCGACGAAAATTGACAATATGATCGTCGGGCATAAATTCGGCGTAGGTGGCGTTAGGAGCGGAGGCGACCAAATGGATATGAATATCGTGCCAGGCGTGCGGCGACACCGTCACCCCATAGCTGGCCGCCGTTGCGGCAATGCGTCGCCATTCGGTAATCCCACCGCACACTGTGGCATCGGTCTGCAAGATACCGGCCGCGCCTTTTTCAAGAATTTCCTTGAAGCGCCAGCGCCCGGCCTCGACTTCGCCGGTGGCCACGGTTATGCGTGTGGCTTTAGCCAGGCGCGCATGATTGTCGATGTCGTCGGGTGAAAACGGCTCTTCGATCCAGTATGGGTTATAGGGTTCTAGCCGGGTTATATATGACATGGCTGTTGCCATGTCGTTCCAGGCGTTGTTGGCATCGAGCATGAGATGGACGTCGGGTCCTATGGCCTCGCGCGCGGCATGTATGCGGTCGACCTCTTCGCCAGGACTTAATTTCCCGACCTTGATTTTAATTGCGCTATAACCCTCTTCGGCAAAACCGCGCACTTCGTCGGCCAGTTTTTCAGGTGTTTTGCCAGGCCAGTAGTACCCGCCGCTAGCGTAAGCGGGGACTTTCTCAGAGAGGTTGGCGCCCAGGTACTGGTACAGGGGAAGCTCTACGCTGCGAGCGTTTAAGTCCCATAACGCTGTATCTAATGCTGACAGTGCGCGTATTACCGCACCGGCGCGCCCTTGCAAAAGAGCCTCCTGATACATTTCCCGCCATAGCCCTTCGACTCGCAAAGAGTCTTGCCCGATTAGCATGGGGCCCAGTAAATCGGTAACGGCTACTTGCAGTAACCTTCCCGATTTGTTCACCGCGTAGCAATACCCGATGCCTTCGACCCCGTCGGTGGACCGGATCTTGACCAGGCAGTATTCGCGCGCCGTAACGGTGCGGGTCGCAAACTGGACTGGATTGTCCAGTTCTACTCGTGCAATGCAAACTTCAATCGACTCAATGCGTGCCATTCTTCTTACTCCGCTTTAATGCCGGTTTTTTTGAATACATCTCCCCACTTCACGTATTCGGCCTGGATAAGGTCTGCAAATTCTTTGGGTGTGCTGCCTACAGGCTCTGCACCTTGCGTTGCCAGCCGTTTTTGCATTTCCGGGGTCTTGAAGATTTTGACGATTTCGGTTTGCAGCCGGTTCACGATCGGTTCAGGTGTACCGGCAGGAGCAATGACGCCAAACCACACATCCGATGAATAGCCTGGCACGGTTTCTGAAATAGTCGGAACATCGGGTAATGCCGCGACGCGTTTTTCAGAGCTGACCGCAAGGGCTTTTAAGCGCTTCTGTTCCAGGAACGGCAGCGATTGAACTGTTGTGACAAACATCAGGGAGATCTGGTTGGCGATCAGGTCGTTCATGGCGGGTGCGCCACCGCGATAAGGCACGTGCACCATGTCGATATTGGACATCAAATTCATTAGTTCATGCGATAGATGCTGGGTCGAACCCGTGCCGGGTGACCCATAGTTAATGGTTCCCGGCTTGGACTGTGCCACTGCAATCAGATCTTTAACATTGTTGGGGCCAAATTTAGTATTGGCGGCCAACACGAAAGGCGAGCGAGCTACAACGGTAATCGGAGTGAAATCCTTCAGCGAATACGTCAAGTTGGATTGCAGCAGGGCATTGGTGACGTGCGATGAAATAGTCATCATTACCGTGTAGCCATCCGGAGCTGATTTGGCCAGCTCTGCCGTGCCAATTACGCCGTTAGCGCCGCCACGGTTTTCGACTACCACCGATTGTCCAAGCGCTGTGGTTAATTCGGCGCTAAGTGCCCGGGCCAATACATCAGTGCCGCCGCCCGGTGGGAACCCGACGATCATTTTGATAGGCCGAGTCGGGTATGCCTCGGCTGCTTGTGCGGTATTTACAGTAAGGGCCGTTGCTGCCAGCATGAATGGAATGATTATTTTTTTAAGTTTCATTGTCTCTCCTCGGGTTGAATGACACCGATGACATCGGTGGTTAGCAATACGGGTTATTCAGACTGAAAGCGTTTAAGTCGATCCATACCGCTGCGCAGATGCGCATGAGCCGCTTTTCTGGCCGCATCGGGATCGTGTGCCGCAATAGCCTGGTAGATAGCTTCGTGTTCATAATGAATGTTCTGCAGCCACCCGCTTACGTCGCTATTGCGTCGCGTAATGGTTAACTGGTTTTTTGTGTAGCGTTCTAAAAACCCCACCATTTCGTTGTAGGCGGAGTTGTTGGTGGCCCGGGCGATTGCGCGGTGAAACATCAAGTCTTCATCGACGCCGTAAGCCCCGCTGCCGCTGGTTTTTTCCAGAGTTTTTAAAGCTGCCGCTATTTCTTTGATTTGTTTGTTAGTGGCGCGCTCGGCGGCAAGCGCCGCAGCCTCGGTTTCGATTCCAATACGCAGCTCAAACACATCTTGTACGATTTTGTTCACGTCGTGTTGTTCATGATCAAAGCGAAATGGCGTACCCATTAACGACTCAGAAACAAATGCCCCAAGCCCCTGGCGTGTTGTGACGAGCCCGTCGGCCTTAAGGCGGGCGATTGCTTCACGCACTACAGTGCGGCTAACGCCGACCTCATTGGCCAGCTGTTCTTCAGTTGGCAAGCGACTGCCCAGGGCTCGTTCGCCAGATACGATCTGAGTCGCCAGAACTTGGCTTAGTTGATCGACAAGATTATTACTTTGGAACACCAGCATATTTTATTCACGCCTTGCAATTGAGTCGTCATGGTATATGGTTGTCAGACAACCTGTCAACGAAAAAGCTTGGGTGACTTGGCGTTTTGGCGTGGTTATTCCAACATTGACTGGCATCGGCTGCAGGCGGCGATGTAGCTCGAAATTAATCGTGCTGCATCGCTTATGCCGATTGACATACAAGAGGGCGTATTACTCAATGCGAATATCGTTCTTCTTGATCAGGTCGCCCCATTGGCGATATTCCTGACCCACCTGTTTGGCAAAAGCGTCCAGGCCGACATCGCCGGCAACGATTCCGGCCGATTTAAAATATTCGGCAAGCAACGGCGAGTGCACTACTTCGTCAACGGCTTTGGCCAGCTTTTCGGCCACAGGCCGGGGCGTGCCTGCTGGCATGAACAGAGCATACCAGCCGGTGATGTCGAACTCTGGCATGCCTAACTCGCCTAGAGTGGGAATGTCCTTGATTGCGTCCAGGCGCGAGGCGCCGCTAATCGCCAGGATACGTACTTTGTCTTGCTGGGCGAAGTTGATGGCTGAAACGGGGTTGTTGAACATGAATTGCACCCGGCCTGGAACCAGGTCTGCCATGGCTGGCGCATCGCCTTTGTACGGAACGTGCGTCGCCTGCGCTCCGAGGCGATCATTTAGCATACTACCGAAAATATGCAGCGTACTGCCATTGCCAAGGCTGGCGTATGCCAGTTTCCCCTGATTTGCTTTGACGTAGGTCTTGAAGTCGGTGAAGTTATTGACGCCTAGGGAGGACGGGACGATAAGTGCCGTCGGCACTTGTGCGACCAGATACAAGGGGTCCAGGTCTTTGATCGGGTCGTAAGGCATCTCTTTTTGTAGCCAGGGCGCCTGCACGATACCGGCCGGGGCATTCATCAGCAGGGTATAGCCATCTGCTGGCGCCCGGACTACGGCCTGGGTGGCGATAAGGGTGTTTGCACCAGGTTTGTTTTCAACAACAATGGTTGCGCCAAGTCGCTCGCGCAAGCCTTCCCCGAGTTTACGGGCCACCGTATCGAATCCGCCACCGGCGGGGTATGGAACGATGAGTCGTATCGGTCTGGTTGGAAAGTCGGCCGCACTCTCGGCAAGAGCAGGGCTCGTAACCAAGGCTCCGGCTAGCATACAGAAGAATGTGAGCAGTTTGCGGGTAAATAACATAAGTTTCTCCAAGTGCCTGAACGATAGGGAAGGGTGTTGCAGGGCCTGCATCAGGCGGGGGCCAGGGGCAGGGCAAGAGAGCCTGGCTGGTCTCGCACGCGAGCCAGCCAACTGCGTACATTGGGATACGGCTGCAGGTCGTAGCCGCCCATGGGCGCCATGGCTGTATATGGAAACAAGGCAATGTCGGCCACGGTGTATTGGTCGCAGGCCAGGTAGTTACGCCCATGAAGGTGGGCGTCCATAATTGCCAGCGCTTTGCGGCCTTGCTCAAGCAGGCTGATGACTTCCAGAGAGTCGACGCTGGCCGATTTTGCGATGCTGACGAGGAAGCGTGGCCGCGCGAAGTTTTTCAGGTGGTCGTATTGTTCGAAGAAAAGCCATTGCAAAATTTCGGTGCATGCGTCTGCCCCTGCCGGCAGATAAGGGGTTCCGTGGGCCAGGTAAAGAAGAATCGCATTGGATTCACGCAATGCACGGCCGTCTTCAAGGTGCAGAACCGGTACCCGGGCAAGCGGATTCAGGGCTAGGAGTTCTGGTGTCCTGGCTTCGCCCAGAGCGAGATTAAGTTCTTTGCGCTCGAAGGGAATCTGCAGATGACTCAAGAGTTGTCTGACTTTCCAGCCATTGCCGGAATACCGGCTGTCGTAAAGAGTCATCATGGATTTTCCCCCTGGGCCGTGAGATCAAGCGCGTAATCGGCGATGCGGGTATTCATGCGCTGCTCGACATCGGGATAGACCGCCGGATCGAATATGCCTGGTCCCATCGGCAACTTGGACTTGGCTACGGTCAGGATCGATACGCGCGTGCCGACCTGCATTTCCGAGATTGCCATGACCTGGCCGCTGGCAGGGTCGATCGACGCTTGCAAGTCTGGAAAGGTAGATACGCGGCACCCGTCCAGGTTGGCGGTCATGAACTCATTGCACACGCCAAGCTCAAGCGTGCTTCCGCTTTTTTCGTCTCGCACGATGACCTGGCCGACATCGAAACCATCTTGATAAACAACGTTATTGCCGACCACCGTGCCTTGCGCCAGCAGCTTGCCGCCGCTGAACTGCAGGGCTGCGGTGATTCGTCCGTGTGCGTCGTTACCCGCAGCCAAAACTGCTTTGCCCAGATCGAGTTGAAATGTAATGGCGCCGCGAGCGGCTGCAGAAGCGACGAAGCCGGCCTCGAGCGGGCCACGGCAAGCCATGATTAAACCGCCCGCCTGGATAGCGGCTGCGCGCAATAATGCGGAAGTTGCCAAGGTGTTGCCGCGCACGGTGATTTGCAGTGCGGCTCCGACGCCGGCCTGGTATAGCTGCACCAGCGGTTGCGACGACAAGCCCAGGCTGCCCATTCTGACGGTTGGATGGCCGCGTCCATTGCAGGCGGCATCGAGCAGCGGAACGCCCAGCTCGGCGGCCAGGAGCCATGCGTAGATGCCTGGAACGTGGCCCGGCATCACGGCGCCGATCTTTGCGCCGCTGGCATGGATAAGATTTTTAGCGGCCAGCACGGCGTGGTCAGGATCCGCCAGGTGCTTGCCGCCGCCTGGAGCTCCGACGGCGGTGGAGATTAGTACTTCGGTCTTGGGGTCAAGGTCGTCAATGCTAATCAGGTTCAGAGGCCCTGCGGCGCAGGCGCGTTGCGCGAATGCCCGGTTTTGTGCCACGCGGGCGCGTCCGCTGCCGCCCGCTGACAGAATCAGGCCTCCGGTAATGGCGGCCTCGATATCGGTCTGATCGATCTGACGGGGGCTCATCGTTTTTCTCCGACCGGCTCGATGCCAAGTTTGGCGTGCGCCGCGATTTCCTGTGCCTGAGGGTAGCCGGCTTCGGCATAGCGGGTCACCCCTATGCCTGTGTCGGCGTCCAGCACGCTTGCAAGGCGCTGGGCAGCCAGCGCAGAGCCATCGGCAATGACGGTGTGGCCCGCACTTTGCGATTTGTTGCCATTGGCATGAATAGCTACCAGCGAGGCGCCGGTGCTGCAGGCCAGCATGGCATTGAGCAACGGCCAGTCTGCAATGGCGTCGCTGCCGTCTTGCATTTTTTCGGTTTCCCGGTAGGGCGAGGCGACGGAGCCGGCGTCCAGGTGGTCGCGAGTGAAAGCGATGGGGGCGGAGATGCGGCCCTCGGCGATGGCCTGGTTAACGCGCACGGCCAGTTTGCTTCGTTCACCGTGACCGAGCCAGCCGATACGGGCAGGCAGGCCTTGAAACTGGATGTGTTTTTTTGCCATGGCGATCCAGTGGCGTATGGGATGGCTGGCATCGAACGTTTCATCGATGATGTCGTCGACGGCAGCGATATCTTTCGGGTCGCCCGATGCCGCTACCCAACGGAATGGCCCTATGCCCTGACAGAAGAGTGGCCGGATGAACAAGGTTACGAACGATTCCAGCTTTGCAGCTTCGCTTAGCCCGGCTTCAACGGCGCGGGCCCTGAGTGTGTTGCCATATTCGAATGCCAATGCGCCGCGGCGCTGGAATTCGAGTATGGCGCCGACATGCCGTACCAGTGTGGCCGCCGCAGCCTTTAGTGCGGCGGTGGGGTCGTCGCGAATCCATTGTTCGGCCTGTTGCACCGATAGCCCCGAGGGCACGTAGCCGCGATACGGATCGACCATGCATTGATCGGTGATGATGTCCGGCTGGAACGACCGTGCCAGCATCTGTTCATAGATGTCGGCGGCGTTGCCGGCAAGCCCGACCGACCCGCCCGCCCGCGCTTTGACCAGCTGCGCGATGCGAGCCAGAGCATCGTCCAGCGATGTGGCGATGACGTCCAGGTAGCCGGTTGCGGCCCTGCGTTCGAGGGCCGCAGGGTTGGCATCGACCACCAGCGTCGCCGCGCCAGCCATTTTGCCTGCCAGCGGCTGGGCACCGCTCATTCCGCCGCAACCCGCGGTCAGAATTACGCGGCCTGCCAACGAACCGTTGAAGTACTGGCTGGCGGCGCTGGCGAACGATTGATAAGTTCCTTGCACGATGCCCTGGCTGCCG
>DATCVA010000058.1:0-14766 GCA_036567205.1 Eoetvoesiella sp. | reverse complement strand
AGCTCGGCCCTATCATCGGCATAAGCAGCCTGGCGGCGACGGTATTCATTCAGGATGAACTCGGGCGGATTAACCATTACCGCCCCGCTTGAGCCGTCAACAATCAAAATATCGCCATCGCGCACAAGAGAGCGGATATTTCCCAACCCCACAACAGCCGGTACGTTCATGCTGCGCGCCACAATCGCAGTATGTGAGGTCGGTCCGCCAAGATCCGTTAAAAACGCACCAAAGCGGCCCCCACGCAAGCGCAGCATATCGGCAGGCGAAATATCGCGGGCAACGACAATCAGTGCGTCATCTGTTTGAATGGCATCAAGATTGACCAACAACGCCGATGAGCCCGATAGCACACGCAACACACGCTCGATCACTTGCCTTATATCGGCGCCACGTTCTCGTATGTAATCGTCTTCCATTACAGCGAATTGCTCGCTAAGCACTTGCCCCTGGGTGGTAAGCGCCCATTCCGCGTTGTAATGGCGATCGACAATCAGAGCGCAGGTTTGCTGGACCAGCATCGGATCGTCAAGCAACATGCTATGCACCGTTAGCAAAGCCCCCATTTCCCGCGGAGCATCTTCCGGAAGGTTGCTGGCCATGTTTTGCAATTCGTCGCGCGCGGCGGCCAGCGCCTTGATTAAGCGATCGCATTCAGCCTGGACATCATCGGCCTGGATTCGATAGTGAACCACCTCGAGCGCGGCTGCGCCCATAACGGCCACTCGCCCAATGGCAACGCCTTTAACCACTCCCTGCCCTCGCATGCTAAGCATGGAGCGGAAAACGGGTGTCGAGGACGAAACAGGAGGGTTCATGACGGAAGCCTGGAAAAACAGACAGAATGCCTACTCTTGCTCACCGAACTTACTGTCGAATAAGGCTTGTATTTCACCCAGCGCCTGATCGGCATCAGCTCCGCTGGCATCCACTTTAACGGTTACGCCCAAACCTGCCGCAAGCATCATGACACCCATAATACTTTTCGCGTTAACTCGCTGGGCGCCGCGGGCGATAAAAATATCACACGCAAACCGGCCGGCCAACTGGGTTAATTTAGCAGCAGCGCGCGCATGTAAACCTAGCTTATTACTAATAACGATGTCGATGGTTGCCATAAAATTCTTTTTCTGTAAGTCCCAGGGTACGCGGTGAATTAAGAGATCTGGTCGGCATTAACAATACCCTTCAGTGCTCCCAAGCGCACCTTCTCGCTAAATTCGTCTGGATTTTCCTGTTGGTCGGTAAGAGCCTTTAACACCATGCACAGATTCGTGCCGGTAATTAAATGCCCCGTCACTCCTTGCTCAATCGCCAGCTTAAGTGCACGGCTGGCAATATTAAATGGCGTAGCTCCAAATATATCGCAAAGCATCAGCGTGCTGCTTTGAGGTTCTTGTACAAGCAATTGCGTCAACTGCATCACCAACTGATCCGGTTGATCGTCTGGCTGCACATCGAATACAGTTAATTTGGGCCCGGCGCCCAGAATATGCTGGGCGCAAGCAGAAAACGCGGCGCCCAAAGGCGCATGCATTACCAAGACAATACGGACCATTTATCCACCTACTGCCTGCTCAAGCGCAACGGCAAAGTAATCGGCAACATTAAAATCTGTTTGCTCGGTGATTTCAACAAAACAAGTGGGACTGGTGACGTTGACTTCCGTAACGTAATCGCCAATCACATCAAGGCCTACCAGCAATAAGCCGCGCTGGACTAACTGGGGCCCTATCGTTTCAGCGATCAGGCGGTCGCGATCCGACAGAGGCTGGGCAACACCACGGCCACCGGCCGCGAGATTTCCTCGAGTTTCGCCGGCCAGAGGGATTCGCGCCAGCGCATAGGGAACCGGCTTTCCGCCAATCAACAAGATACGTTTGTCTCCATTAACGATTTCAGGAATGTACCGCTGCGCCATGATGGTCCGCGTTCCATTATCGGTTAATGTTTCGAGAATTGCGCCAAGGTTCGGCTCGGATGGTTGCAGACGGAAAATCCCCGTGCCGCCCATCCCGTCCAGAGGCTTGACGATGACATCTTCGTATTTTTTATGAAACGCCCGGATGCGAGCCATATCGCGCGACACCAATGTCGGCGAAGTAAACGATGAAAATTCAGTAATAGCCAGTTTTTCAGGGTGGTTGCGAATGGCGGCGCCAGAGTTGAATACCCGTGCCCCTTGCGTTTCGGCGTATTCCAGCAAATGAGTGGAATAGACGTACTCCATATCGAATGGAGGATCTTTGCGCATGATTATTGCATCGAACTGAGCCAGCGGCGTATCGGATTTTCCGCTGGTTTCACGCCACCAGGCATGGCCATGCAAATCGGCCTGATCGACCAACTGAATCGCCGTGGCGGCAGCCTTGACGGTACCCTCTTCTATATACAGGTCGCCCTGTAAGGCCACACTTAGCGTATGCCCCCGGGCAACCAGGGCCCGCATCATCGCTACTGAGGAATCTTTATATGCCTTCAATAAAGGCAAGGGGTCAATAACAAACAATACGTGCATAGGATACCTGCAAGCGCTCCCCTGTCAGCGCAATGCCGACAGGGGAGCCGATAGATAGAACTTTAAGAGGCGGATTCGCCTGGCTTGACGGCCTTTTTACGAGGCGCCAATACCATAACCATTTGACGACCTTCAAGTTTAGGCATGGCCTCGACTTGGCAAATTTCAGTCAAGTCATCACGGACCCGTTCCAGAACCCGCATGCCGAGTTCTTGGTGAGCCATTTCGCGGCCCCGGAATCGCAATGTAACCTTAGCCTTGTCGCCTTCTTCGATGAAACGGCGCAGGTTACGCAATTTAACCTGATAATCGCCTTCGTCGGTACCAGGACGAAACTTGACTTCTTTTACCTGAATGACTTTCTGCTTAGCTCGCGCCTCGGCTTGTCGTTTTTGTTCTTGGTACTTGAACTTGCCATAGTCCATAAGCCGACAAACAGGCGGCACTGCATTGGGTGCAATTTCAACCAGATCGACTTCGTTCTGTTCTGACAATTCAATAGCATCATGGGTTTTAACTACACCCAATTGTTCGCCATCAACTCCAATAAGCCGCACCTCAGGGACGCGGATTTCACCATTGATGCGATGAGGTTTTTCGGTTGCGATATCTAAGACTCCTAGAATTATAAAAAAATGCGTCTGATCAAGCTTGCCCTGCGTTACGTCGCGCGTTTACATCTTGCTGCAAGCGGTCGGTAAAATCAGCTAACGGCATAACGCCCAAATCGACGCCACCACGGCTGCGAACCGCCACAGTTCGGGATTCGCGTTCTTTTTCGCCCACTACTAAAATATAGGGCACTTTTTGCATACTGTGCTCTCTGATTTTACGGGTGATTTTTTCTCCACGCAAATCGGCACTGGCTCTAAACCCTTGTTTTTTCAAGCTTCGGACGATTTCAGCCGCATAATCGGAAAAATGCTCCGAAATACAACATACGACGACTTGCTCAGGGGCAAGCCATGGCGGCATTGCACCCGCATGATTCTCGATCAGCATGCCAATAAACCGCTCGAACGAACCTAAAATCGCCCGGTGCAACATAACAGGAGTTACACGCTGATCGCCGGCATCGACATACTCGGCGCCCAGGCGTTGAGGCATTGAAAAATCGACCTGTATCGTGCCACATTGCCAATGACGGCCAATGGCATCTTTTAAGGTGTACTCGATTTTTGGGCCATAGAAAGCGCCCTCACCGGGTGTTACCTCGTATTCGCAACCCGTACGGTTCAAGCTTTCCATCAGAGCCTGTTCGGCCTTATCCCAAACCTCGTCCGATCCGATGCGCTTATCTGGCCGGGTTGCAACCTTGTACAGAATTTCGGTAAACCCGAAATCGGCATAAACCTTTTGCAATAATGCGGTAAATGCGGCGCATTCATCCTGCAACTGGTCTTCGGTACAGAAAATATGCCCGTCGTCTTGCGTGAAGCCGCGCACACGCATCATGCCATGCAAGGAACCCGACGGCTCATTGCGATGGCACTGGCCGAACTCGCCATAACGAATGGGCAATTCGCGATACGAATGCAAACCGGCATTAAATATCTGCACATGTCCGGGACAATTCATGGGCTTAAGCCCATAAGTACGGTTTTCAGACTCGGTCGTAAAAATATTTTCGGCGTAGTTATCCCAGTGGCCCGTTTTTTTCCACAACGACAAATCAAGAATCTGGGGGGCTTTGACTTCCTGGTAACCGTTATCGCGATACACGCTGCGCATGTATTGTTCGACCTGCTGCCACAAAGTCCATCCTTTGGGATGCCAGAATATCAAACCCGGCGCCTCGTCCTGAAAATGGAACAGATCAAGCTCACGCCCCAACTTGCGATGGTCGCGCTTTTCGGCCTCTTCGAGCATCGTCAAGTACGCCGATTGCTCGTCTTTGCTGGCCCATGCCGTTCCATAGATGCGCTGCAGCATTTCGTTTTTACTATCACCGCGCCAATAGGCACCGGCGACTTTCATAAGCTTGAAGACCTTAAGTTTGCCGGTCGACGGTACATGAGGGCCGCGGCACAAATCGATGAAGTCACCTTCGCGATACAGGCTGATTGGCTCGTTGGATGGAATCGACGCAATAATCTCGGCTTTATAGTGCTCGCCAATGCTTTTGAAAAACTCCACGGCGTCGTCGCGTAGCCATTCTTCACGCGTTACAACCTCGTCTTTCTTTACGAGTTCCGCCATTTTCTTTTCAATTGCAGCCAAATCCTCGGGCGTAAATGGACGTTTATATGAAAAGTCGTAATAAAAGCCATTTTCAATAACGGGGCCGATCGTAACCTGCGCATCAGGAAATAACGATTTAACGGCATAGGCCAGCAAATGCGCCGTCGAGTGACGGATTAAATCCAGACCTTCCGGGTCTTTAGCCGTAATAATGGCCAAGTGCGTGTCATGTTCAATGACAAAGTTGGTGTCCACCAGCTTTGACTCGCCCGCTGCCGTGCCGACACGTCCCGCCAATGCTGCGCGCCCCAATCCGGTACCGATAGAATAGGCAACATCATTGATCGAGACGGGGCCCGGAAACTCTCGTTTCGAGCCATCGGGCAGAGTAACTTGAACCATAAGACATCCTGAACAAACAAAAAACGCGGCTTTGGCCGCGTTTTTAAGGTTTTTGATTTTGCTGGTTAGCAAATGAACGGTACGCGGCGACGGCTAATTAGCTCGGGTCGTAGTTCGCGTAGCATTTATGTTCATATAAACCACAAAGAGTAAGTAAAAATCGTTGTTTTAGTGTAACACCAAACAGGCTAGAAAGCCCTTTTTTGTGGTAAGAAGGCAACGATCCAGCCAACTTAAGCGCAGCTTAGCTTTAAAAACCTGCCCTTCATCAATTCCGAACCCGACCAAACGCCAAGTCGATTTCGGTAAAAAAAGCCGTTTTGACAAACCTAAAACAAATAGGCTAGAATCTTGTTCTTTACAGGCGGTTAGCTCAGTTGGTTAGAGCGCTACGTTGACATCGTAGAGGTCGCTGGTTCGAACCCAGTACTGCCTACCAGACACTATTAATAATGGTCTCTAAAAGCCCTTATTAAAGTAAAAACCCGCACAGCGTAATGCTCTGCGGGTTTTTCACGTCTTTATTGCGAGCTCTGGCGCAGCTTGACGACCGATAACCTCCGATAAGCCCGCCAGCAATAGTAAATTCAATACTGAGACAATCCTAATGGTTGGCTTTACACCACCCTTGCCCCTTCTGCCATTGCCTTGATTTAGGGTTTTCCCTAAAATACATACAAACTCTTGGCGTGGACGACCTCGCTTAACTCTCTCAACCGTGGCGACGGCGCCACCTTTGGAAAGACGCAATGCAAGTGTACGAACGCAGTCTCGCTGAAAGAACATTACATGCACTTCTGTTCGAAATTCTGGCCATAGGCATTTCAGCCCCATTAGCTTCCTGGCTCACTGGTAAATCAATTCTAAGCATGGGAGTTCTTACGGTAGCAATAGCCACCATGGCAGTGCTGTGGAACATGCTCTACAACTGGCTCTTTGATCGTCTGCAAAACCGCCACGGGTTTAACCGCACCCTCTGGGTGCGCATGCTGCATGCATGCGGATTTGAACTTGGCTTGATCGTCATGGCCGTGCCTTTCGTTGCCTGGTGGTTAAACGCTACCCTCTGGCACGCTCTGGTAATAGATATAGGCCTGGTCCTGTTTTACCTTCCTTACGCATTTTTCTTTAATTTAAGCTACGACAAGCTTAGGCAAAGAATTATTCCCGCCGCATAGCGCGCGGCCTCGGTGCGGCAAGAATAACTTCACACAGGCTCGATACCCGCTACTGCACGCTTCGGTCAGGCTGACCAGCAATCCGTCATGCCGGAGCGGCTTGCGTCCTTACGGTTGCAATCGCTTTCAGCAAAACAGCGCCTGCCATCGACTTAAGAACGGCACCTAAAAGAAACGGCGCAACACCGTGTAGCAGCGCCTTTTCCGCGCCAATCGTAAAAGCCAGCCAGGCGGCTCCGAAAAAAAGGCAAAGCGCGGTACCCGCCAACATCGCTAAAAACGCCCGAAATAACTTTGTGCCATTCCATCCTTGCTGAACCAGCCACCCTGTCAATGCACCGGCCAATGGAAAAGCAAAAAGATAACCCGCTGTTGGTCCCATGAACTTCTGCAGCCCGAAACTGCCGTCTGCCAGCACAGGAAGGCCGAGAGCCCCCGCAGCCAGCCAGAAGACAATCGTCGCGGCGCCCAAGCGCCAGCCATATAGGGCCCCGATCAGCGTCACCACTAATGTCTGCAGGGTGATTGGAACCGGCACCATAGGAATAGTGATGTAGGAAGATAAAGCAAGCAGCAGCATGCCGACGATAATGGCGGCAATTTTGGCAGCCGGTGAAACAGGACGGGTCATAAGTTCTCCATAGGGTGGATGCGATAGGTATATTTCTGTGCCGCTTTCCTCGTAGGAACGCAACAATCCCATTGTTTGCTCTCAATATAAACATCAGAACCGCGCGCCCGTTCGCCTCCAAGGATTTTGTCGTTCGCGACTGCGAATACGTACAAGCCATCCAGTGGGGACCTAATGATCGCGCCAACGAGTCGCAATGAACGGCATGGCCCTCGGGACACTGGGTTACCCCGCGCCCCTTACAGCTTTCATGAAGGCCTGGATTTTTTCAGAAGACTTGATCCCCTTGGACTCTTCCACCCCGCTGCTTACATCTACAGCATAAGGCCGTATAGAGCCGATAGACGCTGCTACCGTCTCGGCCGTTAGTCCACCGGCCAAGATCAGGGGCCGACTGTGTGGCGCTTGCTGAACTGTCTGCAAAAGACCTGCGTCCAGCATTAATCCGCTACCTCCGTAGCCCGAGCTGTAGCTGTCGAAAAGCCAGGCAGCGGCGCCAGGATAGTCTTGACTGGCCTTCAGAACGGCTTCGGGGGTATTAAGACTTCCGCCGCCCACCCTGAAAGCACGAAAGTAGCGATGATTGAAGCTATCGCAAAACTCTGGCGTTTCGTCACCATGAAATTGCAGAAGATCGGGCTGGACGTGATCGATAACATCGCGCACTTCATCGGCAGAGGGATTGACGAACAAAGCCACAACGCTGACGAACGCAGGTACGCTTATACGCAATAGACGCGCCTGCTCCAGCGAAACAGCCCGGGAGCTGTGACGGTACATTACCAGCCCTATGGCGTCGGCTCCTGCCTGTACGGCACTATGCACATCGTCGATGCGCGTTAGTCCGCAAATTTTGACTCGAGTACGTTGCTGCACAACTATCCTTACCTCATTATTTAAAGGCTGCTCCGGGATCGCTCTGGTTGCTGTTGCTATCGTCACCATAACCGTACGAGTCAGACCCGTAAGCACTTTCAGCACCGAACTTTACCGTGGAGGCATCAATGGTTGAAGCGCCCGATTTATAATGCGTGACCATACCTGGAAATAACATGACTGCAGCGACCATCGCTACCTGTAAAAAGATAAACGGTATTGAGCCCCAATAAATTTGGCCCGTTGTGACCTTGGCAATCATTTTACCGGTCACCCGGTCGCGGTAGTCTTCCTTAGGCGCTACCGAACGCAAATAAAACAGCGCAAAACCAAACGGCGGGTGCACGAACGATGTTTGCATATTTACCGCAAGCAATACACCAAACCATATCAGGTCAATGCCCATTTTATCGGCCACTGGCCCAAGCAGCGGAACAATAATAAACGCGAGCTCGAAAAAGTCCAGAAAGAACGCCAGAAAAAATGTTAACAGACTAACAACGATAAGGAAGCCCCATTGTCCGCCTGGCAGACCGCTAAGCAAATGCTCGACCCACAAATCGCCGTTAACGCCGCGAAAACTTAAACTGAAAACCGTCGACCCCACCAAAATAAACACCACGAAGCACGACAGTTTGGTTGTCGTGTCCATAGCCTGTTTAAGCAGGCTCCATGAAAATCGCCCGCGCGACACAGCCATGATAATTGCGCCAACGGCCCCCATGGCGCCGCCTTCGGTCGGCGTGGCAACACCGATAAAAATCGTGCCTAATACCAGGAAAATTAAAAACAACGGCGGAATCATGACAAAAGTCACGCGCTCTGCGATCTCCGAAAGCACACCCAGGCGCAACCACTTGTTAACCAGGGCAATGCCCCAGGCGGTAAGCCCCCATAGCATCAGCATTACCACGACACGCTCATCTACCGGGATGTCAGTGTGGGTTTTGAAATAATGCTCAGCGCCAAAGTACGCCACGCATGAAGCAATAAGAGTTAACACTGCCAATGAGCGCAAGCCGCGCCGGCCGTCGGGCCGTACATAAACACGGGCTTCCAGCGGCAATGCAGGTGCGGCTGCTGGCTTGATGAATGCCACCATAACAACGTAGGCGATATAGCCGCCGGCCAGCAGAAGCCCCGGAATCATGGCCCCACGGTACATATCGCCAATCGAGCGGCCCAACTGATCAGCCAGAATAATCAACACCAGCGATGGAGGAATAATCTGCGACAAGGTACCCGAAGCGGCAATAACGCCTGCCGCCAGGCGGCGATCATAACCATAACGCAGCATAATCGGCAATGAAATCAGCCCCATTGAAATCACCGATGCGGATACCACGCCGGTCGTCGCCGCCAGCATTGCGCCCACCAGCACCACGGCAATCGCCAGCCCCCCGCGAAGAGGTCCAAAAAGCTGTCCAACCGTTTCAAGCAAGTCCTCGGCCATGCCAGATCGCTCGAGCACCAGCCCCATCAAAGTGAAAAAAGGAACGGCCAGCAAAGTATCGTTGGAAACAATGCCGAATACACGCTGAGGCAAGGCTTGGAATAAGGCCGGCTGTATAAACCCCAATTCAACAGCAACCAGGCCATACAAAATTCCGTTAGCGGCCAGCGAGAAAGCAACCGGAAACCCTAATAGCAAAAATGCGATCAAATTAATAAACATGATCGGGGCCAGATTATCGACAAAAAACTCCATGATCATTGGCCCTTGTTATTGATAGGAGCGGCGGACGCATCGCCATTATTAATTTGAGCACTGCGCAGTATTTCTTCGGCAAGCTCTTCTTCAGCCGTTTTGGCGTGTAAACGCGCGGTAGGATCAGGGCAAACGCCTTTTAGAAAACCTATGCATTTGATCAGATGCGAAACGCCAGCCAGAATAAGCAGCGCAAAACCAACAGGTATCAATAACTTGACCGGCCAACGGATCAACCCCCCAGAGTTAGAGGAAAGCTCGTGAAATATGAACGAATCGTAGAAAAACGGTATTGATAGCCAGAAAATAAGCAGGCAGGCGGGAAACAGAAAAAATACCACCCCGAAAATTTCGATTTTGATTTGCGTACGTTTTGAAAAACGCTGAGCCAGGATGTCGACGCGAACATGCTCGTTGCGTAGGAATGTGTAGCCGGCGGCCAGCAAGAAAATGGCGCCGAACAAGTACCATTGCAGCTCGAGCCACGCATTGGAACTGCTATGAAAAAGCTTGCGCACAATTGCATTACCCGCACTGACCACAACCACGACCAGGGTTAGCCAGGTAACAGCCTGGCCGACCCTGGTATTGAGATTATCAATTGCTTTTGATAAGGCGAGAAAAAATTTCATGGGGTTCGCTCGGTATGGGGTAACCGGATGTGGATTCTACGCGATCCGTCACGGATTCGCTGCTAGTACATACCTTATAAACACGGCCGCCCTTACCAGCCTAAATGGGCAGCCAGCACCTGCGGCAAATCAAGATTCGGCAATTCAAACCGGCCGGGGTATTCAACATGCGCCAAATACAAGCCATCGGGCGCAAAGGTTGGCGCGGCAAGACGCCGGTCTTTCTGGGCCAACAACAAATCAATCCATTCGGGCGACTGCCTGCCCTGCCCTATATACAATAATGCGCCCATTAAATTGCGCACCATATGGTGCAGGAAAGCATTCGCCTTGAAAGTGAAAATAAAAAATTCGCCGCGCTGCTCAATTTGCAGCATATGCAAAGTGCGTATGGGACTGGCTGCCTGGCACTGAGAGGAACGAAAACAACTGAAATCGTGTTCACCGACCAGACGTCCCGCCGCTTGTCGCATGCGTAGCAGGTCCAGTGGATGATATACCCATCCCACCCGCGACTGAGTAAGGGGTGAACGCACTCTGGTATTGCGCACAATATAAAAATATGTCCGGGACTGCGCTGAAAAGCGGGCATGAAAGTCGCCAGCCACGAGCGAAGCCCATTGAACCGCCACGCTGTCGGGCAGCAGAGCGTTAACGCCTCTTACCCAGGACTCCAGACGCCGCTCTGCCGGCGTTTCCAGATGCACTACCTGACCCAGCGCGTGTACCCCCGTATCGGTACGGCCTGCGCAAATAACGGCGACAGGCCTGGCTAGAAACCGCGTCAAAGCAGCCTCGAGGGTATCCTGCACCGTAATTTTGCTGGGCTGAGTTTGCCAACCCTGCCACTGAGCTCCATCGTAGGCCACGCCCAATGCCATGCGGGGCATAGTCAATTACTTTTTAGGGACGGATGTTTCGTCGACTGGCGATTGGCGAAGATCCAGATTTATTTTATTGAGCTGCTCTTGAACCATTGCCTCGGTGATGGGCGCTACTTGCCCATGATCATCTTCCCGTGGACTATTTGCGCGTCGCAACAGCCACGCAATAACCAAGACGGCAAAGGCCAGCAAGCCCGTAACGATACCTAGTAAATGCTCTTGAAACCACGACACTGAATTTTCTGCCTTGTTTGAAATTTGTTCTGCTACATTTTCAGCCTGGCTTGAGGTTTCCCCCTGCTTGCCGGCATTATTACCTTCTGTTCCTATACCCGCGGCGCTATTGCCCGCAGGGCTTTTTTCGCCTTCTGCGCCCTGGCCTGCATACGACTCGGCGGCGGCGCTGGAGGGATCGATGGATTGCGTTACAGAAGACGGTCCGCCTGTTGCGTTGCCCGGCTGCGAAGCGCCGTTACCGCTGCCCGCCAGGGTTGTTGCCGAGCCTGACCCCGCCACGCTGCCAGAGCCTGAAGAGTCAGTCAACCCAGTTACACTATTTGAGCTTGATGAGTTAGCCGACGAACCGGCGGCATTGCCTGAATCGGCTGCGCCTGGCGCCGCCGCGCTACCGACGGAGCCGCTTGCGGGTTTATCGCTTTGCGTGACTGCCGATAGTTGATTTCCTGAAGCTATTGGCTGACCCGTACCCGACACTGAACTGGCCACATCGGCGATGGATTGGCTCAGGCCTTTGGCACCATCGACAAAGACATCCTTTGCCGCCTCGCCTTGAGCCTGCAATGCCTGATTAAGGCTCTTTACATTCTGTTCCAGTTGCGAGATGCGTTCTTGCGACTCGGCAATACCTTTACTGGTGGCTACCCGACTGTCGGATGAGGAATCTGTTGGCGACGATCCACTGGACAACACAACCTGATCGCGCGGCGTTACCGGCTCTTGAACTACCGGCGCCGGCACCGCTTGCGAAAGCCGGCCTTCTGTAGCAGAGCCGCCCGGTAATGCAGCTGTTTTCCGGGCAGCCATACCCTGGCGATATGCCCCAAATGCCTGTACCTGCTGTTGAAAAAGACGGCGCGCCTCGCGATCGGATACGGCAGTCAAAGCGGCCATATCAGGGATATTCAGCGTAGCGCCCGCTTTAATCAAATTTATATTGCCGTTAATAAAAGCCTGAGGATTGGCGCGCTGCAGCGCTATCATCATTTGGTAAACAGAAACGCCGGATACTGCATTACGCTTGGCAATCGCAGATAACGTGTCACCTCGACGTATCTGTATTGAGCCCTGGGCAGCATCACGAGAACCCGCCGGGACGACACCTTGAGTCCGATCAGCTTTGGCGACGCCCGAAGAACTCTCTGCCGAGCTGAACGTTCGCGCAGGAGGCCCCCCTTTTGTGTGCGCCAATATACTGACCTGATACTGCTGCTGGCCCGCAGCGGTAAGCACGTTCAGGAGTAAATCGGCAACCGGCTGATCAAACAGCTCGGTCGACGTAACTTGCACGATCCTGGAATCGGGAGTCAATCCATTTGTCAGCTGAACTTGCAGGGTGCTTAAGTCGACAGGGGGTTTTAAACCCGCTTGCGTCCAGGCGGATTCCTGCGCTGGAACAACGACCAGGGATCGCTGGTCATCGGCGCTAAGCTGACCCACCGGCACCTCGATGCGCAAAGGCTCTCCGGCATTGGAGACAATGCGCGAATGGCCAAAACTCGCTGCGTAAGCTGTGGAGCACATCAGCATGGCCGCTGATACGGCAACAGCCAGGGGCTTAATTCGAACAGTTAATGTACTTACAGCTACACAACGAGACATCTGCATTTTTAAAGTTCGCCTAAAGTGATACGCAACATACGACGTAGCGGTTCAGCCGCGCCCCATAGTAACTGATCACCTACGGTAAAAGCACTGAGATACTCGGAGCCCATCGACATTTTACGCAAGCGGCCAACCGGAATATCGAGCGTCCCGGTTACAGCAACAGGGGTCAGGTCGTGCATGGTCGCATCCTTTTCATTGGGAACGACCTTGGCCCATTTTGAACCTTCGCGAAGAATATCGGAAATCTCGTCAATCGGGACATCGCGCTTTAGCTTGATAGTAAGCGCCTGGCTATGGCAGCGCATGGCGCCAATGCGAACGCATAAACCGTCGATCGGGGTAGGAGCCGTTCCGAACGCTTCGCCGCGCCCCAATATTTTGTTGGTTTCCGCCTCGGCCTTCCATTCTTCGCGCGACATGCCATTACCAAGATCCTTGTCGATCCAGGGAATAAGGCTGCCGCCCAAGGGAACGCCAAAATTATCGCGTGGCAAGCTGGCATCTTTTTGCGTTAGCAGAACACCGCGATCAATTTCCAGGATAGCGGCAGCAGGATCGTCGAGCAAAGGCTTGACGGCGCTGTTAAGCAAGCCAAACTGCGTCAGAAGTTCACGCATGTGCTGAGCACCGCCGCCCGAGGCAGCCTGATACGTCATACTGCTCATCCATTCAATAAGGTCTTTATTGAATAAACCCGACAAACCCATCAACATGCAACTGACTGTGCAATTGCCGCCCACAAAATTCTTGATGCCGCGCTGCATGGCTGCATCGATAACCGGGCGATTTACCGGATCCAGCACAATAATGGCGTCGTCGGCCATGCGCAAGGTGCTTGCCGCATCGATCCAGACGCCGTCCCATCCTGCTGCCCGCAACTTTGGATAAACCGCAGAGGTATAGTCGCCGCCCTGTGCCGTAAGAATAATTGGCAGTTTTTTAAGCGCGTCGATATCGTAAGCGTCTTGCAAAGGAGCTGCGCCCTCTGCCCAAACCGGCGCCTTACCGCCCACATTGCTGGTGGTAAAAAAAACGGGCTGAAATAGAGAAAAATCATTTTCGTCGCGCATGCGCTGCATGAGGACCGAACCCACCATGCCACGCCAACCGACTAAACCTACTGCTTGGGTCATTTTGATGTCACTTAAAAAATAAAAATCTTGCTTTGCACCATATTTTAACGGAACTTGGCGCAAAACCTTCATGTTTTCATGAATTTAACGCTTTAAGCACCGCATCGCCCATTTCCGAGGTGGAAACTTTAGTTGTACCCGCCTCGTAAATATCAGCGGTACGCAATCCTTGCTCAAGCACAGCCTGAACTGCAACTTCGATTCGGTCCGCCTGGGCGGGCGCACCTAACGAGTAACGTAAAAGCATGGCGGCCGACAAAATAGTAGCCAATGGATTGGCAATATTTTTACCTGCAATGTCGGGGGCAGAACCGTGGCTCGGTTCGTATAAACCCTGATTGGATGCATTAAGCGAGGCCGATGGGAGCATGCCGATCGAGCCAGTCAGCATGGACGCTTCGTCAGACAAGATATCACCGAACAAATTACCCGTTACGATGACGTCGAACTCTTTGGGCGCGCGCACCAATTGCATGGCCGCGTTATCGACATACATGTGCGAAAGAGCAACGTCCGGATATTCCGTGGCCACCTTGATCATGATGTCGCGCCAAAACTGGGATGTTTCCAGCACATTAGCCTTATCGACGCTGCAAAGTTTTCTGTTGCGTTTTTGCGCTGCCTGGAACGCCACATGCGCGATGCGGCGTACCTCGGACTCAGCATAGTGCATGGTGTCAAAACCCTGGCGCTCGCCCTTGAATGGGCCATCCTCGACCTGGCGCACGCCACGCGGCTGCCCAAAATAAATATCACCGGTAAGTTCACGCACAATAAG
>DATCVA010000057.1:0-7446 GCA_036567205.1 Eoetvoesiella sp. | reverse complement strand
TGGTGTGTTTTTATTGATTGGCATCGTTAAAAAGAACGCCATCATGATGGTCGATTTTGCCTTGCAAGCCGAACGGCAACGCAATCTGTCGTCGCGCGAGGCAATTTACGAGGCCTGCCTGATCCGCTTTCGCCCGATCATGATGACGACGTGTTCCGCCCTGTTTGGCGCGTTGCCTTTGCTTCTGGCTACCGGGGCGGGAGTCGAGATGCGCCGGCCGCTGGGGCTGACGATCGCCGGAGGGCTGATTCTTAGCCAGGTCCTGACGCTTTACACCACCCCCGTCGTTTATTTGTATCTGGATCGTTTTCGTTTATGGGCCAACCGTAGGCGAGCCCAGTCCACGGGCGGTAATGCACAGGCTAAAACCTCTGTTTAATAATTAAAAATATGAATACTTTTCTAAGCAATTTATCGGCAGGACCATTGCAGGGCCTCAGGTGTTTAAGCGTACTCGTTCTGACGGGACTGCTGGGCGCATGCGCGGTCGGACCTGATTATGAGCGGCCGGCTATAGCGGTGGGTGAGAGCTACAAAGAGATCGAAGGCTGGACCGTCGCCAGGCCTGACGACGCTGGCCTGCGAGGAGATTGGTGGCGCCTGTATGACGACGCGTCTTTGAACCGGTTGATGGATACTTTACTGACGTCCAACCTTAATATTGCACAAGCCGAGGCGCAGTACCGCGAGGCGCAGGCATTGGTCAGCTCTGCGCAGGCAGGGTTCTACCCTACAGTCGGGACGTCCGCTTCGGTGACGCGCTCAGGATCCGGTAATGGGCAGGGCGGGTCCGACATCAGTTCGGGTGCCGGCAATTCGAGCAATCAATTTGCCCTGAGCGGTATTGTAAGTTGGGAACCCGATGTATGGGGCAGGGTGCGCCGTTCGGTGCAGGCCAGCCAGGCAGGTCTGCAGGCAAGCGCCGCCGATATCGCCAGTACACGGCTAAGTATGCAATCGACGCTGGCGCAAACGTATTTTCGTTTGCGCGCACTCGACGCGGAGCAACGCTTGTTGCAAGAAACGGTAGAGGCTTACGAGCGCTCTTTAACTATGACGCAAAACCGCCTGGCCGCCGGCGTGGCGGCGCAGGCCGATGTTGCGGTGTCGCGCACGCAGCTTGAAAACACCCGTACTCAGTTATTGGCTTTAGCGTGGCAGCGTGCCCAGTTCGAGCACGCCATCGCGGTTCTGCTGGGACAGGCGCCTTCCAGCTTCGATCTGGACATGATGCAAACGGTCGGAACGGTTCCCGAGATTCCCGTGGCCTTGCCCTCGCAGTTGCTTGAGCGCCGCCCTGATGTCGCGGCCGCCGAACGCCGAACCGCTGCGGCCAATGCGCAAATCGGCGTGGCGCAGGCGGCGTGGTTTCCCGACCTGACGCTGAGCGCCCAAGGAGGCTTTCGCAGCGGCCAGTGGGCGCAATGGTTAACCGCGCCATTTAGTTTCTGGTCGTTGGGGCCTGCTTTGGCCTATACCGTCTTTGATGGCGGAGCGCGCCGGGCGCAAGTAGATCAGTCGCGGGCTGCTTACGATGCGCAAGTTGCCGCCTATCGTTTGACGGTGTTGTCTGCGCTGCGCGAAGTTGAAGATTACCTGGTGCAGCTGTATGTGCTTGGGCAAGAGCAGACAACGCAAGGCCGGGCGCTGGAGTCGGCGCGCGAATCATTGCGCCTGACGCAAAATCAGTATGAGGCGGGTCTTATTGATTACCTGAGCGTGGTTCAGGTCGAGACCACCGCCCTGAGTACCGAGCGCGCAGCGATTTCCTTGATGGCAGACCGTCTGGTTGTTAGTGTGCAGCTAATTACTGCATTGGGGGGCGGCTGGGATGTCGATGCGCCTATGGCGGCGCCGCAGCTAACTCCAGTTCCAAATCAACCGTGAATGGTGCCAGCCTCGCGTACCGTACATATGTACGGTCTGTACCTCGCCGTGCCCACAATTAAGTCCCGGCCAGTAAGTGCCGTATGCCGGCAATGCCGTGGGCGCCATGCTGCCTGGCTTCATTCAGTGTGCTGGCAGATTGCCCACCAATAGCGAATACGGGCAGTCCTGCATCGCGCGACAGTCTGGCAAACTCTGCCCAGCCTAACGCACGTTGGCCAGGGTGCGAAGGCGTTTCCAGCACATGGCCCAGCACGGCGAAGTCGGCCTTCATCAATTGCGCGCGAACCAGATCTTCGGCGTTATGGGCCGAAACGCCGGTCAGACGGCGCGGCGTGACCGGGTGCACAGGCGTTTGCGGCGCCTCGGTAACGTCAGGTGTTTCTGGTACCTGCCTGATTTCTGGCGTTGCGCCCGGTTTGAGGGCCGCTGCATCGCTTGCCCGGTAATGCACTCCGTCGGCTTCGGTCCACCAGGCTTCGGGGTGAACGCTATTGACCAGGCACTGGGCCTTGTGTTCGCGGCAGCATTGCAAAACTTGCTTGAACGCGGCGTAGACTTCCAAGGCGCCAGCTTGTGCCGACCAGTCCGGTTCGCGAAACTGCACCAGCTTTACACCGCTTTGCAGGGCGAGGGTCAGTTTTTTCAAGAAGCTGGCAAGGTTGGCCTGATTGCCAATGGACGTCAGCAAATAGTGGTCGGGCAATAGCAGCCAGCGTAACGGAGGTTCAGTGGCTGGCAATAGCGGACCCACCGGTAGCGGCTGGCCCGGGTCAACCCAGGCAAGCGTTTGTCCTTCGACCCCTGTTGGTGTGCCGTGCCAGCCAGTGACGCGGCAAAAAGCCAGACGTACTATGTTTTTAGGATACTCATGGACATAGGTCACCCAAGGGGTGGCCGCCGTAATTTCAATATCCAGCTCTTCTTTCAGTTCTCGAGCCAGCGCTTCAAGCACCGTTTCACAGGTTTCAATTTTGCCGCCAGGCAGCTCCCACCAGCCCGACCAGGGTTTGTCGCCGGGTCGCTGGGCCAGCAGCAGCGACCCGTCGGCACGTAAAATCAGCCCGGCCGCGACATCAAGAACCCGCTTGGGCGACGGTGTTGCGGCCGTGTCCTGCAACGAGGTGGCCGTTGTGCTGTTGAATGACTCAGACATAGCGCGCTGCCCAGTCTCGTGCAAACTGGCGGGCAACCCGGCCAGACCGGGAGCCGCGCTCAAGCGCCCATTGCAGCGCTTCGGTGCGCGAGGCCTCAATGTCGGCTGTCGAGCAGCCGTGTTCTTTTAGCCAGTAATACACGATGTCCAGATAGTCATCTTGCTTGAACGGATAAAACGAGAGCCACAGGCCAAAGCGCTCGGATAGCGAAATTTTCTCTTCCACCGTTTCGCCTGGGTGGATTTCGCCGTCGGCCTGATGTTTGGCGCTGAGGTTTTCGCTCATGTATTCGGGCATCAGATGGCGCCGATTCGATGTTGCGTAAATAAGGACGTTGTCGCCCGATGCGCTGACGGAGCCGTCCAGCACCGATTTCAGTGCCTTATAGCCCGGTTCGCCTTCTTCAAACGACAAGTCGTCACAAAAAATAATGAAGCGCTCGGCGCGGGCGCTTACAAGGTCGACAATGTCGCCCAGATCACCCATATCGGCCTTGTCGACCTCGATAAGACGCAGGCCTTGATCGCCATAGGCGGCCAGCATGGCTTTAACGAGCGAACTTTTTCCGGTGCCGCGCGCGCCGGTCATCAGGACATTGTTGGCGGGTTTCCTGTGAAGAAAATTGCGCGTATTCCGTTCGATAATGGCTTTTTGCCGATCGATATGCTGCAGGTCTTCCACGCCGATGTGGGAAATGTGCTGAACCGCATCCAGCCAGCCGCGCGCGCCGCGCTTGCGCCACCGAAAGGCATGCGCCGACCAGTCTACTTCGGGCGGGGCCGGGGGCAACCACGCCTCGAGTTGCGCCAAAACGCGTTCGGCGCGGCTGATAAGCGTAGTCAGGTCGGTGGCACTCACATTTTTCTCCGAAGTAAATAAAGGCGGGACATCCGCTATTATCACCATTTTTTTATAGCTCGTTGTGTTGCCACTGCGCCCGGTTCGCTTCCGGCGGTGCGAAACCGTATAATCTCACCCTGATCCGCACTGGCCTTGTTAACCGTCCCAATGCCTGGACTCGCGGTTTGCCAACGTGAAGTTTCGCTGTGGGTAAATCTGTGTTGCCGGTTTTTATGGTTGACAGGGCTGCGGCCTGTTTACCGAGCCTTACGGCCAACTTTAAACCCGGACTCCCTTTTGAACATCGCCGAGTTAATTGCCCCCATTACAGACGATATGAAAGCGGTCGATGCGGTAATTCGCGCACGCTTAAATTCTGACGTCGTCCTGATTCGTACCATCGGCGACTACATCGTCGGCGCAGGCGGCAAACGCATGCGCCCGGCAACGTTGCTTCTGGTGGCAAAAGCATTGGGCTACAGCGGCTCCAATCACCATTTACTGGCCGGGGTGGTCGAGTTTATTCACACCGCTACGCTTTTGCACGACGACGTCGTGGACGAGTCCGATTTACGGCGGGGGCGCAGCACCGCCAACGCCGTTTATGGCAATGCGGCCAGCGTCCTGGTGGGCGACTACCTGTATTCGCGATCCTTTGAAATGATGGTCGAATCCCAGTCAATGCCGGCCATGACAATTCTGTCGGGCGCTACAACGGTTATTGCCGAGGGCGAGGTCCTGCAGCTTCTGAATGTGCACGATCCCGATGTCTCTCTAGAGCGCTATTTGCAGGTTGTACGCTATAAAACCGCTAAATTATTCGAGGCCGCAGCGCATGTCGGGGCCGTCGTGGCCGGGGCAACCCCACAGCAAGAAGCGGCTGCAGCCGCGTACGGCCGCCATGTCGGTACCGCTTTTCAGTTAATTGACGATGTCCTTGATTACAGCGGCGACGCCGGTGCTCTGGGCAAGAACGTGGGCGATGATCTGCGTGAAGGCAAGCCCACCATGCCCTTGATCAGGGTCATGGAAGTCGGTACGGCAGCGCAGCAACAACTGATCAAGAGTGCGATTGAAACCGGCGAGGCCGATTTCGAAGCCGTTGCACACGCCATTCGCGATACCGATGCCATTGAATTCACTCGCCAGGCTGCTATCGCCGAAGCGCAACTAGCCAAACAGGCACTAGCCGATTATCCTGATTCCGTCTATCAAAAATCTTTGCTAGAATTTTGTTCATTCGCGGTGGACCGCGATAGATAAGAGCGTCGGGGCGTAGCTCAGCCTGGTAGAGTACTGCGTTCGGGACGCAGGAGTCGCAAGTTCGAATCTTGTCGCCCCGACCAATGGATTCCATGAAAGCCCTTGTCGTACAAGGACTCTTGTTTTTTCAGAGCCGCTGCATTACCCGGCGCGTCAGCAGGCTCATGAAATCGTGCTGTTGGCCCGAGCGCTTGGAACTACCGTTCTGGTGCCCAGCCCAGCATTACTTATCCGTCAATCATGGCGCGGGGTTCGGGCAACGTTGATGGATGGCCCCGATGGCTTTCATTACCTCTTCCGGTAGCGTAACCGCGACGCTGTCAATGTTTTCTTTCAACTGGTCAAGACGAGTTGCGCCCATCAGGTTGCTGATGACGAAAGGCTGCTGGTTTACGAACGCCAGGGCCATGGTTGCAGGCGACAAGCCCGAATCGCGTGCCAGTTGCACATATTCGGCCGCAGCGCGTTCGGCCTGAGGCTTCATGTAGCGGTCAAAACGCGTGAACAGCGTCATGCGGGCGCCCTCTGGGCGCGCTCCGTTCAGATACTTGCCCGCCAGTACACCCATGCCCAACGGCGAGTAGGCCAGCAGCCCCAGGCCTTCCAGGTGGCTGAACTCCGACAGGCCGTTCTCGTAGCTGCGGTTGAGCAGGCTGTAAGGGTTTTGAATGGATGCGATGCGGGGCAGATTTCGCGTTTCGGCGAGTTTCAGGTATTGCGCCACGCCCCAAGGCGTTTCGTTGGACACCCCGATATGGCGCACCTTGCCGGCTTTGACGAAGTCTTGCAGCACTTCCAGGGTTTCCTCGATGGGCACCGTGTAGGCATCATCCTTCCAGGGGTAGCCGGGACGGCCGAATGTGGTTGTGGTGCGATCCGGCCAGTGCAATTGGTACAGATCAAGATAATCGGTTTGCAGGCGCTTCAGGCTGGCGTCCAGCGCTTCGGTCATATTCTTGCGATCCAGATGCGTCTGGCCGCTACGAATATGGCCAGGGCGTTTTGGGTCGGTGGCGGGGCCCGAGACCTTGCTGGTCAGCACGATGTCCTTGCGTCGCCCCGTTTTGGCCAGCCAGGTGCCAATATACGTTTCTGTGCGTCCTTGTGTCTCGGGTTTGGGCGGCACAGGATACATTTCGGCGGCATCCACCAGGTTCACCCCGTGCGACAAGGCGTAATCGATCTGCTCGTGGGCCTCGGATTCGGTGTTTTGTTCGCCCCAGGTCATGGTGCCCAGACCGATCAGACTGACCTCAAGGTCTGTGTGGCCAAGTTTGCGGTATTTCAAGGTTGTGCGCTCCGATGGAATAGGTTCTGCTAAGGCCCGGCTGGCATGCCGACGATGGATTCGATGTTAACACCGTGATTGGGGTGCTGCCGCGCCAACGTCCTTCGCACCGGCGCCTTTACCATTGCCGGTGCACCGACCGTCGACTCAGAATACCCAGCGGTAACTGGCATTGACCCAATAGGAAGACTCGCTGCCTTGGGTGGTGGTATTGAGCATTACGGCCCCTATGCCGCCCAGTAGTTTGCTTTCAAGGCCTAATCCGGCGCGCAGCCAGTTGCGTTTGTCGCGTTGGCCATCGAGCGTAAAGCCATAGAGGCCTATCACCTGGCCCTGTGCCTTGGCGCCCTCGCCTTGGAAACGGTGTGCGGCCTCCAGGCGCCCTAGAACATTCACTTTATCATTGAGGGGATAAACCGCGTCTACGCCAACACGAGCTGTTGTCGCATGTTCACGACGACTGTCCCATTGTGCAGGAAAGCCCCCGCCTTTTTCGCTGTAGCCATCCAGCCTGGTTTGCATATAGGTCAGGCTCGCGTAGGGCGTGAATGCGGTTCGACCCCAGCTGGCCGCGTTGAGCCAGTCAATGCGCAGCCGGGCTCCGGCTGTAGAGACATTCGGTTTGCCCTGCGATTGGGCGGACGTGCCGGCATTCAGATACGTGCGCTTGATCTCCATGTCGCCATCTGAGTAATAGCCACTGACGGTCGCATGCAGCGAAGTGTCGGGCAGTTTGTAGGTTAGCTCTGGTAATACGTATGTGCTGCGCAAGGTTGTTGTATCGCCCAGCCCGGTATGTTCGCGACGATAATTGTGCCCGAGTGCGATACTAAATTGCAGATTCGCGGTCAGGCTTTTGGCAAAACCTAACTCGGCGATGCCCTGCTTGGCGTCGTACTGGTCGCCGTTCTGGCGGCCAGCATCTCCACTGACCCATACGCTGTAGCGTCCCAGTGGCAATAGGCCGCGCATCGGATTTCCGTGCAGTCCGTTCATGGCCATGTCTGCGTT
>DATCVA010000056.1:0-9700 GCA_036567205.1 Eoetvoesiella sp. | reverse complement strand
CCAAGGCGGCTCCTAATGATTTCGTGCAGGTGGTTGGGAATAATGCACTGCAGGCGGTACGTAATGATGCTAATGCCCAAAAGGGGGATTTGAAGCGCATCAATGAGCTGGTCAATCAGTATGTGCTGCCTTATGTCGATCTGGAAAAGACGACGCGTCTGGCGGCTGGTCAGAACTGGCGCAAAGCGACTGCGCAGCAGAAGAAAGATTTGGTTGAAGCTTTTAAAGGCACGCTTATTCGCACTTACAGTGGCGCGTTGTCGGATGTCCACAAGATTGCTGCGCTTAATATTCTGCCGTTCCGGGGTGATGTGAGTGCGACTGATGTGGTGGTTCGCTCTACGTTTACGCAGCATAATGGTCCGCTTTTAGCTGTGGATTATCGGCTGGAGAAGACGGATGCTGGCTGGAAGATTTACGATCTGAATGTTGAGGGTATTTGGCTTATTCAGAATTATCGCAATCAGTTTTCGCAGCAAATTTCGCAGAACGGGATTGATGGGTTGATTGCGGCTTTGAATGAGAAGAATAAGTAGGAATTTTTGCGTTCGGTAACGGTCTTGGTTCTTAACCGGCGGGCCGGGCGCTGCATAGGCTGGGTTTACCGCTGGCGGTCACGGCTTTGCCGTGACTTCCCGGCCAGACAGTTCATATCAGGGCGATCGCGAACTCCCCGGGATGATAATCCCCCGGATTATCATCAAGCGTCCGGGTCGAACAGGCGCGATCTTGCACCCCTGATACGAACTGCCTGACCGGCGCCTGCGAATTCACCAGCCTATGCAGCGCCCAACCCGCCGGATGGAACGGATTGTTGAGTGTTGAGCGCAGACAGTACTTTTATACGGCTGCTGCGCCGACACAGCTCGCGGTTGATGTGGAAATGGATAAGACGGCCTTCTTTTCCGATTCGCTTATATAATGAAAGGCTTGGCTCAATAGTGGGCCAGCCATTTATTTATTATGTCTGCGCTTACCCTAGAAAATATTTCAAAAATTTATCCGCCCCGCTCTGGTGGCTGGAAAAAATGGCTCTCCTCCTCGCCCCCCGATAAAGGCTTCCAGGCACTTAACAATGTCAGCCTGACGGTCGAGCATGGCGAGTTTTTTGGCTTGCTGGGGCCTAACGGGGCTGGCAAAACTACGCTTATCTCTATTTTGGCGGGTTTGGCGCGCGCCACGTCGGGCAGCGCTCGTATTTGCGGTAATGATGTCATTACCGATTACAAGCAGTCGCGCCGTTCGCTGGGCGTGGTGCCGCAGGAACTCGTCTACGATCCGTTTTTTACGGTGCGTGAAACCTTGCGCTTGCAGTCCGGCTACTTTGGCTTGCGTCATAACGACGACTGGATCGACGAGATTCTGGCGAATCTGGGGCTAAGCGACAAGGCAGACAACAATATGCGCGCGCTGTCGGGGGGCATGAAGCGGCGTGTGCTGGTGGCGCAGGCGCTGGTGCATCGGCCCCCGGTGATTATTCTGGATGAGCCGACGGCTGGGGTTGATGTCGATCTGCGCCGCACTCTTTGGGAGTTTATTTCGCGCCTGAATAAAGAAGGCCACACTATTTTGCTGACCACGCATTACCTGGAAGAGGCCGAAGCGCTGTGCGGGCGTATCGCCATGCTTAAGGCTGGCCGTGTTGTGGCGCTGGACACTACACAGGCCTTGCTGGCGCGGGTTGGCGGAGCCGACCTGGAAGATGCCTTTGTACGCATTATGAATCATGAAGACGAAATGACGGAACTCGGGACGGCAACGCTATGATCGGCACCCGCAAATTTCAATGGCAAGCGCCAACGCCCTGTACCGGAGCATCTCTATGAGTACGCCCATGATTCAACCGCGCACTGATTTGGGCTCGGGTTTTTCCACATTGCTTAGCAAAGAGCTTTTGCGTTTCTGGAAAGTAGGTTTCCAGACTGTTGCCGCGCCGGTTTTAACGGCTTTGCTTTACCTGCTGGTATTTGCACACGTTCTTGAAGGACGCGTACAGGTATACAACACTCTGCCTTACACCTCGTTTTTAATTCCTGGCCTGATGATGATGAGCATGTTGCAAAACTCATTTGCCAACCCGTCGTCATCGTTGATTCAAAGCCGCATTACCGGCAACCTGGTTTTTGTGCTGTTGCCGCCGCTGTCGCACCGCGAGATTTTCGGCGCCTATTTGCTGGCGGCGATTGCGCGCGGTTTATGTGTTGGGGCTTGTATCTGGCTGGTGGCGCTGTTCTTCACGCCCTTGCCCGCAGCCAATATCTTCTGGGTTCTGACATTCGCGGTGCTGTCTTGCGGAATTATGGCCACTCTGGGCATTATTGCGGGGCTATGGTCCGAGAAGTTCGACCAGCTAGCCATGTTCCAGAACTTCCTTATTATGCCGGCCACGTTTTTATCGGGTGTGTTTTATTCGATCCATAGCCTGCCTCCGTTCTGGCAAGCCGTGTCGCGCTGGAATCCCATTTTTTATACTATCGACGGTTTTCGCTACGGCTTTTTTTCGGTATCGGATGTTTCGCCGTGGCAAAGCCTGGCCGTTGTAGCTGGCGTGTTTGCCGCGCTGTGCCTGTATACGCTACGGCTTTTAGCCAGCGGCTATAAATTACGGAATTAATGATTATGTTGCCTACCCCCGAACAAGTTCGTCAGTACATTGCCGACAATCTGCCCTGTGAACACGTTGAAGTGCAGGGCGACGGTTCGCACTTTGAAGCCATTATCGTAAGCCCGGCTTTCGAGGGCAAACGCCTTATCGCACGCCACCAACTGGTCTATGCCGCGCTGGGCGAACGCATGAAAGCCGAAATCCATGCCTTGTCGATGCGCACCCTGACCCCCGCAGAACACAAGGCCACCCCCAATGGATAAGCTTTTAATCACCGGCGGCAACCGCTTGAATGGCGAAATTACCGTGTCGGGCGCCAAGAACGCTGCCCTGCCTATTTTGTGCGCCAGCCTGCTTACGGCCGATACGCTTACGCTAACCAATGTTCCTGCTTTGAAAGACATTGGCACCACGCTGCGTTTGCTTGGACAAATGGGCGTGCAAGCGCAACGCAATGGCGACGATGTAGTCACGTTAACGGCCGATCAGGTCAATAGCGTGGAAGCGCCGTACGATTTGGTGAAAACCATGCGTGCGTCGATTTTGGTGCTTGGCCCGCTGCTGACTCGCTTCGGCGAAGCCAAGGTCAGCCTGCCGGGCGGCTGCGCCATCGGCCAGCGGCCGGTCGACCAGCACATTAAAGGGCTGGCGGCACTGGGCGCCGAAATCAAGATCGAACACGGCTTTGTCATTGCCAAGGCCAAACGTCTTAAGGGCGCTTCGATCCGCACCGACATGGTCACCGTCACCGGCACGGAAAACCTGATGATGGCGGCCGTACTGGCCGAAGGCCAGACCGTCCTGGAAAATGCCGCACGCGAACCCGAAATCTCGGACCTGGCCGAGCTGCTCATTAAAATGGGAGCCCGTATTCAGGGCCATGGCACCGATCGCATCGTCATTAACGGCGTCGAGCGCCTGCACGGCGCAGAACACCAGATTGTGGCTGACCGGATTGAAGCGGGCACCTTTCTGTGCGCGGTCGGCGCAACAGGGGGCGAAATCATGCTGCGCCGCGCGGCGCCCGGCACCATGGGCGCCATTATCGACAAGCTTGAAGAAGCCGGCCTGACCATTCAGTGCGGCCCCGACTGGATCCGTTGCGCGATGGATAAACGCCCCAAGGCCGTTGGTTTCAGAACTTACGAATACCCGGCCTTCCCCACCGACATGCAGGCGCAGGTAATGGCGCTTAATACCATTGCCGACGGCACTTCGGTTGTCGTCGAAAACATTTTCGAAAACCGTTTCATGCACGTTCAGGAACTGGGCCGCATGGGGGCACAAATCGACATTGACGGCCACACGGCGGTGGTTACCGGCGTGCCGGCGCTGTCGGGCGCAACGGTCATGGCAACTGACCTGCGCGCGTCAGCCAGCCTGGTCATTGCCGGGCTGGCCGCCCAGGGCGACACCACTGTGGAACGTATCTACCACCTTGACCGCGGCTACGAACGCATGGAACACAAGCTGCGCTCGGTTGGCGCCAATATCCAGCGCCTGAGCAAAGAGAACGCATGAGCGAACGCATCGAAAAACCTTTAACGCTGGCCCTGTCCAAAGGGCGGATTTTTGAAGAAACCCTGCCTTTGCTGGCTGCCGCGGGCGTGCACGTAACGGAAAACCCCGAGTCGTCGCGCAAGCTTATTTTGCCGACCAGCGATCCGGGCCTGCGCCTGATTATCGTGCGTGCTTCCGACGTACCCACCTATGTGCAATACGGCGCCGCCGATTTCGGCATAGCCGGTAAAGACGTAATGTTCGAGCACGCGGCCACCAGTTCGGGCGGTTTGTATCAACCCATTGATCTGAACATTGCCAAATGCCGCCTGTGCGTCGCTGTGCGGGAAGGGTTCGACTACGAAGCGGCCGTACTTCAGGGTTCGCGTTTGCGCGTCGCCACCAAGTATGTACAGGCCGCGCGCGAGCATTTTGCACGCAAGGGCGTGTATGTGGACCTGATCAAGCTGTACGGTTCGATGGAGCTGGCGCCGCTGGTCGGCCTGGCCGACGCCATTGTCGACCTGGTCTCCACCGGCAATACGTTAAAGGCCAACCATCTGGTGGCCGTAGAAGATATTGTCGAAATTTCGTCGCGGCTGATTATTAACCAGGCCTCGCTGAAAACGCGTTCGGCCGCGCTGCAACCCTTGATTGACGCCTTTGCACGCGCTTCGGCGAACTAAGGTAAGGTATACCTATGCCTCTCATTAAACGCTTAGACACTCGCTCGGATAAATTCACGCAAACACTGCGCACCCTGCTTGCATTCGATGCATCGCAAGATGAATCCATCGAACGCGTTACGGCTGAGGTGCTTAAAAACGTGCAACAGCGTGGCGACGCCGCGCTACTTGAATACACGGAACGCTTCGACAAACTGTCCGCTACCACTGTGGCTGCGCTGGAAATACCACGCAGCGAATGGCTGGCCGCGCTTGATGCGCTGCCCAAAGATCAGCGCGAATCGCTTGAAACCGCCGCCGAGCGCGTGCGTGTGTACCACGAGCATCAGCGCGCCCAAACCTGGACCTACACTGAGGCCGACGGCACGGTGCTGGGCCAGAAAATCACCCCGCTCGATCGCGTTGGGCTATATGTGCCCGGTGGCAAAGCCGCTTATCCGTCATCGGTGCTTATGAATGCCGTTCCCGCCAAAGTAGCCGGCGTGCCCGAAGTAATCATGGTCACACCTACGCCCAACGGCGTGCGTAACCCCATAGTTCTGGCCGCCGCGGCCATCGCCGGCGTCGATCGCGCCTGGGCGATTGGCGGCGCGCAGGCCGTGGGCGCTTTGGCCTATGGCACTGAAACCATTGCCGCCGTCGACAAGGTAGTCGGTCCCGGCAATGCCTATGTGGCCGCCGCCAAGCGCCGCGTGTATGGCACGGTAGGCATCGACATGATTGCCGGTCCCAGCGAAATCCTGATCATTGCCGATGGCTCAACACCCGCCGACTGGATCGCGATGGACCTGTTCTCGCAAGCCGAGCACGACGAGCTTGCACAAGCCATTTTGCTATGCCCTGACGCGTCCTACCTGGACGACGTCGAAGCTGCCATCGAGCGCCTGTTGCCCACCATGCCTCGCGCGGATATTATTCGCGCCAGCCTGGGCGCACGCGGCGCGCTGATTCTGGTCCAAGACCTGGACGAGGCCTGCGCCATTGCCAACGACATAGCTCCTGAACACCTGGAAATTTCAACCGAGCAGCCCGGGCAATGGGCCGACAAAATCCGCCACGCCGGCGCCATTTTTATGGGTCGATATAGCTCTGAATCGCTGGGCGACTATTGCGCCGGTCCCAACCACGTTTTGCCCACGTCGCGCACCGCGCGGTTTTCTTCACCGCTGGGCGTGTATGATTTCCAAAAGCGCAGCAGCCTTATCAACGTATCGCAGGCTGGCGCGCAAACCCTGGGCCGCGTCGCTGCGCATCTGGCTTATGGCGAAGGCTTGCAAGCCCACGCGGCCAGCGCCGAATACCGATTAAACCCACAAGGGTCCTAACCACCGTTTTTACCGAGTTGAAGTCCTGACCATGCGTACTGCTGACATTACCCGGAATACGAATGAAACCCGTATTCGAGTTGCCATCAATCTGGATGGCACTGGCCGCCAAACCATTAATACGGGCGTGCCTTTTCTGGATCACATGCTTGATCAAATCGCACGCCACGGCCTGATCGATCTGGATATCAAATGCGACGGCGACACCCATATCGACGACCACCATACGGTCGAGGACGTGGGTATTACCCTGGGCCAGGCCTTTGCCGCAGCCGTGGGCAGCACCAAAGCCGGCCTGCGTCGTTATGGCCACTCGTATGTACCGCTGGATGAAGCCCTGTCGCGCGTCGTGATCGATTTTTCCGGGCGGCCCGGACTGGAATACCATATACCCTTTACGCGCTCGCATATCGGCCAGTTCGACGTCGATTTAACGCGCGAATTCTTTCAAGGCTTCGTTAATCACGCTCTGGTTACGCTGCATATCGACAACCTGCGCGGCACGAACTCGCACCACCAATGCGAAACCGTATTTAAAGCATTTGGACGCGCACTGCGCATGGCCATCGAAGTAGACCCACGCATGGGCGACGCGGTGCCGTCAACAAAAGGCGTTCTTTAACTCGTTATCCCCCATTCATCGTGAATACTATCGCCATTGTTGATTACGGAATGGGCAATTTCCATTCTGTAGCGCGTGCCCTGCAAGCCGCCGCCCCTGACGCCGACGTCAAAATTTGCCGTACTTCGCACGAAATCGAGAATGCTTCACGTGTTGTGTTCCCGGGCCAAGGCGCAATGCCTGACTGCATTCGTACATTGAACGAATCGGGCCTGCGAGACGCCGTAATTCAGGCGGCCAGAACCAAACCTTTGCTGGGCGTATGCGTCGGCGAGCAAATGCTGTTTTCCCAAAGCGAAGAAGGCAACACCACTTGCCTGAATATTTTCCCTGGCCAGGTAAAGCGCTTCGCCGGTCCGCATTATGCGTCGGCCGCCAACCATGGCAGCGAACACGAGCTATTAAAAGTACCGCACATGGGGTGGAACCGGGTGCAACAGGTCAAGCCGCACCCGCTATGGGCTGGTATCGACAACAACACCCACTTTTATTTCGTGCACAGCTATTATGTAGAGCCGATTGATCCGGCCCTGACTGTCGGTCAAACCCATTACGGGGTAAGCTTTACTTGTGCGATTGCGGCCGATAACATTTTTGCCGTACAGTTTCACCCAGAGAAGAGCGCCGACGCGGGTCTGCGTTTATATCGAAATTTTGTCGACTGGAAGCCGTAAGGCCCGGCTAACGTTTATTTTTTCAACATCTGTTTTTATCGAACTTCGATCATGCTCCTTATTCCTGCTATCGACCTCAAAGACGGGCACTGCGTGCGTTTACGCCAAGGTGACCTTGACGATGCCACCATCTTCTCGGAAGACCCGGCGGCAATGGCAACCCAGTGGTTCGACCAGGGGGCCCGGCGCTTGCACTTGGTAGACCTGAACGGCGCTGTGGCTGGCGTTCCTAAAAACCAGGCGGCAATCAAAGCAATCATTCGCGCCGTGGGCGACGACATTCCGGTTCAGATCGGTGGCGGCATTCGCGACCTGAACACGATTGAACGTTATCTGGACAACGGCATTTCGTACGTCATTATTGGCACGGCCGCCGTGAAAGACCCTGGGTTTTTACGCGATGCCTGTAGCGCCTTTCCCGGCAATATTATTGTGGGCCTGGATGCGCGCGAGGGTAAAGTAGCCACCGATGGCTGGAGCAAACTTACCCGCCACGACGTGTTCGACCTGGCGCGTAAATTCGAAGACTACGGCGTCGAATCCATTATTTACACCGATATCGGCCGCGATGGCATGCTCTCGGGCGTCAACATCGAAGCCACCGTTAAACTGGCGCAACATGTCAGCATTCCTATCATTGCGTCGGGCGGCGTAACCGATTTGCGTGACATCGAAGCGCTGTGCGCGGTCGAAGACCAGGGCGTTGAAGGGGCGATTTTAGGGCGTAGCCTGTATGAAGGCACGCTGGACTTCGCCGCTGCGCAAGAATTTGCGGATGAATACGGCACAGCATGATCACTGCAGACTCCAAACTTGACGACACCAGCCTGACGCGACGTATTATTCCATGCCTGGACGTTACCGCCGGGCGCGTCGTAAAGGGCATTAACTTTGTCGACCTGATCGACGCCGGCGACCCGGTCGAAATCGCCCAGCGCTACAACGAGCAAGGGGCCGACGAACTGACGTTTCTGGACATTACCGCCACCAGCGACAACCGCGACCTGATTCTGCCTATTATCGAAGCGGTAGCCTCTCAGGTTTTTATTCCGCTAACTGTGGGCGGCGGCGTACGCCAGGTAGCCGATATCCAGCGCCTGCTCAACGCGGGCGCCGACAAGATCTCGATGAACAGCGCGGCGGTGGCCAACCCCGAACTTGTCCGGGCGGCCGCCGACTACCACGGCTCGCAATGCATTGTGGTGGCCATTGATGCGCGCCGCACTTCGGCGCCCAACGAGCCGCCGAAGTGGGAAATTTTTACGCACGGCGGGCGCAAGGCCACCGGTATTGACGCCATCGAGTGGGCTCAAAAAATGGCCAGTTACGGAGCTGGCGAAATTTTGCTGACCAGCATGGACCGCGATGGCACCAAGTCAGGCTTCGACCTGGAGCTGACCCGCGCCGTGTCCGACGCGGTGCCTGTTCCCGTGATCGCTTCCGGCGGAGTGGGCAACTTGCAGCACTTGACCGACGGGGTAACTACCGGGCGCGCCAGCGCTGTGCTGGCGGCCAGCATTTTTCACTACGGCGAATACACCGTACGCGAAGCCAAAGAATTTATGGCCCGCCAGGGTATTAAAGTACGGTTGCCGGCATGAGCGATGCCAGCTGGATCAACGACGTCCAATTCGACGATAGCGGCCTGATCCCCGCCATTGCTCAAGATGCCGGCACCGGCGTCATCTTGATGGTGGCCTGGATGAATGCCGAATCGCTGGCTGAAACTGCCACGACGAAACGTGCCGTGTATTGGTCGCGTTCACGTAAGCGCCTATGGCGCAAGGGCGAAGAATCCGGTCATCAGCAAATCGTGCACGAAATCCGCCTGGATTGCGATGGCGACGTTATTTTGTTGAAGGTTGAACAAAAGGGCGGCATTGCGTGTCATACAGGTAGGGAAAGCTGCTTTTTCAGGCGTCTTGATGGCGACTCGGAAGCGGCCTCCTGGACGATTACGGACCCGGTTTTGAAAGACCCGGAGCTTATTTATAAGTAACAGCGTGGGGCGGTGTTAAAAGCCTGCCTTAGCATTGGTTTATAGTTGTTCCATGTCCAAATCAATGGTGAACACCAAGGCGAAGCGCAGACCGTACGTTTGTATGGCTGCTGCGCCCACACAGTTCACGGTTGACTCAGGCATGGAATTAAACTGACAAAACGTTTTCTTCAAATACAAAGCATTAAAAATGACTGACCTTGATCCCGCTGCCGCCGCCATCTTGACACGCCTGGCCGACACTCTTGAGTCGCGCCTGCCTAAAAACGGCGGCGATCCGGCGTCGTCG
>DATCVA010000055.1:0-4994 GCA_036567205.1 Eoetvoesiella sp. | reverse complement strand
GTTATGAATAGGGCATCGCAGCGGCGCGGACCCAGCAGTGCAATGCGGGCACCGGTCAAATACTGGTCGATCCAGTGTATGGCTTCGCCGCCCAGAGGGACCAGGCGGTCTTTTCCGCCTTTGCCCATTGTGACGCGTATCACGCCTTCATTCAGGCTGACATCCAGCACATTAAGGTTAATCAGCTCGGTTACACGCAAGCCTGTGGCGTACAGGGTTTCGAGCATGGCTCGATCGCGTAAACCCAGGGGGGTGCGTTCGTCGGGCGCCTGAAGCAAGGCATCGACCTGATCCTCGGACAGGGTTTTGGGGAAGCGCGCCGCTTGTTTGGCTGCGCGTAGCGTCAGGCATGGATCGCTGCTGACACGGCCATGGCGCAAAGCCCATAAGTAATAGCGGCGCAAGGCCGCCAGGCGCCGGTTGGCTGTGGTGGCTTTGGATGTTGGGTGTCGCGCAATAAACCAGTCTTGAATGTCAGCCGCCTGGGCCTGGTCAATATTTTTTTTTACTTTGCTTTCCAGCCATAGTGCGAACGCTGTCAAATCGCGCCGGTAGGCTGAGAGCGTATTTTCCGCCAGTCCGTCTTCGAGCCAGACGGCGTCCAGAAATGTATCAATTGAAGAGGGCGGGGAAAATGCCAAAGCGGTGACCAGTTGAATAAGGAAGCGATAGCGGGAATCTTAGCCCTTGCGTGGGGGTTGCGGCAAATGCCTGGTTTTGCCGATGTTTGACGACCGTTATGTACCTAGGTATATTACGGTCGTTGGTTCGTTATCAGCACCAGGAGCAGTTTGATATCGGACGCATATGGACAGCAGTCAAGGGAACGCCATGAGCTTTAAACTTGCAGTTGCCACGGGAATGTTTTGCCTGGGGTTCTGGCCGCCGATGGCGGCAGCGGGCGAAGTGCTTGTTTCGGCGGCATCCAGCTTGACTAATGCCTTTAAAGCAGTGGCGGAACAGTTTCAGAGCGCGCACCCCGGCTCTAGAATCTTATTGAATTTTGGTGCGTCGGACGTGGTCTTGCAGCAGATTATCAATGGTGCGCCTGTTGACGTGTTTGCATCAGCCGATCAGACGTCAATGGATAAAGCCGTGGCTGCAAAGGCGGTTCAGGCGTCGACGCGCGTGGATTTTGCGCAGAATGAAGTGGTTATGATCGTGCCAGGCGATAGTGAGCTTGGGATCCGGTCGCTGAGTGATTTAAACAAGGTGCAAGTTAAACGGATTGCCCTGGGTAATCCGGCTTCAGTGCCGGTAGGGCGTTATACCGAGGCATCGCTGAAGCAGGCCGGCGCCTGGCGGGGGCTTCAAGATAAACTGATACTGGCGCAGAATGTGCGTCAGGCCCTGGACTATGTTACACGCGGTGAAGTCGATGCGGGTTTTGTGTTTGCTACGGATGCGGCCATTATGCCGGCCAAGGTCAAAGTGGTGCAGCGTTTGGCTTCCCCTACCCCGGTGTTGTATCCGATAGCCTTGGCTTCGCAGGAAGTGACCAAACCCGAAACCAGGCAGTTCCTTGCGTTTATATTGTCGCCTGAAGGCCAGGCCATCTTGGCCAAATATGGTTTCAAGCAACCGTGATGCCGTCAGCATTGAATAATGAATGAGCTGACCATACCTCTGTTGTTGTCGTTGAAGGTTGCCGGGTGGGCCACATTTTTTGGAACGTTGCTTGGGGTTGCTGTTGCGTACGGATTGTCGCGCTGGCGTACACCTTGGTGCGATCTTGTAGACTCGATTCTTACCTTGCCCATGGTGTTGCCGCCCACGGTTATTGGATATTACCTGTTAGTGTTGCTTGGGCGCCGGGGCTGGCTGGGCGAAGTGCTGGCCGGCTGGGGCATTGAACTTGTCTTTACCTGGCAGGGGGCGGTAATTGCCGCGACGGTTGTGGCGTTTCCGTTGGTTTTGAAGTCCTCGCGTGCTGCTTTTCAAGACGTTAATCCGCAAATCGAGGATGCTGCCCGCATACTGGGTGTCAGCGACCTGGCTGTGTTTTTCAGGGTGACGCTGCCGTTGGCCTTACGCGGGATACTGGCCGGCGTGTTACTGGCATTTGCAAGGGCTCTGGGCGAGTTTGGGGCCACGTTGATGATCGCCGGCAGCATACCCGGGCGCACTCAAACGTTATCGATCGCCATTTATGAGGCAGTTCAAGCGGGCAATGACAGCCTGGCTACTACCTTGGTCCTGATTGTTTCATTCACCTGTGTTGTTGTGCTTTTGTTGGCGGGCCGCCTGGTGCCGGCGCATTCGCGCAGGGCCGGCTTACGGGGGCGGGTATGAGCATCAGTGTTCAAATCAAGCGCAATATCGTTTCAGGCGGGCGTCAGTTCGCGCTGGATATGGCGTTCAATACGGCCCGGAAGCGGGTGGCCCTGCTGGGCCCTTCGGGCTCAGGCAAGACGCTTACCGTACAGGCTGTTGCTGGCTTGATGAGACCCGATAGCGGAAGCATCGTGCTTAATGGTACGGTTGTTTTCGATTCCGCGGCGCGAGTGTTTTTGCCGGCGCAGGCGCGTAAAGTGGCGTATTTGGCTCAGGACTACAACTTGTTCCCGCATTTGACGGTAGTTCAGAATATATGTTTCGGATTGAAAATGGGTTGGCGCAATCCGGGGCGGGGCTTTATTCCCGATGAGGCTCGCCGATGGATTGCGTCGTTCGAGCTGGAAAGTATTGTCAACAGTTATCCGTTCGAAATATCCGGGGGGCAAAAGCAACGGGTTGCCTTGGCACGCGCACTGGCTGTGCGACCCAATGTATTGTTGCTGGACGAACCTCTGGCTGCGCTTGATGCAACATTAAAGGCCAAGACCCGTCTGGAGCTGGCCGCGCTGCAGCAGCGTCTGGATATCCCCATGATTTTAATTACACACGATCCGGATGATGCGTTGGCGTTGGCTGATCACGTTGTTGAAATAGGCAATGGCAAAGTGGTGGATGAGTTCAGTCCAGCACGCCTAGCATTACGCTAGACGCCTTGAATATGGCGATGGCCGGATCGCCTTCCTTTAGCGCCAGGGTTTTGATGCTTTCGTTACTGACAATGGCCGCGATAACTCTGTTTTGCTCGAGTTCGATGCAGACCTCTGCGTTGACAGCACCCGGCACAATACGGTTAATTACGCCGCTTAGCTGGTTGCGCGCTGAGAGCCTCAGGCCTTGTCCGGGCAGGCCGACAATAACCGACGAAGCCTTGATAAATGCCAACGCTCTTTTGTGTGGCTCCAGTCCCAGGCTTTGTACACTTTCTTTGGTAATCGAGGCGACAACCTCCTGACCGCCGCCTATGTCCAGTATGATTTCGTCGTTGACGGCGCCCTGTTTTATTTGCCGGACAATGCCTGCCAGCTTATTGCGGGCGGATGTTTGGATCATCATGTGTTGAATAAGCTCAAGATTATCGGTGGAGTTGGTACCGGCTTTGGCTAAAATGGCTACAAAGCGTTCGTGTTCCCGGGTTAATGCCTGATAAAGCGCGATAAGCTCGACCGCTCGCGCTGTCAGGCTTGCGCCGCCGCCGCGCGGCCCGCCGGTAGTGCGCAACACCAGCGGCTCGCCAGCCAGGTTGTTCATGGTGTCGACCGCGTCCCATGCGGCTTTGTAGCTTAATCCCGATTTTTTTGCCGCGGCGGTAATCGAACCTTCTTGGCCAATCGCGGCCAGCAAGCCGATGCGTTTCTGGCTGCCCCAGTTCTGATCGCCGGAGCGAAACCAGATTGAGCCGCTAAGCTCGGGCGCCCGGGTTGGCAAGGAGGCCGTGTTTGTTTTGCCGTTCTTGGGCAACGAAGCGGACGTAGATCTCTTTGATGGTTTGATCATGGCATCAGTTTAATCCGGACGCTGGGGCAGTGGTGTTAAAGTGCCTTGTTCAGAGGGTCCTTAATTCCTTGTTTTTGTTAAATATTAAAACCAATGACATTCTCGTTCGCTTCTGTTTCCCTGACTGAACTCACCCGTTTGAATAGTCTGGAGACGTTGGTGCTGACGGTCAATAATCGCTATGCGCGCCATATTATTGCCGACTTGTCAGCTGGACTCAATGATGAGCGCCGGGTGATGCAGCTTCCCGATATTGTGCCATTGTCGGCCTGGATCCAGCAGGCGGGCGAGCAGCTGTCGTTTGTGCCGGACGCCCGGCTGGCCTCGCACACACTCGATGCTTTCGGCGCCCGCTATCTTTGGCAACAGATTATTGCCGAGGCTGAATCCGATCATGTACTGCTTGACGTGAGTCAGGCGGCGCGTTTGGCGCTGGACGCGGATCGTTTGTTATCGGAGTGGCAGTTAACGGTCGCCCCGGAGAGCGAAACCCGTGAATATCAGCGGTTCCGTCTTTGGCGTGAACGGTATCGTGCGCGGCTGCTGGAACTGGATGCGGAAGACAGTAATCTGGGCTATGAGCGCGTTTGCCAGGCAATTTTAGGGCGGCAACTGTCTTTTCCGTTCAGCCACTTGGTCCTGGCGGGATTCAACGAAATATCTCCACGTTTTGCCGGCTTGATTGATGCGTTGCAGGAGCAAGGGGTTCAGGTATTGACCTTGACGGCGGAACAGCACAGCGCCGCCAGCGTACAGCGTGTTTTGGCTTCGGACCCGGATTCCGAATGGCGCCTGGCTGCGCAATGGGCTGCGGCTCAGTTGCAAAAAAACCCGGAAGGCCGTTATGCCATTGTTGCCTCGCGCCTGGAGACGGATGTGGCCCTGGCGCAAAGGGCGTTGCGCCAGGGGCTGGCGAAGCAGGGTTCAGGCGTCGCCTTCGCCTATAACGTGGCCGTGGCCCGGTCGCTGGCCGACTGGCCTTTGGTCAGGGCTGGCCTGGCGTGGTTGCGTGTAATTGGCGAGTTCTCGCAAGGAAAGTATTGTGCTCCCGCTACTTTAGGCGAGGCGCTGCTGGCGGGCTGTTGTATCGCCGATGTTGCCGAGTCGGGGGGGCGCGCCAACATCGACGCACTGTGGCGTAAAAGGGCGCAGGTAAAGGTATC
>DATCVA010000054.1:0-3838 GCA_036567205.1 Eoetvoesiella sp. | reverse complement strand
CAACCTTTTGGTAGCCAGCTTATGGAAGTTGTTTCCACGAGGATGGTACGGGGCCGGAAAGGCCAGCTCCCGCGCGGGCGAGCTAAGCGCCAGTCTGCGAATCTCCCCGTCTGATCCGCATCGACAGGCCCGCGTCTTAAGCGGCGGCAATCAGCAAAAGATTGTGATCGGAAAGTGGCTTAGCGCTGGATGCCGCTTATTCATTTTCGACGAACCGACGCGCGGCATCGACATTGGGGCCAAAACCGAAGTCTTCAATTTAATCGAAGGCTTGGTAGGGCAGGGCGCAGCGGTGCTGCTGATCAGTTCCGAGCTTGCTGAAATCGTGCACGTATGCGATCGGGCCTATGTCATGCGCGAAGGGGCAATAGCCGGATCGCTTGAGCGCAACGAACTGAGCGAACAGAACATTCTTCGCCTCGCCATTTAAGGAGTTTTGTGTCATGAATACGACGGTATCTTTGACTGTCCTGCGCAGATCGCGCCCGCTACCTTCGATAGTGGCTATCTGTATTGCCCTTACCCTTGGCTCGGCGTTGCTGGTAAACGGATTTACGCTTACGCCCAATCTCACCAATATCGGCTTGCAGGCATCCATTCTGTTAATGTTGTCGATGCCGATGACCCTGGTCATTATGAGCGAAGGGCTGGATCTTTCGGTGGGGGCCTTGCTCAGTTTGTGCAGTGTGGTGCTGGCCCAGTCGCTGGTGGCGGGGCATGGGATTATGTTTTCTTTAGGTCTTTCCATGCTGGTGGGTCTGGCGTTTGGTCTGTTTAACGGGGCCCTGGTGGCTTTGCTGGCGCTACCACCCTTCGTAGTAACGCTGGGCACCTTCGGTGTGGCGCAGGGGGCTGCCCTGGTGTTGACCGACGGCAATTCCGTGGCCGGTTTTGGTCCTGCCATTTCCTCGTTTTATGCTTCTTCGGTAGCTGGCATCCCCTTGCCCGTGCTGATTGCCGCGGGTTGCTGGCTGCTGACACATGTGCTGCTTTATCACACCCGTTTTGGCACGTACGTTTTTGCCATTGGCGGCAACCGCGATGCTTTGGTGCTGGCTGGCGTGCGTACTAATTTGTATCACATCGGTATTTACGCGCTGACGGGCCTGGTTGTTGGGGTCACTGCCGTGTTGCTGACGGGTCGCATGAATTCGGCCCATCCGACCGGCGCCATTGGCATGGAGTTCGATGCCATTGCCGCTGTGGTTCTGGGCGGCACCGCTTTCGAAAAGGCTGACGGCTGGCTGTTCGGCACCGTCATGGGGGTGCTGACGATTTGTATCTTACGCAATATGCTCAATCTGCTTGGCATCGAGTCCTCGTTGCAAATGGTCAGCATCGGCATATTGGTGCTGTTGGTCATTCTGATCGATAGCTGGAACAAAACACGCAAGGGGCGCACGAAATGAATGGAGCAACACTAACCGGGCATTTGGGTGTCATCGCTACCTTGCAAAACCGATTTGCCGCCGAGTCCATGGCCCTGGTCTACCGCTTTGCGCTGATTCTGTTGATTGCCATCGTGCTGGCAACGCTAACCGAAGGTTTTTCAGCCGCCAGCAATATCTTGAATGTGTTGCGTCAGGCCAGCCTGATTTTTCTTCTGGCCGCAGGGCTTACCCTGGTCATCCTGGCCGGCGGTTTCGATCTCTCGGTCGCGGCCAACCTGACGTTGTCGGCCTGCCTGGCCGCAGGCGTCATGAAATCGGGCGGATCGCCATTGCTTGGCGCCAGCGTCGCTTTGTTGTCCAGCACCTGCGTAGGGTTGTTGAACGGGCTGGCCGTGACCTTGCTTCGATTGCCGCCTTTTCTCGCAACCTACGGCATGTTGTGGATTCTGCAAGGGCTGGCGTTCTATTACATGGGCGGCAACGAAATTTATGGTTTTCCGCCGGCCTTTCGTGCACTGGGTACGGGGTTTTTCCTGGGCGTGCCCATTCCCGTTTACCTGATGGGTGGGGTGCTTGTCCTTTGTACGGTGCTCACGCACGGGCTTAACTACGGGCGCGAACTTTATGCGATTGGCGCCAACCCCGTTGCTGCCCGTCTTTCCGGGATTCCAGTGATGAAGCGGCAACTGACGGTGTATATCCTTAGCGGCCTGACGGCGGGAATTGCAGCACTGGTCTATTTGGCGCGCGTCAATGCGGCCGACTCGGGTATTGGCGAACCCATGCTGTTGCCCGCCATAGCGGCCGTTCTCATTGGTGGAACGTCTTTGTTCGGCGGCGTGGGCAGTGTGTTTCGTACGGTGTTGGGGTCCATTATTCTTGCCATGGTAATCAACGGCATGAACCTGCTGAATGTGCCTTCGACCTGGCAACCTTTGGTTGTGGGCGTGGTGCTGCTGGCCGCTGTGCTGCTGGATTTGATCGGCGGCAGGAGGGAACGCATTGGCTGATGCAACTGAATTTGTAGTGGTCTTGCTTTCGTGGCTTCTGGCTGCCGTGTTCGCGCACGCCGCTTATTTAAACCTGACGGGCCCGGCGTTTATTCGCGACGAGTTTCAGCGCTGGGGGTTTCCGGCGTGGTTCCGTTACCTGGTTGGCGCGCTTGAGTTGCTTGCCCTGATTCTGGGGCTGTTTAGCGCCACGCGGCTTGCCGGCATGGTCATGCTTGGGGCGTTGCTGCTAGGGGTTTGCTGGACGCTTGCAAAAGAGGCGGATTGGCACAGACTTGCCTTTCCGCTTGTGTTGATGGCGCTGGTTGCTTTGGTTATTGCGCTGGGGCCCGCCGCGCCTCTTTTTCCTTTTTCTGGTTAAATCTTGAATTGTCGTTTTAAATGCAACCAGGATTCAAAAATTAAGCAAGCACATGGGTAAAGAATATATAAAAAATGCAGTCTGCGCCTGGCTGCTAAACCGCGGTATTTGGCATAGCCTCAAGAATGTCTAACAGGACAACGCCGACTCTCAGCGACGTGGCTAAGGCCGCAGGCGTTCATTCATCGACGGTTTCCCGAGTGATGAATCCCGAAACTCGGAAGATGGTTAGCGCGGATGTGGCTAAACGAATCCTGGCTGAAGCAAAAAAAATTGGCTATCGGCCAAATCGTGCAGCATCGACGTTGCGTACGCGGCGCTCCAGTGTCGTGGGCGTCATTCTTCCCGACATCACTAATGCAGTCTTTCCTCCCATACTCATGGGGATTGAAGAGGGTCTTCGCAAACATGGCTATCTGGCTATTGTTGCCAACGTTGGAACGGATGACGACGAGCAGCGCTTTGTAATTAATCGTTTGCTGGGACAACAAGTTGATGGCCTGGTTTTCGCCACGGCCAAGCGAGAGGATCCTTTGGTTGTGGAATGCGCCAGCCGGGGTGTACCCGTCGTAACGGTAAACCGTAGCGAGGAAAGCGGGGTGGTGTCATGTATTGTCAGTGACGAGTACTACGGCATGCGGTTGGCCGTTGCTCACCTGGCCGAGCTGGGCCATCAATACATTGCGCACATCGCAGGCCCCGATAACCTATCTACCGGGCATTCACGGCGGTTGGGGTTTATCGACGCTGTGCAGGCCATGGGCCTGGATATCTCCAAATGCCTTGTTACCGAAAGCTCGGGCTATTCCCGCGAGGCGGGCAGGTCGGCGCTTTTAAGCTTGCTGCGGCAGGCGCCTGAAACGACCGCTGTTGTGGCCGGGAATGATCTGGTGGCGCTAGGTTGCTACGACGCGTTAAAGGAACTGGGGCAGCAATGCCCGGGGCATTTGTCCATTGTTGGCCATAATGACATGCCATTAATGGATATGGTCGACCCGCCGCTTACTACCGTACGTATCAGGCACCATGAACTTGGGCTTGAGGCCGCACGGCTAATTCTTCATGCAATCAATTCA
>DATCVA010000053.1:0-9689 GCA_036567205.1 Eoetvoesiella sp. | reverse complement strand
GACAGTTTCCCCGCCTTGCTTGCCGCTACGGTGCAGGGCAGCACCGAAACCACGTTTTATGTTCTGGCCGTCTATTTTGGCGCTGTCGGCATACAACGCACTCGTCACGCCGTGGGCTGCGCCCTGGCAGCCGACTTTGCCGGTGTGCTTGCATCGATTGCCGTGTGCTATTGGTTTTTCGGCTAAACACCGTTACGCAATTGGCATGCTATTCCATTTCCAAAATCCAAATCAATTGTAAAAACGAAGGCGAAGCGCACGCAGTACATTGATACGACTGCTGCGCCGACACAGTTCACGGTTGATTTAGAAATGGAGTCAGGTCTTCAGGACGCCGGCCGCATGCAGCGTGTCGGCCAGCATAATGAACTGTTCGACCGACAGCTCTTCCGCCCGCGCCGTATTAGGGATGCCCAGGGCGTCCCAGTCGATAAGGATATTCCAGTCACCTAAACCCCGGCGCAACATTTTACGGCGCTGCGCAAACGCCTTGGCCACCACCTGCTCGAGCGCGGCGTCACTTTGAGGCTTCAAACGGGTATCGGGCAACGGCACCATGCGCACCACCGCCGACACAACGCGGGGCGGCGGATCGAACGCATCGGGCGGCACGTCGAACAATTTAGTCATGCTATAACGCGACTGCAGCATAACCGACAAGCGGCCATAGTCGGAGGCTGACGGTTTAGCCACCATCCGGTCGATTACCTCTCGTTGCAGCATAAAATGCTGATCCACGATTTGGCCGGCGTACGCCATAAGATGAAACAATAGCGGACTGGAAATATTGTAGGGCAAGTTACCTACAATACGCAGATCCTTGCCCAATGTTGAAAAATCCACCGTTAATGCGTCGGCTTGCACGACGGTTAATCGGTCGGTGGAATGCTCTCGCCGCAACCGGGCAGCCAGATCCCGATCGATTTCAACAACAGTCAAATGATCAAGCAAATACATTAACGGCTTGGTCAGCGCCGATAAACCGGGGCCAATTTCCACAACCGTCTCGGTTGATTTTGGCGCTATCGCGCGCACAATCGCGTCAGTTACCCCTTCATCAACCAAAAAATGCTGTCCGAAACGTTTGCGAGCCTGATGTTGCGCCATATAAACCTAACGCGCCTGGCGCTGACGGTTGTTTTCGGGAGCAAGCCGATTGTCGATATAAGCCTCGCCATGCAGCCGGTTCAGCCAGTCTTCGAAGGCCGGTTCGGCCCGTCGCTGGAACAAGATTTGCCGCGCTTGCATACGCTTGAATTCTTCTTCCATATTTTTGGTGCGCCGTTCTTCAACCATAATCAAATGCCACCCAAAGGGCGAGTGCACGGGCTGGCTGATTTGGCCGGGCTGCAACGCATCCATGGCCTGCTCAAAAGCGGGCACGGTTTCACCCGGGGTCAGCCACCCCAGATCCCCGCCTTGCGGCGCCGAAGAGTCTTCTGAATAACGCTTGGCCAGATCGTCGAATTTCTCGCCCATTTCAATACGCTGGCGCAATTGCTCCAAACGTGTTTGAGCCTGCTCGTCGGTAACCACTTTGGTGACCTTGACCAAAATATGGCGCGCATGCGTTTGCGTAACCATCATTGGGCCTTGCTGTTGCACCGCTGCAGCGCGATCCAGGTTGGGTCCTGCATTGGCTGCAGGCGGTGCGCCTTGTGCATCAGCCTGCCCGCGCGTGACCACCTTTAAAATATGAAAGCCATTGCCGCTTTGAACAATACCGCTGACCTGGCCCGCATTTAAATTTTGAGTAGCCTGAAGGAACAAGTCGGGCCACCCGCCTGCGGGACGCACGCCAAGTTCTCCGCCCTTAAGCGCATTGGGGCCATCTGAAGAGGCTGCTGCAACGCCGGCAAAGTCGGAGCCTGCGCGCACCTTGGCCAAAATAGCCTCGGCTTTTTTCCGCAATTCCTGTACTTGCGACGCAGAAGCGCCCTCGGGAATTTGCACCAGGATTTGCGCTAACCCAAGCACCTGGGGCCCCGTCTGCTGCGTACGCGGTGTTGGCACGGGTTGCGCCGCCGTCCGGCTGCCAGCCGACTGGCCGCCCTGACGCGCCTGGCTTTTTAGAAATGCATCGATATCGCCGTCGGAAATTACAATGGTGCTGTCAACGGCGCGCTGACGCAATTGATCCAGACGAATTTCGGATCGCAAATTATCAAGATAGTCTTGCCAGGCCACTCCCGTTTTCTCGAGTTCCTGGCGTAATTTTTCTACAGAAATACGGTTGCGCTGCGCAACCATTTTCACCGCCTGATCCACTTGGCCATCAGACACGCGAATACCCTGGCGATCGGCCTCCTGGCGCACCAGCTCTTCGGTAATCATGCGCTGCAAAACCTGTTTTTGCAGTGTTGGATAATCGGGCACGGCGATTTTTTGTTTCTGCAGTTCGGCAGCAGCGGCACGCGCCTCGGTATTGACCTGGTTAAGGGTAATAACATGCTTGTCGACCACGGCGGCAATGCCGTCGACAAACTGCGGCGATTTCTGCGCCTGAGTCTTGGGTAAAGGGGCTTGCGCCATATTGGCGCCCCAGGCAAAGCCAGGCGCCATAACGCCAAGCATCGGGATCAACACAGACGCTAGCCGGCGTTTAGTGTGCAGACTACGCATTATTCATACCTCTCGAAGGTGGTTTTTTGGGGTATGGGCGGCATCACGTTCTCGTAGGTAGGAATCGTTCTGCCCAACAAACCCATCGGATCGGTCCCAAGGGAACCCAGTCCAGATAGCTCAAGCTGGAAAAATATGGCGGTATTGACGTCCTGGGCCGATACGGCATATCGCTGAAACACAGTACGCGCCGTCCAGCAACAATCGCCTTTATATTCCAGACCCACTATGGTTTGGGTGGAGCGCTTTTCTTGCAAGGAATAGTCAACGCGTCCCAAAGCATAAATTCTATTGGTCAGGGGCCACTGGCCAGACAGTGTCACTTGCTCTCTGCTGTTGTCGACATAACCCCTTTGGCGAACGATGGCAGGGTCCTGCACTTGCGCCGGATCACGCTCGTAGCGATATGCAGCCGACAGGCTGGCCAATCGCTTGGGCTTCCAGCGAAGGCCGGCGGTCATGCGATTGCGATCATTGGACTCTGGATTGAATTGAGCGTCGAAGCGCACATTAAGCTTGTCGGTTACCGCCGCATCGGCTCCCACCAGATAATCGGATTTTTTGTTCCTGCGCGGTTGTTGATAAGGCAGCGTTACACGCTGATCATCAAAATAAATCCGCTGCGCCGCCGACAACGACAAACGTTCAAAACCGGTGCCCTCATCAAGCCAACGCGTGGTCAGGCCCAACGTAAGCTGATTCGCATTGGCGATTCGATCCCATCCGCCGCTAAACAGGTTCTCGTCGAACGCTTGTGAAAAATTGAATGAGGCAATACCGGTATCGAAGACGGGAAGCTGCGATTGGTCGGTATAAGGCACATACAGATAATAAGCCCGGGGCTCCAGGGTTTGGATGGAGTCGTTCCCAAAAAGTCTTGTCCGGCGCTCGAATGTCATGCCGGAGTCTAGCGACAAGACTGGCAATACTCGCGACTCGGTACGCGGCGACGTCGGCATGGATCCTGTGACCGTATCCGGCGGTAAGGAAAAGCCGTTCCAGTCGGTATTGTATTGGCTAAGGTGCAAGCCGGCTTTGGGCGTGACATACCAGCCGGAACGCACAATCGGGTAGGCCACCGTTGTATACGAACTGAAGCGGGTACCCTCGTATGACTGATTCGGATACCGCGAATAATCGCCAAAAACGGAACCATAACTACGCGTGGCGTCTTTAAAATCGGGCATCCGGAACTTGGTTGCATAATTATTGGACGCAACATCGAAACCGCCCCAATTGTAACGTGCGCCGCGCACGTAAAGCTCTGGAAGCTTGTCGTAGGGCGGGATCAGATAACCGCCGGTCTCGTCTTGCAAGGTCTGGTAGGTGTAGGCCTGCACATGGGCATTCCAGTACTTGTACCCGCCCCATCCAAGCGTTGCCACCCGCGGCAAGTAAGTGGTAGTGGCCTCGTTCAGGCCGAAGGTGGAAAAATCACGGAAATAGTTATCGTCGGATACGCCGCGCACATCGTACGACGCATTGAACCCGCCCCCCAGGCGCTGGTAATGTTGCGCCGAATACATCCATCGCTTTTCGTTCGTCACTGCGTCGCTGGGCAGATACGTACCGGTGAACTGCCCGCTGTAGCTTTTGCCCAAATACCTGAACTCGCCCCCCAGCTGGGTGCCGCGCTTGCTAAGGTAGCGCGGCGTAAGCGTCATATCGTAATTGGGCGCAAGATTAAAATAATAAGGCAAAGAAAACTCGAAACCGCTATTACTGGACATACCGTATGTAGGTATCAAAAACCCCGATTTGCGGTCTTTGGTAATGGGAAATGACAGGTAGGGAGATGCCAGTATGGGAACCCCTTTAAAAAACAGTACGCCGTTACGGGCCACACCTTCGTTTTCGGCGAAATCCAGATCGACCCGCGACGACGTTATATACCAGGCAGGATCGGGGCACGGGCAGCCCGAGTACGTAACATCGGACAGCCGCATTTTGCTGCGGCTAAGGATATCGGCCTTGGCCGCTTTTCCGGCCCCCCCGGTTGCTCCCAGCCAAAAGTTGGGATCATTGACCTGGCCTGTATCGCTGTTAACGTTGAAATGAAGCTCTGGCCCTTCGACAATACTGCCGTCGCGCATAATCATGCCATTGCCCAGCACGTTGACCTGTCCGGTTTCGCGCTGATAATCGATTCGATCGCCCTTTACCACCGAATCGATGCGCCGCACCTCGGCCGACCCGGTCAATATTACCTTGCCGTCCGCATCGTTTTCAATTTTATCGGCCACCAGAAAGGCAGACATTTCGTTATCGTCGAGTTTATTGTGAACTTGCAGGTTAGGCGAGACACGCAACTGGAGCGCTGAAGGAGCCGCGCCAGGATCGGACTGCTGTGCATGCGCCGCCGACACGCTGCCCACCGCAAAGAAGATTGCCCACAAAACCAAACGCACGAGTATTTCGTCTCCTGAAAACGGACTATATTTTGGCACACTTGCCATATCAGAATAATTGGCAACCCGTTATTATAGAGAAGCTGATGCCAGTATGGTTGCAGTACAACTGACGATTAACAACCAATTTTTACGAATTCCAATGGGATTGATTTTGAACTCTAGCGCAGATCCCCGACTGATCACATTAAAACACTGGCTGCAAAGCCATGCAGCCACCTACAATCTGGACCTTGCATCGCTGCAGCCGGCCTCTAGCGACGCAAGTTTTCGCCGTTACTTCCGGCTTACAGGCAATGGCGGCACCGTCATCGTAATGGATGCCCCCCTGCCGCACGAAAACTGCCAGCCCTTTGTACATGTTACCCAGCTGCTGGCGCAGGCGCACCTTAATGTACCAACCATTCTTGCCCAAGACCTGACTCAGGGTTTTTTATTGCTGTCCGACCTGGGCCCGCAAACCTATTACCAACAGATTCAATCGGGACTGGACGATACCAGCCTGCAAAAGCTGTATCGCGACGCCATCGAAGCCCTGGTGCTTATGCAGCAAGCCAAAACCACCGGCCTGCCCGCTTACGACGAAGAACGCCTAACGCAAGAGCTTACACTTTTCCCGGAATGGTATGCACAGCGCCACTGCCAGGCCACGCTCAACGATAACGACAAAGCCACTCTGCGGGACACGTTCTCGGCGCTAGTTCAAGACAACGTCAAACACGGTCGCGTACTGGTGCATCGCGATTTTCACTCGCCCAATCTTATGGTGTGCGATCGCCCCGAATATGGCCCGAACCCCGGAGTTATCGATTACCAGGACGCACTGGCCGGCCCGCTTACCTACGACGTAGCCTCATTAGTCATGGACGCACGCACGACATGGGAAGAGCCTCAACAACTTGATTGGGCGATTCGGTACTGGGAGGCCGCACGGGCTGCGCAACTGCCGGTGCCCCAGGACTTTGCCGACTTCCACCAAGCCTACGAATGGATGAGCCTTCAACGCAACTTACGGATACTGGGAGTATTTGCCCGCCTTTCGCACAGAGACCAGAAGCATCACTACCTGGACCACATGCCTCGCGTCAATGCTTATGTACGCCAGGTGGCCTCGCGTTATGGGGTATTCAGGCCCCTGCTGCGCCTGCTCGACAAGCTCGATAACCGCCAGGTAACGGTGGGGTATACGTTTTAATGCGAGCCATGATACTTGCCGCGGGGCGCGGCGAGCGCATGCGCCCCCTTACCGACTCCACCCCAAAACCTTTACTGCTTGCGGGGGGAAAGCCCCTTATCGTGTGGCATATTAAGCGTTTAGTGCAGGCGGGCATTACTCAACTGGTCATCAACCACGCGTGGCTGGGCCAGCAAATTGAAGATCAATTGCAAGATGGCCGGCAATTTGGTGCACATATTGTTTATTCGCCCGAGCCTGAACCGCTTGAAACAGCAGGCGGTATTGCCCAGGCGCTTCCATTTTTTCAAAACGAGCCGTTTTTGGTGGTTAATGGCGACATCTGGTGCGACTGGAATCCCGATCAGGCCTGGCAGATCGGCCAATCACTTTTACAACAGGAAAAACTGGCCTGGCTGTTGCTTGCCAGCAATCCCGGCCATCATTCGGCAGGCGACTTTGTGCTGAACGGCGCCATCGTTTCCGATCGAAGCGCATCAGAGCAGACCCTGGCCTTGACCTTTACAGGAATAGGCATTTATCGGCCTGAATTGTTTCAGTCCCTGAAAAGTAAACAGCCTGCCCGCCTGGCACCGATTCTGCGCGATGCCATGTTAAGTAAAAAAGTGACCGGCACGCATTACAATGGCAAGTGGATAGATGTGGGCACCCCCGAGCGCCTGGCTTCGCTGGACCATTCCCTACGCGTGTAATGTCCGCAGGGCATGCAGTGCTATCAGGCAATCAATCCATAGCGAAAACGGCAGAATCCTTGCAACACGAAATGTATCGAAATTTGCCAATGCGCAACCAACACCGACCAACAGGGCTCTAATCATCGATTACGAGCTATGCTTGATGATTTTTCTGGCGAAAGGCATCGCGCCCGCTCGCCCGCAACACAGGATTTTTTAGTAATGGCGCTATTTGGTTCCCCTAAACGCAACGTATTTACACCCACACCCTACGGAAATACGCGCCGCCGACGCCGCATCCCCCGATGGGTCGTGTTAATACTGACAGGTATAGTGCTAGGAGCCGGGGGCTTGCTTTTTTTGCAAAAAAGCTATGGTCCGCCACGCCTTACCGTTGAACAATCTGAACAATTGCAATACGACCTGAATAGCGCCAATCTGGATAAACAACGCCTGCAATCGGACCTGGGCCAAAGCACGCGCGAACTTGGCGAAGCCAAATCAAGCCTAGCCAGGCAAACGGTTCAGCTCAAACAAGCACAAGAACAAATCATCAAACTGAACAACGACATAAAATTGTTCGCCGACGCCATGCCGTCTGATCCGCGCGGCACGTCTCCCGGCATCCGGGCAGCCAATTTCCAAAACAATAATGGCCAGCTCGACTATCGAATTCTAATTATGCAGGACAATGCCAAAAGCACGCCATTTCAAGGAGATATGGAACTGGTTGTTGCCGGCCGCTACGCCAACGGTAAAAACAATACTATTACCTTGCCAGCAGTTGAAGTGAATGTAGGGCATTACAACCATCTGCACGGCAGCATGGCCTTACCCGACACGTTTATGGCTCGGCAGGTTACCATCCGCATTACCAGCCACGATACCAAGAAACTTAGCGCAACCCGCATATTACGCGTGGCACGTTAAGCTGAGGGGCCCTTCTTCAACGGGGGCTTTTTACGCAACATGCTGCAGGAATTCCTTCAAGCGCTTGCTGGGGGGATTAGTCAGCAGCTCGCCAGGGGGGCCGTCTTCAGCCACTTTACCCTGGTCGATAAAAATCAGACGACTTCCCACTTTACGTGCAAACTCCATTTCATGCGTAACCACGATCATGGTCATGCCCTCTTCAGCCAGGTCTTGCATAACCTTCAGGACCTCGTGGCGCAGCTCTGGATCAAGTGCCGAAGTGGGCTCATCGAACAACATAAGATGCGGGCGTATAGCCAGTGCGCGGGCAATGGCCACCCGCTGCTGCTGTCCCCCTGAAAGCTCGCCCGGATAATGATCAGCCTTCTCGGCCAGGCCAACCTTGGCCAATAGCTCGACAGCCTCGTCGCGGGCCTGCCCGCGCCGCGTACCACGCGCGTGCACCGGCCCGAACATGACATTTTCAAGCGCCGTTAACTGAGGGAACAGATTGAATTGCTGAAACACCATGCCCGCCTCACGGCGCAGTTCGCGAACCCTGGCGCCGCTGCCGCGCACGCTTAATCCGTTAACAATTATGTCGCCCCCCTGTATTGTCTCGAGAACATTAATACAGCGTAAAAGCGTAGACTTTCCCGAGCCTGACGGCCCAACGACCACCACGACCTCGCCTTTCTGAATAGACAGATCGATGCCATCGAGCACGGTGTTGTCGCCGAACCGCTTAACCACACTTTTGAATTCGACCATGCTCATACAATTTGAGTCCTGTGTTCGACAAACTTAAGGGTAAGCGCAATAAGGCCGGTCAGTATCAGATAGATGACCGCAACCGCCCCCCATATCTCGACCGCCCGAAAATTACTGGCGATAATCTCCTGACCCTGGCGGGTAAGCTCTGCCACCCCGATCACAATAAAAAGCGATGAGTCCTTAAGACTGATAATGCATTGGTTGCCCATCGCCGGAATCATGCGGCGCAGTGCAACCGGTCCGATTATGTAGAATAAAATTTTATAAAAAGGCAGTCCCATGGCCTGGCCGGCCTCTTTTAACCCTTTGGGCACCGAAAGCAAGCCGCCGCGGACGATTTCAGCAATATAAGCACCCGAATTAATAACCAGAGTAAAAACCGCTGCGGAGACCCCGTCGATGCGCCATCCGAAAATCAACGGCAATGCGAAATAAATAAACATGACTTGCACGACAATAGGCGTGCCGCGTATGACCAGTATGTATACCTGCGCCAGAAAGGACAGCCCAACGGGAATATATCTATGGAAACGAAACAGTATCGCGGCCGCAGCGATTGCCTTGATGAACCACCAGCCCCAGCCGGGGATACCTTGTAAATAGGCCGCCGCAATCCAAGAGATAATCTGCGCCAACACATACAGAAGCACAACGCACGCAATAAAAACAGCCGTCGTTTTCCAGGTAACCAAAACCTTGACATAGGTAGTGACCACCCCCGAAAGAAACCCAATGACGGTGCCGCCGATCAGGCCCAGCAAGGTAATCTGGATCGTCATCTTGGTGCCCTCCAGCAAGCTGGGCAGGGCTGCCCAAATAGCAGACCATTCAAATGTCATGTTATTCGCCTTACAAAGCCGGCCGGCTGAGTGACCCAGGCCGTAAAACAAAAACAGCGATCCCGTGCGCTAATTCCGCTTCCTGATCAAGCGTGAACGCGAAGGCGAAGCGCATACATTACGGGTGCAAGGCAAGCGAAATCGACAATGCACGTTTGATATAGAAACGGAATAACACCTGATCGCCGCCCGCGGGCAGGATAGAAGCAGCTACTTGGCCTGAACTGCTTTTTGGCCAAACCATTTTTCGTAAAGTGCGTCGTAC
>DATCVA010000052.1:0-9507 GCA_036567205.1 Eoetvoesiella sp. | reverse complement strand
AGCCTTCTTTTAACACTCGGGCGATTTCCTCCTGAACTGCGGACTGCAGGCGGCCGCTATTTTCGGGCGCATGGATGGCATACATTGTCCAGTCGCCTGTAGGCTCGTAGGACGACGCGTGCAGTTGGCTGCGGACATCGTAAGAAAGGCCGTCTTTTACTCGTACCCGCTCCCACAGGCGTGAGGTTTCGGAACTGCCCAAGAGATAATTGGCCAGGTAAAGGGCGGGGTACATTGGGTCTGTATCCTGAAGCTTAAGGGGCATGCTTGCCAGGTAGAAAGCGTTGGCCTTGTCGGGGGTGTCGATGTCGAATGTTTTGGCCGCTACGTCGTGATACGGGTCTGGTACACGTTGGTAGTCAGGGGCTTTTTGCCAGCCTTGCAGTCCTTTGCTCAAGGCGGTCTTGACGGCTTCGGGGTCGAACGCTCCGACGGCGGCGAATTCGATTGCGCCGGCGCCATAGAACTTCTTGTGGAAATTGACCAGGTCTTGTTGTTTGACTGCCGCGATGTCTTGCAGCGCTTCGGCAAACGTGGGGATATAACGGATATCGTCAACGGGCCACGGGTTGCCGTGACGCGACAGGGTGCGCGAGGCCAGTGCGCTGGGCTCGGTCATGGCACTTTGGATCGAGGCGCTTGCCTGGCGCTGGTATTCGGCCAACTCCTTATCCGGAAAGCTGGCGTTGCGCACAATGTGAAGCACCAGGTCGATGACGGCGGGAAGGTGTTCTTTGGTGGTCGAGATATCTACCACCATATTGGTGGCGCTGCCTCCAAAATCAACATTGGCCTGCAAGGCGTCAAACTTGTCCTGGATTTCCTGACGCGACAACTCGGATGTACCGCGATCCAGCAGGGATGCGGTTGTGCCCGACACGGTGCGTAGTCCTTTCAGGCTGGCTGCATCCCCAAACTGAATCAATAAATTAGCCTCGACCAGATTCCCCCGGGTAGGCTTGGGCAGCAAGGCTAACTTGACCGTGCCGTTGGGCAACGACAGCGGATCACGTAAGGTGCTGGCGTCGATGTTGGCCGGCGAGGGGTCGAACGCCGCCACGTTGCTTTGGACTTCTTTGCCTTTATAGTCTTTCAGCAGGGATTGCAGATCGACGTTGGCCGGCGGCAATGGTGCTCGCACAGGTTGATCGGTGGGAATATACAGGCCGTCCGTGCGGTTGCTGGTCACCAGGTAGGATTGAGTCAATTGCTGGACTGCTGCCAGTTGTATGTTTTCGACCTGGTCGCGCTGTAAAAAAAACAGGCGCCAATCGCCCTCGGCAACGGCTTCGGAAAGTGCGCTTGCAAGGCGGACGGGATTAGCGTAGGTTTGCGACCAGTCAGTCAGCCATTTGCTTTTGATGCGGTCAAGTTCATCTTGGGTGAACGGCTTGCCGGAAAGCGATTCCAGGGTGGTGCCAAGGGTTTTCAAGGCCAGCTCCTGGTCCATGCCGGGTTCGAGCTGGGCGCCAAAGAAGGCGTATCCGGGTTGATCCAGCGCCATTGTGAAACCGAATACATTGGCAGCCAGTTTTTGATTGACCAAAGCGTGATACAGCCGTCCGGACGGCGTATCGCCAAGCATGGCGGCGCCCAGCTCCAGTGGAATGTAGTCGGGACTGCCGGCCGGCGGAATATGGAACATGGCGCCAATTAGGGGGCTGCCGCCATGGCGGCGCAAGGTGACACGGCGTTCGCCGTCTTGTACAGGTTCTACTGTATATTCGGGTGGTAAAACTCGGTCCGGTTCAGGGATCTTTTGAAAAGCTTGCGCAATGGTATATAGCGTGGCTTGCGGGTCGAACTTCCCGGCAACAATCAGGACGGCATTGTCGGGCTGGTAATACTGTTTATAAAATGCCCGCAACTGCTCGACATCGACGTTTTCAACGTCTGAGCGGGCACCGATGGTATTGTGGCCGTAGTTGTGCCATTGGTACGCGGTGGCTTGCATTTTTTGCATCAGCATCTGGAAGGGACTGTTTTCGCCCCGCTCCATTTCGTTGCGCACAACCGTCATTTCAGCGTCCAGGTCTTCCCGGGTAATAAGCGAGTTGACCATGGCATCGGCTTGCCATTTTAAATACCAGTCGAGATTGTCGTTGTTGGCTGCAAAACTGGCGTAGTAATTTGTGCGGTCGCTCGATGTGGAGCCATTGGCCTGTAGTCCGCGTTTGGAAAATTCGGCTAATGCATTGCGTAACGAGGGCGTGCCGCGAAACAGCATGTGCTCGAGCAAATGCGCCATTCCGGTCTGGCCGTAGTTCTCGTGCCGCGATCCCACCAGGTACGTCATGTTTACCGTTGTTGTGGGTTTGGAGTCGTCGGGCGTGAGCAAAATGCGCAGCCCGTTTTTCAGCCTGTATTCGGTAGTGCCCTCGACCGAGCTGGCCTGAGTGATGCCAGCCGGCAATTCGAGCGAGAGGGCCGCGCCAGCCATGAACGAGCTGGCGAGCAGGGCTGCCATGCTGATGATAATCTTGGACAAGAACGAGTGCATAGCCGTATCCTGGAGAGCTGTTATTTGGAAAGATGTCGCATGGCATTTTCCAGGCCACTGACGGTTACCCCATACATGCGGTCGTGCATGATGTTTTTGATAATGGCAATGGACTGGCGATACTGCCAGTAACCTTCAGGTTCGGGATTGAGCCAAACCGATTTGGGCCAGTTCTCTAGCAAACGTTGCAGCCATGCGGCGCCTGTTTCCTTGTTGTAGTGTTCGACGGAACCGCCGGGAGAAAGGATTTCGTAGGGGCTCATGGTGGCATCGCCAACAATAATCAGGCGCCAGTCGTCGTTGTACTTGCGTAAAATATCCCAGGTGTCAAAGCGTTCGCTTGTGCGCCTGCGATTGTCTTGCCATACCGACTCGTAAGGGCAGTTGTGGAAGTAGTACACCTCAAGGTGTTGAAATTCGCTGCGCGCGGCTGAAAAGAGTTCTTGTATGCGGGCAATGTGCTCGTCCATGCTGCCGCCTACATCCAGCAGCATTAGCACCTTAACGGTGTTGTGGCGTTCGGGTACCATCTGCAGGTCCAGAAATCCAGCGTTCTTGGCTGTGCTGCTAATGGTATGGTCAAGATCCAGTTCCAGCTCGGCGCCATCCCGGGCAAAGCGCCGCAGGCGGCGCAGCGCCATTTTAAAGTTTCGGGTACCCAGCTCCTGCTGATCGTCGTAATCGCGGAATTCGCGCTTTTCCCATACCTTGACGGCAGTATGGTGGCCCGCCGATGGGCCTCCGGTACGTATGCCTTCAGGATGGTAGCCGCCGTGCCCGAAGGCCGATGTGCCGCCTGTGCCTATCCATTTGCTGCCGCCCGCATGGCGCTCTTTCTGTTCTTCGAGCCGTTGCTTGAAGAGTTCCATGAGCTTGTCCCAGCCATGCTTTTGTATGGCAGCTTTTTCTTCCGGGCTAAGGTTTTTCTGGAATTCCTTAATGAGCCAGTCCAGGGGAATTTCTTTGTCCTTCGGCAACTGCGCCTGGATTTTTCTATAGAACTGGCCAAATGCCTGATCGTAACGGTCGAACAGCGTTTCGTCTTTAATCAGTGTCATGCGCGCCAGATGATAAAAGTCGTCCAGCGTCGGCGGCATTAATCCGGTATGTAGCGCGTCCAGCAGCGTCAGATATTCCTGTACCGATACTGGAAGCTTGTGTGCACGCAAATGGTAGAAGAAGTCAGTAAGCATGGAATTGGGCCGGCTGGCCGGTTAGCGCCGCTGGCCGGCGCGGGTTATGGCGGCCAGGCGTTGCAGCAGCGTAAGATCTTGCTCGTTTTTTAGCAGGGCACCGGCCATGACGGGCAGATCAAGCGCTGTGCTGGCAATATCCTTGGCGGTAAAAGACTCATTCATAAGCAGACGCAGCCAGTCTAAAAATTCGGATGTCGATGGTTTTTTCTTAAGCCCCGGGGCATCGCGCAATGCAAAGAAAGTGTCTAGCGCGGTACTTAGGATGTCGCTTTTAAGGTTGGGGTAATGCACTGCAACAATGCTCTGCATGGTTTCCCGGTCGGGAAAGTTGATGTAGTGGAAGAAGCAGCGGCGCAAAAAGGCATCAGGCAAATCCTTTTCATTGTTCGACGTAATAATAATTAATGGCCGGTGCTTCGCCTTTACTGTTTGCCGGGTTTCGTAAACATGAAACTCCATGCGGTCCAGCTCGCGCAGCAAGTCGTTGGGAAACTCAATGTCGGCTTTATCGATTTCGTCGATCAGGACGACCACCTGTTCGTCGGCATCAAAGGCTTGCCACAATACACCTTTGACAATGTAGTTGCTGATGTCACGCACCTTTTCATCGCCCAGCTGGGAGTCGCGCAGCCGTGATACCGCGTCGTATTCATATAGGCCCTGGTGTGCTTTGGTTGTGGATTTAATATGCCATTGCAGCAAGGGACGGTTCAATGCGGCTGCGACCTCTTCAGCCAGCATGGTTTTCCCGGTTCCGGGTTCCCCCTTGATCAGGAGGGGGCGCTGTAAAGCGAGCGCCGCATTTACGGCTAGCTTCAGGTCGTCGGTGGCAACGTAGCGTTCGGTGCCGGTAAAGCGTCCTGACGGGATGGCAGCGGTATTTAATGTCATTTTTCGATCCGTAATCCGTATTGATATGTATGCACTATTACAACGTTAACAGGTATAGTTAAATAGGGTTGCGACAATTATCGTACAATCTGCACGGTTCGTCGGTCAGTACGGAGAGCGACCGACTTTTTATTTACCGCCAAATAAGAGCTATCATGAAGTTGCGAACAACCTTGCCGCGCACACTGTCTGCGCTTGCCGTCATGGCTTCCTGTGCATTTGCAGGGCACGCTTACGCGGCCGATGCCGCGCCCACCGGTGATGCCAAAGCTGCATTAAATAAAATCTCGATGTGTATTGGATGCCACGGCATTCAAGGGTATAAATCGAGCTTCCCCGAGGTTTACCACGTGCCGATGATTGCGGGCCAATCGTCGCAATACATTATTAACGCACTTACCGAATATGCCAGCGGCGCACGGACATTTCCAACGATGGAGGCCGTGGCTAAAACCTTGTCGCCCCAAGATATGGCCGACATTGCTGCTTACTATTCCAGTTTCAAATAATCGGGGGCCCAAATGAAAAAATTGACACTCGTTTTGGCGGGTTCCTTGCTGCTGGCAACTGGTTCAATTGCCAGTGCAGCCGATCTGGCGGCAGGACAGGCCGCCTATCAAAAATTTAATTGCGCGTCATGCCACGGAGCCGACGGCAAGACGCCGTTGTCAGCTGAAAACCCTATATTGGCTGGACAGCATGCCGATTATCTCGCGCATTCGCTTAAAGCCTACAAGCGCGGGGTGGCCGGTGCGCCAGCTTCGTCCAATGTACGTAAAAACCCCATTATGGGTGCCATGGCCGCGCCATTGTCAGATGCTGACGTAAGCAATATCTCGGCATGGTTATCGACGCTGCCTTCGCCCTTGTCGATTCAAAAGTAATAGCTATTAATCTGCGGCTAAAGGCTGTGGGTTGTATAAAAAAATCCTTGGCATTGCCAAGGATTTTTTGCGCTCGCGGTTTGATGCCATTCGGTACATGGGTACGGCTGCTGCGCAAACACGAAGGCGACGCGCAGACAGTACGTTTGTACGGCAAGTGAAGCCGACACCGTTCAAGGTTGATTTGGAAGCGGAGTTTAATTGCGGGTGATGCGCCGCTTGATCAGGTCCAGATAGGTATCGCTGCTAAAAGGAGTGCCCAGCCGCTGGGCCTCCCAAACGACTTCACCCAGGCATTCTATTAGCTCATGAGCGGCTTCATGCGCTTCGTGCGTCGCCAGTAGTTGTTGATACGCGGCCTTGATTCCCGGGGGCTGATCAATAGAAAGTTGCTCGGCAATTGCCAGATGCATCGATAAATGCAAAAACGGATTTGTTTTGCCCGCTTCCACTGAATAGTCAGCCGCGATTGCGTCGGGGCTTTCCAGGTCGGCGTGATATTCGGGGTGTTGGCGAACCCAGTCTACAGCCATCGCTTCCAGCGGCGTCAGGACACCGGCTGTTTTGTGTTTGTGCCAGGCTTCGGTAAAGAATTGCCGGACTTGCTCTCGGGATGGGTTAAACATATTGCAGCGCTCATAACCAGTCAAAATGCTTATTTTACCCGGCCGTATCGGCGTAACAACGCAGGGCCAGGCAAACCATTAAAATGACACAATAATTTAGGCTACACTAGTCTTATATAAGACTGCGCTTTATAATGCCAGCATCGATAACCTTCAATACAAGGTTATGGACTGTATCAGGTCAAAGCCGTCGTATAGTTTTTACCGAATTTTTCCTATTGGAGCAACTGGAGCATCCATGTCCTATCAGCATATCAAGGTCCCTGCAGCGGGCCAAAAAATTACGGTCAATGCCGATTTTTCGATTAGCGTTCCCGACGAGCCTGTTATTCCTTTTATCGAGGGTGACGGTACTGGCGCAGATATTACGCCCGTCATGCTTAAAGTAGTCGATGCAGCCGTTGCCAAAGCTTATGGCGGCAAACGCAAAATTCACTGGATGGAAGTTTATGCCGGTGAAAAATCCACAAAAATTTATGGTCCTGATGTCTGGTTGCCTGAAGAAACACTGGAAGCCGTTAAAGACTACGTTGTTTCTATCAAAGGTCCGTTAACTACCCCTGTTGGCGGTGGTATCCGTTCGCTTAACGTTGCTTTGCGCCAGCAGCTTGATTTGTATGTCTGCCTGCGTCCAATTCAATACTTCAAAGGTGTTCCATCGCCCGTTCGCGAGCCTGAAAAAACCAATATGGTTATTTTCCGCGAGAACTCCGAAGACATCTACGCCGGTATTGAATTCGAAGCTGAAAGTGCGAACGCCAAAAAGCTGATCGCGTTCTTGCAGAATGAACTGGGCGTTACCAAAATCCGCTTCCCTGAAACATCAGGTATTGGCGTAAAGCCAGTTTCGCGTGAAGGTACGCAGCGCCTGGTTCGCAAAGCCATTCAGTACGCCATTGATAACGACAAGGCTTCGGTCACCCTGGTGCACAAAGGCAACATCATGAAATTCACCGAAGGTGGATTCCGCGATTGGGGTTACGAATTGGCTCAGAAAGAATTCGGCGCCCAGCCTATCGACGGCGGCCCATGGTGCAAATTCAAAAACCCAAGGACGGGTCGCGAAATTACTGTTAAAGACGTCATTGCCGACGCATTCTTGCAGCAAATTCTGTTGCGTCCCGCCGAATACGACGTTATTGCCACACTGAACCTTAACGGCGACTACGTTTCCGACGCGCTGGCGGCACAAGTGGGCGGTATTGGTATTGCTCCGGGCGCTAACTTGTCCGACTCGGTCGCCATGTTCGAGGCCACCCATGGTACAGCACCTAAGTACGCAGGCAAAGATTACGTGAACCCAGGTTCCGAAATCCTGTCGGCCGAAATGATGTTGCGTCATATGGGCTGGACTGAGGCTGCCGATCTGATTATTTCCAGCATGGAAAAATCGATCCTGTCCAAGAAAGTTACGTATGACTTTGCGCGTTTGCTTGAAGGCGCCACCCAAGTTTCGTGCTCGGGTTTTGGTCAGGTAATGATCGAAAACATGTAAGTTAGTCTGCCGTAGTACACGGTAGTTTACGAAACCCGCTTGCTGAAAGGCTTGCGGGTTTTTTGTTGTCTTGTTCAATTGTGTATTCCCGTATGCGACTTAGCCAGGCGGCCAAGTGTAGCCAGCGCTTGCTCGGTGCGGTTGTCCCAAACATGGCCGTAATTCAGGCGCAGGCAATTTGTAAAGTCGCGCTTGGCGGAAAAAATTGGCCCGGGTGCAACACTGATGCCCAAAGATAGCGCTTGCCGGTGTATTTCCAGCGCGTTGGCGCTTTTTGGCAGTTCGACCCACAGGCAATAGCCGCCCGATGGGCGCGTGGCGCGCGTTCCTTCGGGAAAGTAATGCCCCAGTGCCTGCGTAAAAACGGTCTGCTGGCTTGCCAGCGTATGCCGTAATTTGCGCAGATGCTTGTCGTAGCCTCCTTTTGCCAGATAGGCGGCCAGCGTCAGTTGGGTAGGTGCCGAGGTAGAGAGCGTTGTGGTCAGTTTGTGCCGGGCCACCGCCTTTACAAAGCGTCCCGGCGCTGTCCATCCAATACGGTAGCCAGGCGCCAGGCACTTGGAGAACGATGAGCAATGCATTACCAGTCCGGCTGTATCGAATGCCTTGGCTGATATTGGTCGCTTTTCGCCATAATAAAGCTCGCCGTAAACGTCGTCTTCGATCAGGGGGACGTCGTGGCGTGTCAGGAGTTCGACTAGCGCTTTCTTTTTTTCATTTGGCATCAGGCAACCCAGGGGGTTTTGAAAATTTGTCATGAGCCAGCACGCTTTGGGGCGGTGGCGTGTAAGGGCATTTTCGAGAGCGTTGAGGTCGATCCCTTCACGCGGATGCGTCTGGACTTCAATGGCCTCGAGTCCGAGCCTTTCCAGTGCTTGCAGAGCAGGGTAGAAAGAGGGGGATTCAACAACCACGGTATCGCCTGGTCGCGTGACTGCGGCCAGGCATAAATTCAGGGCTTCCAGAGCCCCGTTGGTGATGACAATTTCGTCGGTGTGCACGTGCAGGCCCTCGTTCAGGTAGCGCAGGGCGATCTGGCGCCTCAAGTCTGCGTTGCCGGGCGTCACGTCATCGACTGCGCTCCAGGGGTCCATTTTCTGGACACAGGCCGCCATTATGTGTCCTAGCCTTTCCATGGGGAACAGAACAGGGCTGGGGAAAGCCGAGCCCAGAGGGACGGCTTCGCGAGACAGCGTGGACTGAAATACATCGAATACCCGTTCGCTGATGTCCAGAACGACCGCGCCGTCTTGGGGATGTGACGGATTGTCGAGTTCCGGAGGGAATTGCCGGACGCTGGGTGTGACGTAGTAACCGGATCGTTCGCGGGCACGGATAAGGCCCTGGGCTTCAAGAAGGTAGTAGGCTTTAAAGACCGTAGAGGGGCTAACCTGCCGGCTGGTGCTGGTATGCCGTACGGAAGGCAGGCGATCGCCGGCGCACAATACCCCTGTGCGAATAGAGTTGGCAATTTCACTGGCCAGTACTTCGTAGCGCTTCACTTGAGCTCCCCGATATTTTTGTTGTTGATATTTTTTGACTGAATCTGGTTCAATCTGATCTGTATTTTATGGATTATGTATAGTTTTCCATATCTGTGTCAATTTTTACAATATCAATATTAATCCGTAAGTTATAAGCCATTTTACGAGCATGGTTTTTAATCTGATATGGTGTTTTTACTAGTTTTTGATTCCTGAAGTTTTGATCTGTATAGGGTAAACTCCTATACGCCGCAAATTGGAAATTGTTTATTAGCGGCATTTGTCCGAAATAGAAGGAATCTCATGAACCCGACGGCCTTATTACTGGCTACTTTTATCTTGTCTATAGTGGGGCTGTTTGGCTTCATTTGGTCATTACGCAAAGGTTTGTTCGACGCTGAATCCACAGGTGCCCGTACAATATTTTCGCG
>DATCVA010000051.1:0-8342 GCA_036567205.1 Eoetvoesiella sp. | reverse complement strand
AAAACCGGTATTGTTGAATTTGCCCAGGCCCTTGCACAACGCGGGGTACGACTGCTCTCTACCGGGGGCACGGCCAAGCTGCTTGCCCAATCGGGGCTTGACGTTACTGAAGTGGCCAGCCACACGGGCCAACCTGAAATTCTCGACGGCCGCGTCAAAACCCTGCATCCCAAAATTCACGGCGGTTTATTGGCCCGGCGCGACAGCGAAGATCACCTGAAAACGCTTGAACAACACAATATCGACCGCATCGACTTGCTGGTCGTTAACCTGTATCCGTTTCGCGAAACCATTGCCAAGGCAAATTGCACTTTTGCCGACGCCGTTGAAAATATCGACATCGGCGGCCCGGCCATGTTACGCGCCGCCGCCAAAAACCACGGTACACCTGCCGGCGGTGTAACGGTCGTAATCGACCCGATCGATTATCAGCGCGTCCTGGCCGATATTGACGGCCCAGCCGGCCAGCCGTCTTATGGACTCCGGCTCGAGTTGGCCACGAAGGTTTATGCTCACACCGCTGCTTACGACGGAGCCATTGCCGCCTACCTCAGCAGCCTTGTTCCGGCCGAACCCGTACAAGATCAAACACCTGAACGCAGCCCTTGGCCGCGTACTCTTACCGTCCAGGTGCAGCAACAGCAAATATTGCGCTACGGCGAAAACCCGCATCAGGCTGCTGCGTTTTATATAGACCAGCCTTTGGGCGCCGGGTTGCTGGGCAGCTATCAGCAATTGCAAGGCAAAGAGTTGTCGTACAACAACATCGCCGATGCCGATGCCGCCTGGGAGTGTGTACGTACTTTCGACTCCAGCGCTTGCGTCATCGTCAAACATGCCAACCCATGCGGTGTTGCAATCGCCGATACCGTATTGCAGGCCTACGAAAAAGCGTTTAAAACCGATCCAACCTCGGCATTCGGCGGCATCATCGCCTTTAACCGCAGCGTTGATGCAGCAACTGCACAAGCAATTACGTCGCAACAATTCGTGGAAGTTCTGCTGGCGCCCGCCTACGACGCCGAGGCACTGGCCATTTTCGCCGCTAAAAAGAACGTGCGGGTTCTGCAAGTTCCCCAAGGCGATTCCCATAACGCCTTCGACATCAAACGTGTCGGCGGCGGCTGGCTGGTACAAAATCCCGACGACTTCCAGGTATCTGCAGACGACTTCAAAGTAGTCACGGACAAAACCCCTACCCCTGCTCAAATGCAAGACCTGATGTTTGCCTGGAAGGTTGCCAAGTACGTCAAATCCAATGCCATCGTGTTTGTTGCCAACGGAATGACTGTCGGCGTCGGGGCCGGCCAAATGAGCCGCATCGACTCCGCCCGCATTGCATCCATCAAGGCGGCAAACGCCGGACTGACACTGACAGGTTCCGCCGTGGCATCCGACGCATTCTTTCCATTCCGCGACGGCCTGGATGTAGTCGCCGAGGCCGGCGCTACCTGCGTCATCCAACCGGGCGGCAGCATTCGCGACGACGAGGTCATTGCCGCGGCTAACGAGCGTGGCATTGCCATGCTACTGACCGGCGCACGGCACTTTCGCCACTAATGCGTATTCTGGGGATTGATCCGGGTTTGCGGCGCACAGGCTTCGGCGTCATCGACGCGGAAGGCTCGCGACTGCAATACGTAACCAGCGGCACCATCGTCGTTCCTTCCGATCAACCCCTGGCGCAACGCTTAAAGGTCATTCTGGACAATATCCGGGAAGTCGTCCAGGCCACCAGCCCCACCGTCTCCGCACTCGAAAAAGTATTCGTCAACGCCAACCCCGCGTCCACCCTTTTACTGGGGCAGGCACGGGGCGCGGCAATGTGCGCACTGGCCGATAGCGATCTGCTGGTACATGAATACACCGCGCTGCAAATCAAAAAGTCTGTTGTCGGCAATGGTCATGCGGCCAAAGAACAAGTGCAAAAGATGGTTCAGCATTTACTAAGCCTTAACGGTCTGCCAGCGGCTGACTCGGCCGACGCCCTGGCCTGCGCCATATGTCATGCACATGTCGGCCCACTGGCCGACCGGCTGAAACTGGCTGGCGGTCTCACGCCCGGCAAGAGCAGCCGCATACGAGGCGGACGCCTGATTAGTTAATTTTTGAAGGAAATCCGATGATCGGACGAATCACTGGTATTTTGCTGGAAAAAACGCCCCCCACCATTTGCATTGATGTGGGCGGCGTGGGCTATGAAATCGATGTCCCCATGAGCACGCTGTACAACCTTCCCGAAACCGGGGCTAAGGCCAGTGTGTTCACACACATGGCCGTGCGCGAAGACGCACACACCCTATACGGCTTTTCCACCGCGCAAGAACGTTCGACCTTTCGCGCCCTGATCAAGGTAACCGGTATTGGCGCACGTACCGCGCTGGCTGTGCTTTCAGGCATGACGGCCGACGAACTGGCCAGCGCCATCACGCAACAAGAAACCGGACGGCTTATGCGTGTTCCCGGCATCGGTAAAAAAACAGCCGAGCGCCTGCTGCTTGAGTTACGCGGCAAGCTTGGAGCCGATATGGGCCATAGTGTTGGAAGCCTTCCATCGGGCCGCGACGACATCCTGAACGCCCTGCTTTCCCTCGGCTATTCCAGCAGCGAATCGCAGGCAGCGCTCAAGGTCCTGCCCGAAGGCGTCGATGTTGCTGACGGCATACGTCTGGCACTGAAGTCCTTGGCTCGCGGTTAACAGCCTACTGCCCTGTCTGGTTAACCGAACTCGACCAGGCAAACTAAGCAGACGGGGCACTGCGGTTCGTATGAGTAGTGTACGATTGCTTTAAATTTCGTCGTAATCTGAGCACCATGGCCATACATTCTGATTCGCTATCCAGCGCCCCCCTTATTGAACGGATTGTTGCACCGCAAAGTTCATCTCCCAATGAAGAGTCGGTAGAGCGCGCGCTGCGTCCGCGCATGCTAAGCGAATATGTGGGCCAGGCCCGTGTGCGCGAACAGCTCGAAATTTTTATCGCAGCAGCCCGAAAACGCGGCGAGGCCCTGGATCACGTCCTGTTATTTGGCCCTCCGGGCCTGGGCAAAACCACTTTGGCTCACATTGTGGCGCACGAAATGGGCGTGCATCTGCGCCAAACTTCCGGACCGGTGCTCGAACGTCCCGGCGATCTGGCCGCCCTGCTTACCAACCTGGAAAAAAACGACGTTCTATTTATTGATGAAATTCATCGTTTGTCGCCGGTGGTTGAGGAAATTCTATACCCCGCGCTGGAAGACTTTCAGATTGACATTCTTATTGGTGAAGGCCCTGCGGCGCGCAGCGTAAAAATCGATCTGCAACCCTTTACCCTGGTGGGAGCCACCACACGCGCGGGCATGTTAACGAATCCCTTGCGTGACCGGTTCGGGATTGTTTCGCGGCTGGAGTTCTACAATGCCGATGACTTGACTCATATTGTTTCACGCAGCGCCCATTTGCTTAACGCGAATGCCACCCACGAAGGAGCCGTCGAAATCGCTAAACGCGCCCGCGGTACTCCGCGTATAGCCAATCGGCTACTGCGACGCGTACGCGACTACGCCGAGGTCAAAGCCAACGGCCATATCGATGTTGAAGTGGCCAACGCAGCCCTTTCCATGCTGGAAGTCGACCCGCAAGGCCTGGACCTGATGGATCGTAAGCTACTGGAAGCCATTATTCATAAATTCGACGGCGGGCCTGTAGGCGTAGACAGCCTGGCTGCCGCCATCGGCGAAGAGCGCGATACCATAGAAGACGTAATCGAACCCTACTTGATTCAGCACGGCTATTTGCAGCGCACGCCACGCGGAAGAATAGCCACGCAAACCACATGGCGCCACCTTGGGCTGACACCGCCCAAAACATCTACGGCGACACCCGATCTATTCGAATAACTCCATTTCCAAATCAATGGTGAGCGTGACGGTGAGACGCAGACAGTACCGTTATGCGGCAAGCGAAGCCTGGAATAGCCGCTATACATTCTGGATGCCGCGCCGCACACGCATAGCATGGCCGATGCGATCAAGTTCGGCATCACTAAGCAAGCGTGCAGCCATAGGAAACAGCTCGTCTTCCTCAAGCTTTGTGTGCCGTTCATACAAGCCCACAAATGCCTCAATTTCGTCCGTGGGCAATAAGGCCGGCTCACCGGCAACGACCTTGCCGAGCGCTTGGCGCAAATGGTGCCACATTGACTCCAGTTTGCGATGATCTTCGGTTAACCCTTGAGTCATTTCTCGAAGACAAACCGGATCGGAACCCGCCATGGATTCGAGCAGGGCGGGAAAAAGATTATCTTCTTCGTCCTGATGATGCTGCAATGCCGAAGTATCGAAATAACGCATGATATTGACTGCGGCACGGCGGGCCTCATCGTTGGCGCCGTGCTTGGCCAGGTGAACCGCCAGGCGCCTTAAGGTGGAACACTGGCGCTCGATGCGAATGTGACAGGCAGCCAGCATCTCGAGGGGCACCTCAGTACCTACCGTAGGACCAAAAAACCCCGGAAACGAAGTGCTCATACTGGCCTCCTGGTCGACAAACCTGTCAGGCTGCATTATCTTTGCGTTTGAACCTGAACATGTCGACGACAAAACAATATTTTATTCCGCCTTTCAACATACGGGCATAGGATTATGGATATTGTCGATTGATAACAGCGCATAAATCAAGCCTGCGCATGGCTTGAGCTAAAACGCAGCGCTTCTGGCACCCACATCCCGCATAAAGTCGCGTACCGTGGTGCTGTACAGCTGCCCATTGCGGCTAACGCCCGAATGCGATGCCCCTTCAAACTTAACCAACCGACGCAGCGGTACGTTCGGATGACTGGCGGCCTTAAGCAGTGTATCGCTCATGGCGTGCGGTACAACTTGGTCATTTGTACCATGCAAAATTAGAACCGGTTGCCGCAAGTCTTTCAAGGCCGCCTCCGTGTCGAACGGCTGCGTTACCAAAATGGCCAGCCCAGGTATATCGGCCCACCGGGTAGTATGAATCATGTCCCGGATATTGGTAAATGTCGATTCAAGTATAAGGCCGGCAAAATCGGGCTGGCCAGGCTTGGCTGCCAGCACCGCGGCAACCGCTCCGCCCAGGCTGTGGCCATATATAAAGCGACGCGCCGGATCGGGTTGTCGGCGAGCCAACTCTTGAAGAGCCGCTGCCGCGTCGTCTACCACACTGTCTTGTGAAGGCAGCCGTGGGCTGGACTCGCCGAAACCGCGGTAATCAATCGCCAATACAGAATACCCCATATCGGCCCAACGCTCTATTCGAAACACACTTCCATTCAAGTTCCACCGCGAGCCGTGCAAATAAAGCACGGTGGGTGCCGCCTCGTCCGAATGCCGCAAATACCAGGTTCGGACGTGCTCGCCGTTACTCAGTGAAACATCATAAATTTCAATACCCGCCGGAGGTTCCCGCCACCAGCGGCTTTCACCCAATTCAACCGAGAAAATGGTTTCGCGTTGCCAGCGGTCAACGGCCATATAGCAACCTCCTGCCGCCATAAACAACAGAAGAGCCGTAAAACCAAGTCGAGAAGAACGCAAGCGGGCCAGCATTGAAAGGGGTAGCCAAAAAAACGGTACAAAGAATAAGATAGCGTACACCTGCATTGGTTCCTGTGCAGGATGGAAACTATTAAATTTCAAAGAGACTGTGAATGGACTTTGTAAATCCGGTAACGTTATCAGGTAAGCATGGGTCGCTGCTGCCATTGTCCGTCGAACATTGCAATGACCTAATTGAAGCGGTAAAAGATGGTGAGCTATGGAAACTTTGGTACACATCTGTCCCGACCCCCGGGCAGGTTCCCACTGAGATCGCAAGACGTTTGCAATTGCAAAGTCAGGGCTCGATGCTTCCGTTTGCTGTCCTTGAAAACTCCACGGGCCAGGTCGTGGGTATGACCACCTACATGAACATAGACGCCATTAACCGGCGCCTGGAAATTGGCTCAACCTGGTATCAAAAACGCGTACAGCGCACAGCGTTAAATACTGAGTGCAAATTGATGCTGCTCACTCATGCCTTTGAAACACTGAATTGCATTGCGGTAGAGTTTCGCACGCATTTTCTGAATCGTCAGAGCCGCGCGGGCATCGAGCGCCTGGGCGCGAAGCTGGATGGCATATTGCGACAACATCAGCTTCTATCCAATGGTACCGTTCGTGATACCTGTGTCTATAGTATTGTTGCTGACGAGTGGTCTGCCGTTAAAGCGAATTTAAAGCACAAACTATATTAACTGTGATCGTTTTTACCGGGCACAAGACGGTACTGACGATTGCTTATTGCAAATACGAGGATGACTGATGAAGCTTAAAAAACTTGGCCAAACAAGCTTGAATGTGGCTCCTATCGCTTTTGGCGGTAACGTGTTTGGCTGGACGCTGAACGAAAGTGCGTCCTTTCAAATGCTCGACGAACTAAATGAAGCCGGACTGAATTTTATCGATACCGCCGACGCCTACTCAAGCTGGGTGCCTGGCAATAAAGGCGGAGAGTCAGAAACCATTATTGGCAATTGGTTTAAAAAATCCGGAAAACGCAGCCAGGTCGTGCTGGCAACCAAGGTCGGCTGGGAGATCACGCCAGACCGCAAGGGCCTGTCTAAAGCATATATTCTGAAGACGGTCAACGAATCATTAAAAAGGCTGCAAACCGATTACATCGATTTATATCAAGCTCATAAAGACGACCCAGCAACACCGCTTGAAGAAACGCTGTCGGCCTTTGACCAGCTTGTCAGGGAAGGCAAGGTGCTAAGCATCGGCGCCTCGAACTACGGCGCCACTCGCCTCAACGAAGCGCTCGATATCAGCGCAGCTAATAATTGGGCCAGCTTCACCACGATTCAGCCTTTATATAACTTGTACGATCGCAGTGAGTTCGAAGGCGAACTCGCTAATCTGACGATCCAGAAGAACCTCACGGCCATCACATATTTTTCACTTGCCAGCGGATTTCTTACTGGCAAGTATCGTTCCGAGGCCGACCTGAGCACCAGCGCGCGTGGAGGCAGTGTAAAAACATACCTTAACGAACGCGGCTTAAAAATACTGGGCACGCTGGATGCCGTTGCCCAAAAGCATGGCTGCGTCCCGGCTAGTGTTGCTTTAGCATGGCTAATGAGCCGCCCTGGGGTTGGCGCGCCTATTGCCAGTGCAACGTCGTCCAGTCAGTTGCAGGCTCTTATTAAAGCCAGCACTTTGCAACTCGATAAACAGGATCTGGATTCACTATCCAGCGCAAGCGCCTGATCGACTGCATTATTGCGAACCTTGGGCAGCCTTATTTGGCGCCCTCGCCCATTCCTGGCAAGCTTAAAACACCCCTGTCTGTAAAGCGCGTTGTGCCCAACGCCCCACCAGCAAGCTCGCCTCGGAATGAAGTTGAACCTGCGTGCATGGCGGACACCTCAATCAAGAACGCTGACCGGATATGATAAGGCACAGGCTGCTAATCGCCGGCGCAAGGAAAACTGAGTATGGCTACGCTCCCCAACAAACAGGCTCGCCTTTTTTATGCGGTCTGGCCCGACGACGCTACCCGCAACAGCCTCAGACAACTACAAGCACACATACAGGGGCGTAAAACACACGCTGACGACTTCCATCTTACGCTGGCGTTTTTAGGTCTGCGCCCTCCTGAGCTGCTCCCCGTTCTGCACGATATTTTGCAGGCCTTGCCAACAATAAACACAAGCTTTGTACTGGATCGTTTCGGTTACTTTGAACACAACAAGGTTGCCTGGACTGGAATGACGCAACCTCCGCCTGAGCTGTTTCAATTACACAGCCAACTGATGCAAGCATTAGAACGGAGCAACATCCCCATTTACGACCGTCTCGAATTCCATCCTCACATCACCCTGGCGCGCAAGGCCAATGCACCTGGCGACATGCCATTCACACCTATTATCTGGCAGGCAAAAAGGATTGCATTGGTGCAATCGCGCCCAGAGGCACACGACGCAAAGTATGAGGTGCTGGCTTTGCGCTAGTACAGACAAGTATTGTGCCGCAGACTCTTATCAGCTAAGAATGCCCGGGTGGAGCGACTGCCGCTGCCAGGCACTCGATGTCTTGCGAGTCGGCTTGCGTGACCTGTCCGCCCGGCGGCACATCGGTAACCAGCCATACATTGCCGCCTATTGTGCAACCGCGACCCAGCGTGACACGCCCCAGAATCGTCGCGCCGGCATAAATAACGACATCGTCTTCAACCACCGGATGGCGCGGCAAACCTTTTTTGAGCTTGCCGTTTCCGTCGGTGGGGAATCGCTTGGCTCCGAGCGTAACGGCCTGATAAATACGGACGCGCTCGCCGATTACAGCGGTTT
>DATCVA010000050.1:0-10361 GCA_036567205.1 Eoetvoesiella sp. | reverse complement strand
CAGTGTTCAATACGATTTACCAGACCTTTACCCGCGCGGTCCGGCAGTGGCCGGCCCGCCCTTTTCTATGCGTCCTGCCCGAGACCGCGCAAAGCTATGGAATTCCAGCGGGAGAGCTGTCATACCAGGACGCCCTGGTGCGTATCGACACGCTTAAAGCGGCTTACAAAGCGGCAGGCTACGGCCATGGCCATCGCGCCGGCCTCTTGCTGGAAAACCGCCCTGCGTTCTTTTTGCACTGGTTCGCCCTGAATGCGCTGGGAGTGTCGGTCGTCCCCATTAACGCTGAATTGCGCGCGTCCGAGCTTGAATATTTGACGGGTCATTCCGAAATTGCCATTGCCATTGCATTACCCAGCCATCATGCGGCGTTGCGTGCAGCGGCCAACGCGGCAAATCGGCCGCTAATAATCATCGGGCCGGACGAGGCCCCGGCACCGGCGCCGTTTACTGCACCACTGGCCGGCCAGCCCATTGGCAACGCCAGTGAATGCGCCTTGTTATACACCTCTGGGACAACGGGCCGTCCCAAAGGCTGCATCTTGCCCAACGAATACTTTCTGCATGCGGGGCAATGGTATGCGCAGGCCGGCGGCCTGGCCGCGCTTAATGCAGGCACTGAACGCATGCTTACGCCGCTGCCCCTGGTCCATATGAATGCCATGGCCTATTCAACCATGGCCATGGTTGTAACTGGCGGCTGCTTAATTGCCATTGACCGCTTCCACCCTAAAACCTGGTGGAACAACGTTCGCGATTCGCGTGCGACCGTCGTGCATTATCTGGGCGTGATGCCCGCCATACTCATGAAAGCCGAGCCGTCGGCGCACGATGCACAACATTCCGTGCGTTTTGGCTTTGGCGCCGGCATTGAGCCCTCGTTGCACAAGCCGTTCGAGCAGCGCTTCGGTTTTCCGCTACTGGAAGCCTGGGCCATGACCGAAACCGGCGCAGGCGCCGTTATTATCGCCAACCACGAACCGCGTTTCATTGGCAGCAACTGCTTCGGCAAGGAGCAGGCCGACATTCTGGTCAAAATCGTCGACGACACAGGGCGGGCCGTAGCAACCGGCGAAAACGGCGAGCTGCTGGTCAAGCATGCCGGCGAAAACGCCCGGTTTGGCTTTTTTGCCGGCTACCTTAAAGATGAGCCAGCCACGCAAGAGGCCTGGGAAGGCGGCTGGTTTCATACCGGCGACATTGTGCGCCGAAACGCGCAAGGCTGCCTGCACTTTATTGACCGCAAAAAAAATGTAATTCGGCGCAGCGGCGAAAATATTGCCGCAGTGGAAGTCGAAAGCGTATTGCTGCAGCATCCGGCCATTAAGGCTGCCGCCGTTGCAGCGGTTCCCGACACCCTGCGCGGCGATGAAGTACTGGCCTGCATTGTGTGCAGCACGCCACCCGATGCGCAAGCCATGCCCGAGCTGGCCCGGGGAATCGTAGAGTGGTGCCTGACCCGGCTGGCTTATTACAAAGTCCCCGGTCATATCGCCTTTGTAGAAGCCCTGCCGTTAACCGCCACCAATAAAATCCAGCGCGGCGAACTTAAAAAAATGGCGCCCGCTCTTGTAGGAACCCCTTTATGCATTGATACTTGCGCCATGAAGAAACGACAGGAAGTCACCCCATGACGCCGCCACGCTTGGGTTACGAAGGTATTGTCGCGGCAGCCCCGGTCTCCGTTCCCTATGCGCGCTACTCCACTCATAGCGCGCACTGGTGGCTGGGCAAGGCGCTGGGTACGCTGGTGCGCAGCGCAGGCATCGCCAAGCTCGACATCGACGGCATGTGCGTTTCAAGTTTTACACTGGCTCCTGATACTGCCGTGGGGCTGGTCCAGCACCTGGGCATGAGCCCAAAATGGCTTGACCATATCCCCACCGGAGGCGCCTGCGGCATTATGGCGCTGCGTCGCGCCGCGCGCGCCGTACAGGCCGGCGACGCCAGCATGGTGGCTTGTCTGGCAGGCGACACCAATCATGTCGACTCGTTTCGCCACACTGTCAGCCAGTTTTCACGATTTGCGCAAGATGCCGTCTACCCCTATGGGGCAGGCGGCCCCAATGCCAGCTTTGCCTTGCTGACTAAACATTACATGCGGGAAACAGGCGCTACGCGCGAAGACTTCGGCAAGCTGTGCGTCGCTCAGCGCGACAATGCGCTGCGTTATGAGCACGCACTCATGAAAAAACCGCTGTCGCTGCAACAATACCTGAGCGCGCGCGAAATCACCGAACCCATACATCTGTTTGATTGCGTCATGCCATGCGCTGGCGCCGACGCGTTCCTGGTGATGCGCGAAGAGAAAGCCCGCGCCCTGAACCTGCCATTCGCGCGCATTTTATCCACTATCGAACGCCACAACGCCTGGCCGGAAGACGCCATACAGTTCCGTGGCGGATGGAGTATGGATCGCGACGAACTCTTTGAGCATGCAAACATTGCACCCGGCGATGTTGATTTTATGCAAGCGTATGACGACTACCCGGTCATCAATCTAATGCAAATAGAAGACCTGGGTTTTTGTGAAAAAGGGGCAGCGCCGCAATTTGTACGAAACCATACGTTTACGGTCGATGGCAGCTTTCCCTTCAACACCAACGGCGGCCAACTGTCGGTTGGGCAAGCCGGCGCCGCAGGCGGATATCTGGGCCTGGTTGAGGCCTTGCGGCAACTGACCGGCAGGGCTGGCGCAACCCAGGTTGCAAAGGCCAATATAGGCCTGGTCAGCGGGTTTGGCATGATCAATTACGATCGCGGCATCTGCACGGCAGCCGCCTTACTGGCCCGGAGCACCTCATGACTCAAGCCCTTGGCAAACCACCCAAAAAGAATCCCATCGCACGCACCCGCCAGGCTACCTTGCCGCCAGGTACCCGCAGCCGGCGGGCGCTGGGCCTTACCGCCGCCGCCGCCGCTGGGCGCTTCGATTTGCAAGTGTGCCAGGAATGCCAGACGGTACAGTACCCGCCACGCGAAGTCTGTTGTCAATGCTTATCGGAACACTTGAAATGGCAGGCGACAGACCCTGCAGGCACGCTTCTGGCCACCACCGTTTTACATCACAGCAACGACCTGTATTTTCGTGAGCGCCTGCCATGGCGCATCGGCACCGTCAAACTCCGTTGCGGCCCCTCGGTTGTGGCCCATGTCCATGGCGACTGCCGCGACGGCGAGCAAATCAGGCTGGCTCTTAAACTGGATCGTAGCGGCCAGGCCGTCATGATCGCCCTCCCCACACAGGCAAGCCCCAATATGGAAGATGATCCAACCTTGCGCGAAACCTCGTGCGACCCCAAGTTCAGGCGCGCGCTGGTCACCGACGGAAAAACAGCCGTTGGGCAGGCAACCATTCAAGCGCTGCTGGATGCCGGCGTCAGCACTGTATTTGCCGGCGACCCTGAACTCTGGAAAAAATCGCCTGCCTTCGATGCCTTGTGCCTGGACCCGCGCATCCAGGTGCAGAGCCTTAACGTAACCGACACCGACTCCGTCGAGAGGGTTTCACGCTCTATTGGCGGCAAGGTCGACATTCTGATCAACACCGCCGATTACGAACGTGAAGGCGGAATTCTGCACAGTCGCGACCTTATGAAAGCCCGCGATGCGCTCGATGTGAACTGCATCGGCTTAATACGCCTGGCCCAACACTTCGGCCCGGGCATGGCGGGGCGCGCCGCCGACGGTGTCAATAACGCGGTGGCCTGGGTCAATATTCTGTCCATCTATGCTCACATCAGCTTACCGTCGCGGGGCATGTGGTCGGCATCGAAAGCAGCTGCGCTTTCGGTGTCGCAGTGTTTGCGCAATGAATTCCTTGCATCGGGAGTACGCGTCGTAAATATATTTTCGGGGCCGATCGACCACGAGTGGGAACAGTTAACGCCACCGCCTCGCGTCAACCCCAGCGCCATCGCCAATGCCATCGTCCAGGCATTGCGTGCAGGCACGGAAGACGTCTACGTGGGCGATATCGCCCACGAATTCATGACGCGCCTGCACGACAATCCTAAAGGCCTGGAACGCGAGCTGGGCAACTGAGCCTTCAGAACAATTATCAGGAGACCGAATGAGCACCACTATATTGACGCAATTCATGTCCGAGCTTATTTCAGGCAAGATCAAAATCGTGGATCTTACCGAAACCTTGACGCCCGAGTTTCCCACCATTGTCCTGCCGCCCGAGTTCGGGCAAGCCTGGCCTTTCCGCATCGAGGAAATTTCGCGTTACGACGAGCGCGGTCCCGCCTGGTACTGGAATAATTTTTCCTGCTCTGAACACACAGGCACTCACTTCGACGCGCCAGTCCATTGGGTAACAGGCAAAGACCTGCCCGACAATACCGTTGACACCATTCCCATCAACGCATTCATTGCCGAAGCCTGCGTCATCGACTGCTCCGCCGAGTCCCGCCAAAACCCCGATTTTTTATTAACCATCGATTTTGTCCGGCAATGGGAAGCAAAGCACGGCCCAATTACACCCCGCTCGTGGGTCTTTATGCGCACCGACTGGTCCAAGCGCGACAAGCCCGGCGACTATCTGAATATGAGCGAAGACGGAGCCCATTCGCCGGGCCCCGACGCGCAAGTCGTTCCCTGGCTTATCAAAGAACGCGACGTGCACGGCTTTGGCACCGAATCCGTCGGTACCGATACGGGCCAGGCCCAACACCTTGACCCGCCGTTTCCTTGCCATTACTTTATGCATGGCAACAATCGCTATGGCTTGCAATGCATGGCCAACCTGGACCAATTGCCACCCAAAGGGGCTGTTATTTTTTCGGCCCCCTTAAAAATCCGTAGCGGTTCCGGCAGCCCTTTGCGAGTGCTTGCCCTGGTTCCCACCCAACCGGCATAAGCCCAGGAGGCCAACTTGAGCCAGTCCTATACGGCCGTTGTAACAGGCGGCAGCGCTGGCATCGGCGCCGAAATCTGCCGTCAATTGCTTGATGCCGGTTATGACGTCATTTCCATGGCGCGCCGGGCTGCGGACTTTTCTCATTCAAAGCTTAAGTCCGTCAAAGTCGACTTGCTCGACGCCCAGGCTACCGCCGAAGCCAGCGCCGAAATCGCCGGGCAACATGCCGTTAGCCATGTCATCCACAATGCGGGGGTGATCTGGCCCAATTTGCTTCCCGATGTCACAATAAGCCAGTTGCAGGGGCTTACGCAAATTCACCTGGGTTCCGCCATATCGCTGGTACAGGCCTGCTTGCCATCGATGGAACAACAACAGTTCGGCCGCATCATATTAATGTCGTCACGCGGCGCACTGGGCTTGCCTACCCGAACGGCCTATTCGGCCACCAAAGCAGGCATGATAGGAATGGCACGCACCTGGTCGCTCGAGCTGGCGCCTAAAGGAATTACGGTCAATGTGGTCGCACCGGGCCCCATCCAGACCGACATGTTCTACAACGTCATCCCGGCAGGCAGCGAACGCGAACAAAGCATTGCCAAAGCCATCCCGGTACAGCGCCTGGGCCGGCCCGACGATGTGGCGCGAGCCGTCATGTTTTTTGCCGATGCAGCCAACAGTTTTATTACCGGCCAGACCCTGTATGTATGCGGCGGCGCCAGTGTCAGCTCAGTAACGATTTAATGCTTTTTACCCACCTCTTATAAAAACCACGGAGACAACCCCATGTTGATAAAAAAACTAGCTACCACCCTTGCCGTCCTTTCAGTGCTTGGCGCCGCTCCCGTTCTGGCCCAGGTCAAAGTCGGCGTTGTAACCTCGTCAACCGGCCCTACCGCGCTTATTGGCATTTCCCAGAAAAACACAGTTCCGCTCCTGCCCAAGAAGGCGGGCGACTTGACCATCGAATACATTTCTCTGGACGACGCCAGCGATCCGACGCAGTCAGTCACCAATTTCAAAAAACTTATTACCGAAGAAAAAGTCGACGCGCTGATCGGACCTTCGGGTTCGCCCAACGCCATGGGCGTCATCCAGTTTGCCGCCGAATCGGGCACACCCATGCTGGCTCCGGTCGGCACGGCATCGGTCGTACTGCCCATGACGCCTGAAAAAAAATGGGTCTTTAAAACCACTCAAAACACCGACATTATTGCCAAGGCCCTGGTCAATCAAATGGCCAAAACCGGGGTAAAAACAGCCGGTTTCATAGGACTTAATGACGCTTACGGCGAAGACTGGCTGAAAGTCTTCAGCAAGCTCGCAGCTGAAAAGAATATAAAAATAGTCGCAACAGAACGCTTCCAGCGTTCTGACAGCTCGGTTACGGGCCAGGCACTTAAGGTGTTTGCAGCCAAGCCCGACGCCGTGCTGATTGCCGGAACCGGCGCCGCCGCCGTATTGCCGCAAGCCACTCTGGTCAAGCAGGGCTACAAAGGCCAGTTCTATCAAACCCATGGCGCCGCATTACCGGCCTTCCTTAAACTGGGCGGCAAAGAGGTGGAAGGCACCATACTGGCGGCCAGCCTGATGCTGGTCATGTCTGAAATCCCCGATACCAATCCGTCCAAAAAAATGGCCGCCGACTACATCGCCCGCTACGAAAAGCTGAATGGCGAAAAACCAGCCACTTTCGGCGCCAACGTCTATGACGCCGGCCTGCTTCTCGAGCGCGCTATTCCCATTGCCGCCAAAGCAGCCAAACCGGGTACGAAAGAGTTTCGCAGCGCGTTGCGCGATGCTTTGGAGCAAACCAAAGAGCTGATCGCCACCCAAGGCGTTTACAACATGAGCGCCGAAGACCACAGCGGTTTTGATGATCGCGGCCGCGAACTGATTACAGTTAAAAACGGACAATGGCATTTGCTTAAATAGAGCTGTCGAAAGTAGCGTTCTTCAGACGTGTGCGGGGGGCGGTGTGTGCTTCGCGGGACCGCTCAACCCGGTTCGTCGCCCTACGGCGCCGAACTCCGCTGTCGTTCGCTCGTCCGGCCCTGCGGCCTACCTTCGCCTCCACTCGCTCGGGTTTCAAAGGTCCCGCGAAGCACACACCGCCCCCCACCCACTGCATCATGGAAATTTGTCGGCCGTTGGTAAATAAGCCAGCTCAGGCCTTTATCCGCATCACTGTGATACGGCAGGTACTTCGGGTCTTTGCAGATTCGCTGAGACTGGGGCTGATTCAGTCAATAGGCTAAAAAAGCAGGTCAATGCGTTAAACCCGCCAAGCGCCAGCCCATCCACACATCGCCCCACTTACTCACACTGTAGTCGTGGCGGGGGTGGTTCAGGCTGGAGGGCGAATTCGTGGGCGCCGGAGAATGGGCTGAAATTGCGAGGCAAGTGAGCACCTGTTTGAACCGGCAAGCCTCGACAAGCGCAGCTTGTCGGCCGGTGAGTTGTGCGAACGCGCAATTTCAGCCCATTCTTCGGGAAGTCCCGCAAGGGACCGCCCGCGCGTGAGCTCGGAACGCCTGAACCACCCCCGCCACGACGTGTTAATCACCGACAGCACATAATGCATTACTGCCAGCACTATCAAATAAAGACCGGTTAAACCGCCCCAAACCCGCCGCCACCAGGCGTTTCAATTTCAAAAACATCGTCCGCCTGCAACTGAGAGCTATCAGCGTGAGCCAACTCTTCAACCCGGCCATCCGATCGAATTACCCTTGACTTACCTACAGCCCCCGGCTTGCCACCTGCCGCACCAAAAGCCGGGTAGATCCAGCCATTGGACAACGTCGACACAGTCATCGGCTCTAGAAAACGTATCGTTCGTATGCCCCCGTTGCCGCCATGCCAGCGCCCTGCTCCACCCGAACCTGGCCGAATAACATAGCGCTCCAGGCGAACCGGAAAACGCAATTCCAATACCTCCGGGTCCGTCAGGCGCGAATTGGTCATGTGAGTCTGCACCACCGATGTACCATCAAACCCTCCGGTCAAGCGCCCGTCGGCATCGAACCGTCCGCCCGCCCCCGAGCCCCCCGCAATAGTTTCATAATACTGATAGCGGGCATTGCCGAATGTCAGGTTATTCATGGTCGGCTGACTGCCCGCCATCACACCCAGCGCCCCATACAGCGCATTCGTCACACACGTGGATGTTTCCACATTCCCCGCCACCACCGCAGCAGGATATGCCGGATTCAGCATTGAATTATCGGGCACAATCAGCGTTAACGGCTTAAGGCCGCCGGCATTAATAGGAATGTCCTCTTCCACCAAAGTACGGAACACATACAACAAAGCTGCCGTAGTAACAGCTTGGGGAGCATTGAAATTATTGGACAGTTGGGGCGAGCTGCCGCTAAAGTCCAGTGTTGCGCTGCGCGTTGCACGATCTACGCTCAGCCTCACATCGACACAGGCGCCGTTATCCAGTAACTGCGTAAAATGGCCATCCTTCAACGTAGCAATAACACGCCGCACCGATTCCTCGGCGTTGTCCTGAACGTGGTTCATATAGGCGCGCACAACATCCAGCCCAAAGGCCGCCACCATGTGCAGCAGCTCTTCACGGCCCTTTTCGTTTGCGGCCGCCTGGGCGCTTAAATCCGCAAGATTCTGATCAATATTGCGCGCCGGATAAGGCCCGCTCGAAAGCAATGCGCGAAGCTCCGCCTCGCGCAGCCGACCACCCTCCACCAGCCGGAAGTTAGTGATCAGCACACCCTCTTCTTCAATGGTTCTGGAATTCGACGGCATGGACCCTGGCGTTAAGCCCCCAATATCCGCATGATGACCGCGCGACCCCACATAAAACAGGATTTCGCTTCCCGTGGCATTAAATACCGGCGTAACCACCGTAACATCGGGCAAATGCGTGCCCCCCGCATACGGATCGTTAAGAACGTAAACGTCGCCGGGCCGCAATTGACCGGCGTTAGCCTGAATCACAGCTTGCACACTGGCGCTCATCGAGCCCAAATGCACGGGTATATGCGGCGCATTGGCCACAAGCTCGCCATTACCGTCAAAAATAGCGCAGGAAAAATCCAGACGCTCTTTGATATTGACCGAGTGCGCCGTATTCTGCAGCCGATAGCCCATCTGCTCGGCAATCGACATAAACAAATTATTGAAAATTTCAAGCATGACAGGGTCGGCATCGGTACCCACTGCCCGGCGCAACGGCCTGGGTACGGCGCGCTCCAGGACAATATCGGCACGCGACGTAACCAAAGCACGCCAGCCGATATCAACAACGGTAGTAGCGTTCGCATCGGCAATCATCGCCGGACCATCAATCGCATCGCCATCACGCAGGTCGGCGCTGCGGTACAACGGGCAGGCACGCCATTCGTGATCGGCATAAATACGCACGGTATCGGCAGCTACGGGGCTAGCGGCGACGCGATCATTGACCCCGTCCACGATACCGGCAGACGCAGCGGCCGACTCATTACCAATGGCTTCAGCCACCGCAGACTCAATCACCAGCCCACGGTCTGGCATCAGAAACGAAAAACGCTGCAGATACGCCGTATCGAACGCCGCCCGCATGATCGCAGTGTCATCCAGCGCCACCGGCAGCGAGGTATCCGTGCCTTCGTAGCGCAAATAAAGCCGAAGTTCAACCCGAATGGCATCGTCGGCGATGCCCTGAGCCAACAGCTCATCACGCGCGGCTTGCGCCAGCTGATCTAATACCTTGCGCGCCTGGGCCTCGCCTTCCGTCTGCCAGGGCAATTCGACGGAACGCTCTCGCATCGCCGTCGATGCCGCCAGCCCCATGCCATAAGCTGACAGCACTCCGGCCAGCGGATGCACCAGCACACGCGGCATGGCCAGCTCGTCAGCAACACGACAGGCATGTTGCCCTCCTGCGCCGCCAAATGTTGTCAGCGTATAACGGGTGACGTCATAGCCGCGTTGCACCGAGATGCGCTTTACGGCGTTGGCCATATTGGCTACCGCAATATCCAGAAAACCTTGTGCCAGCTGCTCTGCCGAGGTCTGCCGGCCGGTTGTTTTGGACACCTCGTCAGCCAAAACGGTAAAGCGTTCACGCACCACATCGGCATCCAGCGGCTGATTACCCTGGGGACCAAATACGGCGGGAAAATGCAGTGGCTGAATACGCCCCAGCATGACATTGGCGTCGGTAACCGTAAGCGGCCCGCCTCGCCTGTAACATGCCGGACCCGGATTTGCTCCGGCCGACTCCGGACCAACGCGCAAGCGTGCTCCGTCAAATTGAAGAATCGACCCGCCACCCGCCGCAACGGTATGAATGCTCATCATCGGCGCGCGCAAGCGCACGCCTGCCACCAGCGTATCGAAAACGCGCTCGTATTCGCCAGCGTAATGCGATACGTCGGTCGAGGTACCGCCCATGTCAAAGCCAATAACGCGATCAAACCCCGCGGCGCGTGAAACGCCTGCCATGCCCACAATTCCGCCAGCCGGCCCGGACAATACGGAATCCTTG
>DATCVA010000049.1:0-4720 GCA_036567205.1 Eoetvoesiella sp. | reverse complement strand
GTATTTTCAAGCCAAATTGTCGGGCATGGGGCATGAAGTCGCCGCTGTGCTGTATCTGAATAGCCAGTTTAAGGTGATCCGTTACATGGAAATGAGCCATGGCACCTTGACGCAGGCCAGCGTATACCCCCGTGAAATCGTTAAAACGGCGCTACGCTTGGATGCGGCTGCAATCATCATGTCGCACAACCACCCCAGCGGCATAGCCGAACCCAGCGAAGCCGATCTGGCACTGACGCGACACTTAAAACATGCCTTGGCACTGGTTGATGTTCGTTTGCTGGATCACATCATTGTTACAGGGCAGAACACGATTTCGTTAGCGGAGCGGGGGCAAGTGTAAGACCGATCTAGGCGGGCTACAGCCCGCTTAGGCTTCTATGGCCGCCTGTTGCGGCAGCAGATCGGACTTGTGCTGCCGCACAAGTAGCCATTGGCTTTCTTTCCTTTCAACATAAGCCTCGCCCTGGTGTGCCAGGACGGGCAAATGGCGGCTTGCCTGAGCAAGCCGATGACAAGGCCGCAATCCATTTAAGTTAGATCACCGGTTTGGTGATAGTGGCGCTCGCCGCGCGGGCTGTTGCCGGGTTGTGCTCTGTGGCACCGCAAGCCTGGTCCTAAGGATTCCATCGCTCCAAAACGCCGACTGTATCACTCCGTTCCGGCACTTCAAGAGGTTTTCATAAAAGCCGCGATGCGACTTTTACAAAGCTTCCCCTTTCCGCTAGTCGCTGCATGACCCAGCACGGCAAGGGCGATGGAACTCACAGGACTGGCGGCAAAGCGCGATAGGCCCAGCGCACAACCCGGCAACGAAAACCTACAAACGGGCTCAAGAATCTTCAGGCCCGGTCAGCAACTACTACCGCGCTACTGCGCATTTTTGAAGGAAAGCGGCATGAACCACTACGAAGAAAAGCAGGCGGAACGCAAGACCAGACTGGAGGCCAGGGCGGTGCAGGCCAAGGTGCAGGCCGAAACCACATACAGCCAGGCGCGACAGATGGGGGAGGGAATTCCCTTTGGCCAGCCGATCTTGGTTGGCCACCATAGCGAAGGGCGCGACCGCAACTACCGGCAGCGCATACATAACACGTTCGGCAAAGCCTTTGATCTGGAAGAAAAGGCCGACCACTATGCACAGAAGGCGGCAGCAGTGGGCGAGGGCGGTATATCGAGCGATGACCCGGACGCAATAAAAAAGCTCATGTACCAGGTAGAGCAACTGACGGCGAACCAGGAACGTATGAAGAAAATTAACCTGGTGATTCGCAAACACAAGGACAACCCAGAGGGCCAGCGTCACGCCTTGCTTGAGCTTGGATTGTTGGATGGGAATGTGCAGCAGCTGGTTACGCCTGACTATGCCGGGCGTGTTGGGTTCCCGTCCTATGCCTTGACCAATAACAACGCGAACATTCGCCGCATTCAGCTGCGAATCAAGCAATTGCAGGCCAACCAGGAACGCTTGCCGGTCAGCGTGCAGGGGAGGGGGTATGCATACGCCGAAGACGTGGAAGAGAACCGTGTGATGTTCACGTTCGAAGGTAAACCGGAAAAAACCACCCGCGACACGCTTAAACGCCATGGGTTCCGATGGAGCCAGACCCGTGGCGCTTGGGTGCGGCAATTGAGTAACGCCGCCGTTTGGCAGGCAAAAGCGGTCATGCAGATTCTGAATGAATCGTCCGACAACTAAACCCAGGTCCCAGGCCGCTGTAACCGGCCAGGGGGAATTCAGTCGGCGGCATCACGCCGAACCACTACTAGGAGCAGCAAAATGGCATCAGTCAATAAAGTCATCATCATCGGTAATCTGGGCCGAGATCCCGAAGTGCGCTACAGCGCCGACGGCGCGGCAATTTGCACTATTTCTGTTGCCACGTCCACAAGCTGGAAAGACAAGGCAACCGGCGAAAAGCGCGAAGAAACCGAATGGCACCGCGTTGTGTTCTATAACCGCCTGGCAGAGATTGCAGGCGAGTACTTGCGCCAGGGTAGTGCGGTCTACGTCGAGGGGCGACTAAAAACCCGAAAATGGCAGGATAAGGAAACCGGGGTCGACCGCTACAGCACCGAAATCGTGGCTGAGCAGATGCAGATGCTTTGGGGACGTACTGTTGATGGTGAACCGTCTCAGGCTAAGACAAAGCCGCACAAGGTCGCTGCCGTTGCTCCGGCACCCACCGGGGGCAGCGTGATGGCTGACGATATTCCGTTTGATCGCGTGGGCTCAGGCCGTGCCTGGGCGTGCGTTTAATCGTTTATGCTCCGGTTTGCCGGAGCGGCGAATACCCTCGGAGAAAGGACTCAAGCGGGACAGCAGCGGACATGCAGGCTGGGCGGTCGTTGTGGTGAGTGTTGCTGAATCTAGCAGAGTGTGTAAGATTGAGTCCCGCCTCGGTTGGCAGAAAGAGCTGGTACTGGTCAAAAGAGATTTTCGGCATTGATCGATATTAGGTCCTCCGCCTATTTGAGCCTTAAAAATTAGTCTGAGCGGCAGAGTTTTCGTTTGCGTTGACTTTTTTGGCTGGTTCGTCAGTTAGAAGTATGCTCGCGCTAGTCGATATATAACAATCCGTTCTGCTTGTAGCGGCTACAACATGGAAAATTTATGAGCTATCGAAACAAAACCTACGTAGCGTTTGCCAGCGAAAACATTAGTAAGTATCGCTTAATGGAGGCATGGAAGGCGAACGAGCGTATCGATTTCGACTTTGTCGATGCGCACGATCTATTTGTTTCCCGCGACACCAGTAAGCCGGAAACTATCAAGCGGAACCTACGGGAGCGCTTGAAGAACGCGAAGCAGATAGTCCTCTTGGGGAGCAAAGATGGAAAGCGCAAAGGTGGCGACGGCATGTCGTTCTTGGCTCACGAAATCGAAGTAATCATCGAGTTCAATCTGCCTGTTGTAGTGGTTAACTTAGATCAAGATCGGACCGTGGACAGAAACTATATCCCCGAACCGTTATTGAACGCGAACTACCATACTGTGTCGGTTTCATACCAACCGAAGATCATCATGCACGCGCTCGACAACTATGCTGTTACCTTCGCTACGAGCGACAAACAGGGGCCACATCAGTATCCCGCGAAGGTGTACAGCGATCTCGGGTTGTAAATGGAAATCTTTCAAGATATGAGAACATGGCGCTTTTGGCGTTATTTTCTGATGATGTCATTTGCATGCTTGGGCGCATTATCAACAATTCTGCAAACCATCATTTTGATCTTCCCTAAGGTCACCGTTTTCCAAGGCATGCCATTTTTGTTCTCGGTGCTTGCTGTATCTTTTATCGCTGGGCTCATATGGTCATGGCCAAAGCCCATAACACAAGACTACAGTGCACCTAATACCAGGATTACAATCGTCAAGGGTGACATGCTTGCGGAGAGGATGCATCTTGTGATTGGAATAAACGACACTTTTGACACTGAGACGCCAGTCATTATTGCCAATCAAAGTCTTCAGGGCCAAGCGTTGCAAGCGCTTTACGGCGGTGATTTGAAAGAGCTAGACGCGCAGCTGGTCTCCGCGCTCGCGAGCAAACCGAAGGTAGGCACCATTGAAAAAGCAGGGAAGCAGGTGCGGTATGGCGTCGGTACTATTGCCACCGTTAAACAGGCTGCTAGGCTGATTTTCTTTTTGGCGTACTGCGAAATGGACGTTCACAATACTGCGCATTCAACGCCAGATAAAGTTTGGAAAAGTCTTCTCCTGCTGTGGGATGAAGTCTCCAAAAAGAGCAACGGCGATACGGTATCGATACCGGTTATCGGTGGTGGGCAAGCGCGACTGTCTAGCGTCCTCCCGGCGCAGGATGCGATTCGCTTCACTATTCTTTCCTTCATGTTTGCATCGCGCAGCGCTAAGGTTTGTGATGAGCTTCGAATCGTCGTCCGGCCTGACGATTACAATAAGCTTGATCGGCTAGAGCTACAGTCCTTTTTGTCATCACTGCGAGCGTCATGAGTACCGAAGGGAATATTGATCTTCCTGAGAACAACGGGTGTGCGTTCTGCGCCTACCTAAGGGGCGATCGTCCGTACACGATACTGTCACGTACCACGAATGTAGCCACTTTCGTCACCCGAGAACAGAGGGGGCATCCGCATCTACTTGTCTTGCCGTTGCGGCATGTGCCAACTATTCTCGAACTTACTGATGCGGAAGCTGCCGCAATTGCTATCGAAGTGCGAAACGCTGCCGTGTTAATCGATCGGGTCTACTCGAAGCCTGGGATCGCCGTGTGGCAGAACAATGGAGTTCCAGCGGGGCAAGCAATCAGTCACGTCCATTTCCATGTCGCGGGCACCCTTGATGGTGGCGGAACTGAGTTCGGGCCGGTGGAGGAAATATCGGTTGCAGAGACGGATGAAATTGCGAAGAAGCTCTTAAGAGCGGTGTAAACGACTGCCAAACGATAAGTAGCGAGCATCCGGTTCAGGACGGCGAGTTGTAGTTTACGCATGACTGGGTAGTCGAAAGCCGGAGGAGACCACGGAAGGCGGCTATCGACTACAGACGCTGTGCTTTCGCAACGTCCAAGACGTTCCGAGTTTTAGGGCTTTTTCTTCACAGGGGGCAATGGCTTTGGCACACTGCTCGGCTGTCGAATTACGCCGCTTTTAACCTCTCGAAATCCTAATGAGGGTGGAGGTGGGGGTGGTGGTGGCGGCTTGTTGGATGAGGACATTATTTTTGCTTCCGAGATTG
>DATCVA010000048.1:0-3354 GCA_036567205.1 Eoetvoesiella sp. | reverse complement strand
AGCGCCAACCCTTCGGCCTTGCGGTTTTCGGGAATCAAACCGACGCCCGCAGCCGATACGGCATCGGGTCCGCCTTTGACCTGCTTTCCAAAAATCGTAATTTCACCTGAAGTGATAGCGTCGGCGCCAAAAATGGCCCGTGCCACCTCGGTGCGCCCGGCTCCAACCAGTCCGGAAAGCCCGACGATTTCGCCCGTGCGCACCGCCAGATCGACGCCACGCACTCCGGTTGCCGTCTTGAGGCCTTTGATATTCAAGGCGACATCGCCAGGCTCGGGAAAGCTGGTGCGTTTAAAAACCGTATCGACGGAACGGCCGACCATCATGCCAATGAGCGCTTCTGGAAGCACCTGGTTGGCCAGCAGCGAATCGACGCGTTTACCGTCGCGCAGCACGGTAATCCGGTCCCCCAGCTCAAAGACCTCTTTCATGCGATGCGATATGTAGACAATGGCCACGCCCTTCTCGCGTAACTGGCGAATAACCGCAAACAACGCTTCGGATTCCCGGTCTGAAATGGCCGATGTTGGCTCGTCCATGACAAGAATCCTTGCGTTTTGCGATAAGGCTTTAGCGATTTCAACCATTTGCTGCTGTGCCACGCCCAGCCCTCCGGCCAAGGCATGGGTGTCGTAGTCCAGTCCCAGCGATGTCAGCACCACGCGGGCGTCCTTGTGCAGACGTGCATGATCTATGGTGCCGGGGATTCTGCCCCGTGGCTCGCGGCCAAGATAAATGTTTTGGGCAATGTTAAGGAACGGCACCAGGGAAAATTCCTGGAAAATAACGGCAATGCCAAGCGCCTTTGCGTCGGCCGGCGAATGTATCTGGACCGGTTTTCCGCGAAACAGGAACTGCCCCTGATCCGCTTGATAAGCGCCGTACAGGACCTTGATCAGCGATGACTTCCCTGCGCCATTCTCGCCCAGCAGCATATGCACTTCGCCGGCATAAAGCGCCATGCTGACGTCGTCGAGCGCCCGCACACCGGGAAATTGCTTGGTAATGCCCTGCAATTCGAGCAAAGGAACCCCCGCTGCATGCTCAGCGGGGCTGGATGGCGCTATTGTATGGTGGTGAGTCGACATAGGCGCTATGCGGCTGGCCGTACCGCGATCATATCGAGCTCGACACGTGCACCGGGCGTACTCAGGCAGTTAATACAGACTGTTGTGCTTCCGGGTTTCCAGTCTCCGAAATACTCTTTCATAACGGCCACCATGCCGTCCTGATCACGCATGTCGGTCAGGTATTTAGTAACCTTGACGACGTTTCGCCAACTAAGCCCCTCGACATCCAGAATGGATTGAATGCTTTCCATGGCCCGGTGGGTCTGCGTTTCAATGTCAGATGCATGAATGTGCTCTTCAGGCACATGCGGATGCTGGTGATACAACGGCGAGGCGGTGGCCCCTGAAATAAACATAATGTCGGCGGCGCCGGTCACGAATACGGCCGGCGCATAGGGCATGTATTTCTCTTGATCCGGCTGCGGCTGAACCACCTTGATAATTTCTTCGATATTTTTTTGCATAACGATGTCTCCGTGATGAATGCGTTGACGGACTGAACTGCGGGGCTTAACCGACGACCTGATCCCATTTGGGGCATTGGCGCTGTTCGGCCGGAACAGCCCACGGCGCCAGGTTGGTCTTGTCGATTACCACGCCGTGCAGAATGATGTTTTGCGGCACAGGCTGCTGGCGTAACTGGCGCACCGCGGCGGTCGCGGCAATGCAGCCGATCTTGTAGCCGTCAAATTCGCCAGCGGCCAGCAATCGACCTTGCTTAATTGCTTCGATGGCTTCAGGCACGCCGTTAATCCCCACGACTTTGGTGTTCTTGCTGCCCGAGGCCTCAAGCGCCTCGATGACCCCCATGGCCATGGCATCGGTGGCTGCCAGCACACCGGTAATCGTAGGGTGCGACTGAATCAGGTTTTCCATAACCTGTAGTGCCTGCAAACGCTGAAAGTTAGCCGGCTGGGAAGCCAGCAGTTTCACTTTGGGAAACTCTTCCAGAGCCTTTTTAAAACCTCGCACGCGCTCATCGCTGGTCAGCGCGCCTTTAACCCCTTCAATAATGACGACATTTCCCTCGCCGCCCATGGCCCGCAGCAAATAACGGCCGGTTTCGGCCGCCAATGCAAAGTCGTCCACACCGACAAAGCTGGCGTATTTACCACCGGCCACCCTATCGTTGTAGTTAATAACGGGAATGCCGGCGGCGTTGACTTTTTCAATAGCCGGCACTACGCCGCGCGGATCCACAGCCATGAATAGCATCGCATCGGGACGCCGGATGGTGACGTCCTCGATCTGGCTAAGCTGTTCGGCCAAGTTGTTGGGACGGGTGGGTGCGTAGTGGGTGGCAGGAACGGCGCCCAGCGACTTTGCGGCGGCATCCACGCCAGCGCGCACCAAGGCAAAGTGCGGATCCACCTGATTTTTGTAAAACGCCGCAATGCGTTCGCCATCGGCGTTGGCGGCCGTAGCCATAAGCAACATGGCGGCGGCCAACGTTACGCTGGCCATGTGGGTAACGCGTTTAGTTTGTCTCGCTCTCATTTTTTCAACTCCCTAATTGATTTTTGTGCTTTACGGTTAATTTTTATATTTTCATGCAAACGTTTGCATAGATGCATGGCAAATAATAAATATGGTCGACCGGAATGTCAATATAGGGTTTTTGCGGTGATTGCTTTTTAATTCATCATATTCACCGGAGGTCGACAGGCTTATTGGCTATGACGGCACTACGGCTATAGATATAAAATGCAAGCGATTGCATTTTATAATCGCAAACACGGAGATGACACTTTGGGGCCAGTTCGTTTTCTTTATTGATTATTGGGCAGCCAAGACAGAAAATGTCCCGGCCGCCCTTTATTGCAATGGCCCGGCCGGCCTAGGTTTCCAGGCGCTCGAGCAGGCGGCTTTGCAAGCTTGCCAATTCTGCAGGCAGGCGTTTCTTGAGTTTCTCGAAGAGCTCGGCATGCAAGGCAAGTTCCTTACGCCAGGCTTCGGGATCAATGGTGGTGATACGATCAAATTGATCGCTATCGAAGTCAAGTCCCTCCCAGGTAATATCCTCGTAGCGCGGTGTAATGCCGAACAAGTTCTCTTCACCCTGAGCCGAACCTTCTATGCGTTCGAGCATCCACTTCAGTACCCGCATATTCTCGCCAAACCCCGGCCAGATAAACTTGCCCTGATCATCGGTTTGAAACCAGTTAACGCAGAAAAACCGCGGCAGCGTTGCACCGGCAGCCTGCAACTGCTGCCCCATCTTCAGCCAATGCGCAAAATAGGAACCCATGCTGTATCCGCAAAAAGGCAACATGGCGAAAGGGTC
>DATCVA010000047.1:0-11235 GCA_036567205.1 Eoetvoesiella sp. | reverse complement strand
CTTATTTCACAGTGATATGTGCCTTGGAGATAATGGCTGCCCATTTATCCATTTCGCTATCAATATATTTTCCAAATGCCTCAGGTCCGGCCTGGTCGGGCTTTGCCGGCGCCACGCCCTGTGCCAACAAGGTTTCGGTTACGCTTTGCTGTTTCAACCCTGTGGCAATTGCCTTACTTAGCTTGTCGATAATGGGCTTGGGAGTTTTGGCTGGAACCAGGACTCCATACCATGAGCTTGCCTCGTAGCCTGGGACACCTGCCTCGGCCATCGTCGGTACATTGGGCAATGCGGGACTGCGCTCGTGCGATGAAACAGCCAGGGGGATCAACGTTCCTTGCTTCACCTGCCCCAGCACCGATGTCATTGAAGCCATTAGCACGGGGACTTCACCGGCAACCACGGCGTTAGTGGAGGGAGCACCGCCTTTATAGGGAATATGAACGACTTTTACTCCGGTCTTCGCAATAAACAACTCCATGGCCATATGGGTAATGTTACCGACCCCGCCCGATGCATAGTTGAGTTTTCCAGGATTCTTTTTTGCATAGGCAATCAACTCGCTTACCGAACGCACAGGTAGTTTAGGATTGACCGCCAACACCGACGGCCCGTACCCGATCAGCGAGACAGGCGCAAAGTCCTTATCTACATCGAACGGCAGTTCGGGGAAAAGGGACGGCATTGCTATCGTTGCATTAGCCAAATACATTGTGTATCCGTCAGAAGCAGACTGAGCCACAAAATTGGCGCCGATATTACCTGCCGCGCCTGGTTTATTTTCTACTACAACTGTTTGACCCAACGAGTCGCCAATACTCTGCCCTATTACGCGTGCCACCACATCCGTCGCTCCACCCGGGGCAAAACCGGACACAAAACGAATAGAGTGACTAGGGTAATTGTTAACGGCTGATTGACCATATGCCGCGCTTCCAAACAAAGCGGGCGCAACGGCAATCGCGGTCAGACTAAACAAGAAGCGCACCAACTTGCTTTGAACTTGGTTCATTGTCTACCTCCACGGACATTTCTGTCTCATTTTGGTGTTGACCGCCCAAGGATCCAGACGGAGCACCATTGGAAATTGTTTTAATTAACTGCAAGGAAATGGTAGCAAGCAAATGAATAGCCTGCCAGAATATTGTGTTATCTTAGTATTCATATTAGATATAGTGAGGCATCACATGAATCTCTTGCAATTACGCTATGTACTAGAGGTCCATCGGCACGATAACCACATATCGAATACGGCCGAAGCCCTGCATACATCGCAGCCGGGAATCAGCAAGCACATTCAACTTCTGGAAGACGAACTGGGCTTCAAGATATTCGCCCGCAAGCGTAATCGCATCATCGGACTGACGGAATCCGGGCGTGAAGTAATCGCTATTGCCCAACGCGTTCTAAACGAGATGGATAATCTTAAAAGCCTGGGCGAGGAAATCTCGGCACGCGAAGGTGGAAGCCTGACCATTGCCACCACACATACCCATGCGCGCTATATTCTTCCCAAGGTAATTGAACAGTTCATCCAGTTACACCCCAAGGTGGAGATTCACCTGCGGCAAGGCAACCCAACGCAAATCTGCGAATTAGTCGAAGCGGGTGAAGCTGACCTGGCCATTGGTACAGACGCTATGCACCCCTTCCCTGCCCTTGTTCGGCTAGATTGCTTCGAACTTAAGCGGTGCATCATTACCAAAGCTGGCCACCAGTTGCTAAAGAAGAAAAAACCGACTTTGCAAGATGTTGCCGCTTATCCCATAATTACTCATGATCCTGCCTTCAGCGGCCACTGGAAGGTTATGGACGCATTCAAACAGGCCGGAATCACTCCCAAAGTTATCTTCGGCGCCGTCGACGCTGATGTCAGCAAGACCTATGTGGAGTTAGGCTTGGGTATCGCGGTCATGACAGAGGTATCGTTCAACAAACAGAAAGACCACGGGCTTCGGGCTATCGCTGCCAGTCATATTTTTGCGTCCAGCATGACGTCTATTTCATTGCGGGCACACAGCCATTTACGCAACTACATGTATGACTTCATCCAACTGTTAGCCCCGCAGTTGACGCGTGAAGTGGTGGCCGAGTCAATACTGGGAACTTCATGACTCCATGGCGTAGGAGTAAAAAACAACGCTTTACTATAAGAAATAAAGCAAAAAAATAGCTGCGGTGCGACCCTACACAGGGCGAAACATTGCACGCCAATTACCGACAATCCGTTTGATTTGATGTAAAAATTACCGTAATCCCTTGACGGCAACTTGTAGCCGCGCCGTTGAAAGACGGCCTTGAAGACTGCCAAAGAAAACGTTCTTCGTGATAAAGCTAGCGTGCAAAGCCTCAGTCATCGAACCCATAAAAGCGCGCATCAATATGTGCATCATATTACATCACAAGCACTGCCAAGCTAGCGATGTCGATGACGCAGTGCAAGAACTACATCCACGAAACAGGATACCTTCCCGCTCACCACAACTACGATGCCTCGCATACTGCATCAATCGTTCAGTACACAATCACAGGACGGGACCGAGTATGGCCATGACGTTGTTACGAAGCCGATATCGCAAACTCCACGCAGCCACATCGGTTTGGTTGATTAGCTTAGATTGTGCGATATATTCTTCTTGTCTACGACGGATGGCCTGCGTCAAATGCGCATCATGAAACAAGATATTGTTTTCGAAGTTCAGGTCAAAGCTGCGCCGGTCCATATTCGCTGAACCGATCAGAGTCACCTCGCCGTCAACCGTCAGTGATTTGGTGTGTAGCAAGCCACCGACGTATTCGTGAATGCAGACTCCTGCATCCAATAGTTCGGAATAGTAGCTACGACTTGCCGCTCCCACGAACCAACTGTCATTTCGAGCCGGGAAAACGATGGTCGTTGAGATCCCCCGTCGGGCGCAGGCACAAAGCGCGGCTTGCATGGAGTCATCCGGGACGTAGTAAGGTGTCGTTATCACCAGTTCTCGCCGGGCGCTGAACATCAATGTCGCGAAAAGCTCCGGCGTCGCGGAATAGTGGTTCTCGGGTCCGGTCCCTATAACCTGGGCCACGAAACCTTGTTCCAATTGCGGTATAGGTCGGTGTGCCAGTTCACGACAATCCTCATGGGTACAGATCAGCCAATCGGCGAGGAAAAGCTGCTGATTCTGCCGGGCGATCGGGCCCTCGAACCGAACAACCGCGTCAACCCACGGTGCGTACTTTGCTTTGACGGCGAACTCAGGGTCGGCACAATTCTGGCTCCCGCAATAAGTAATCTGGTTGTCAATCACGACGATCTTGCGGTGGTTCCGAACATCGACCCGCCCCTTCAGGATGCGAACCACGATGTTGCCAATCGGCTGCGCGCGCGCCAGTTGCACTCCGGCACGACTCATCGACGACCAATGCTCGCCACGGATGAAGTCGCGCGATCCCAGATCGTCGACGATCACACGGCAAGTGACCCCGCGTTGGGCCGCACGCACCATCGCGTCAACTACTTTGCGCCCGTTTGTATCAGATAGCCAGATGTAGAAAAGAAGGTGCACGTGCTCTATTGCCGCGTCAATATCCGCTACGATTGCGTTAATCGTGGAATTCGAATCATCGAGCAAATGTCCCGTGTTGCCGCCAACCGGGGCGAAGCCACTGATCGACGTACCTATTGCAAACCCCGGCGAGGCGTTCTCCGGAATATTGGCGTTGTCCGTGACCGAGCCGGAAGATAGGGGTTGGGAGGAGTCAGGCAGCCTCTGACGAACCGAAACCGCGACCGGCCGAACCTCGCCCAACATCAAGTACACCAATGCACCGACGTAGGGCAGAGCCATAATAAACAAGATCCATGCAATGCGCGACGCTGGATCGCGGTGTGGCCGAAGCAAAACACGAACCGATAGTCCCGTGATGATGATGAGGTGGACAATCAGCCACATGGTAATACCCCATTTTGAGCAGTGATGGATTTACGGGGGGATTATCACATGGCGACACCCCATGAGCGGCTGACGCGCCCGCGTCGGCACGGCAGGCGCTCGTTCACGCGCGCAGATCAGACCAGCGTACTTTTGTATATCTTGCCATCCTTCATAATCAAACGCAGATTGGTATCCGGATCAGTCAGAAAATCCAGGCTCGCAGTGGGATCGCCGTCGGCCACCAGAATATCGGCCAGCGAACCGGGAGCAATGGTTCCCAGCCTCCCTTCATATGGGTTGCGTAAACCCGACATCATCAAAAGCTCTCCGTTCTGGCCGGTTGCCATCCGCAACAGGTCAAGCGGCTGATAAAAGCGTGTCAGCTTGGCCAGCATGCGCCCTTGCTGCGGTAAGTTCTGAGGGGTGAACAAAATATCGGTTCCCCAGGCAGTCTGGACGTTGAATTTCTGGGCCATCTCATAGGCCTTCACCGTTCCCTCGGTCACCCGCAATTGCTTCGCCCTGACCGTTGGGTCAGCCAGCTTGTTCGCATCCTCATCCGCCAGAAACGGCTGCAAGCTCCACCAAACACCCTTGTCTGCCATCATGCGAACGACCTCTTCATCGGCCAACTGCCCATGTTCGATAGAACGCACACCGGCCCGAACCGCCCGTTCAATGCCTTTAGCCGTATAAACATGCACCATGACATAGGTGCCCCAATCGCTTGCCGCAGCCACACCCGCCTTGAGCTCGGCCTCAGTGAATTGCACGCTGTCCAAGGGATCATAGGGCGAGGTTACACCACCGCCGCCCATCAACTTTATCTGAGATGCACCAAGCATCAGCTCTTCGCGCGCACGACGCAGTACTTCAGACTCGCCATCGGCAATCGATGAAACGCCGGCGCGCATGGTATGGGTGATAACGCCGTCAGCACGCGGAATTTCGTATCGCATCCGGAAATCGCCATGGCCAGAGGTTTGTGTAATCATGGCACCTGAAGGATAGATGCGCGGTCCATGGGTAATGCCTTCGTCGATTGCCCGTTTCAACGCGAAGCTGGGGCCTCCGGCATCTCGCGTGGTGGTAAAACCGCGCATCAAGGTGCGCTGCGCTTCGTGAGCGGCGACCAAATGAATATAAGGCACATCCGCCGTCATCGCCTGCATTTGCGTCAGACCACACAACGTCGAATGCCAGTGAGCGTCAATCAAGCCCGGCATGACCAGCCGGCCGCCGCAGTCGATGATTTCCACGTCGCCCAACGCCTCACCCACCGCTGGCAGAGCCACAACCTTGTTGCCTTCTATCCGGACATTCCTGCCTTCCTGGACCGTGCTTGTAATGCCGTCAAACAGGCGCAGATTCGTCAGCAGCATGGGGCGCTCGGATATTTTTGGCTGTTGCGCAAACGCGCTATCCGATTTGAAGGTAAGAAACGGCAGTACCGCGGCCGCCATACCCCCCAGAAACATGCGGTTCGTCAGGTCCGCGGACACGCGCCGATGAAACGACCGAATCAAGGGACTGGCGCATTTGCAGCCGCACGCAGCCGAATGGACGTGCCTAAATGGCACGTAACCTCCTTGAGGTTGCCCGCTACCCGAGTTAAGTTGTTGCATACCGCTCCCATTCTTATAAAGCGTGAGTCTGGAGGTGGCCCATGGACCGTCTCGTGTAAAGATCAGCTCAGTCGCACTTCATGCAGGTCCAACCTCATGACGTGCTCGCGGGCTAGCGCGTCCGATATACGGTGCTCGCGGGCCAACCGGTAAACAGCCTGCCGTGACGCCCTGATGGCGTCGAGCCGCATTTCCCGCTCCACGGCCCATCGTACATTGAATGCTTCCCGGCTTTCTTCCTCGGACATATCGTCGGCGCTGGTGCGCAACTCATCAAGTATATGGCCTGCGACTTCAGTGTACAGAGAGGTATTTTGCCCTGTGTCAGACTGGATCAACTTGTTCAGCGTCTGTCCAACACTTTTGATGGCTGCTTCGCGCGCCGCCTGGGTTGCCAGCGCTTCTTGAAAGCTATAACGTCTTTCGGGAAGAGCCCTATAGTCGCGTAGCAAAACGGGCAACCCGACACTGGCTGCGACCAGGGAAAGAATAATGACCATGGCTGCGAGGAAAATCGCCAGATCCCGCGCGGGAAAACTGGAGCCATCCTGAAGCACAAGCGGCAAGGTCATGACACCGGCTAGCGTTATCGTGCCCCGAACACCGGCCAACGACAGCACGAGCATCATGCGTATGCCAACAGGCGCTGCGTCCGGACGCCTTTTCCCACGAAGGATCCTACCAGTTTTCAGCGTCAAAAAGATCCAGAAAAAACGAATCGCGGCCAAGGCAATGCAGATGACCACAGGATAGATAGCTAACCACCTTACATCGTGATGGCCGGCCTCGGTCACCACCAACACCGCCCCCTTGAGTATGCTTGGTAATTGCTCACCCAGAAGCACAAACATGATGCCGGTCAGGGTAAATTGCACAACGTCCCATACAACCTCGCGACGCACCCGCGTGGCGGCCAGGGCCTTACCAGAAAGCTCCGCATAACTCATCGTCACGCCTGCCGCAACGGCAGCCAGTATCCCCGAGGCCTGAGCATGCTCCGCCAAAAAATATGCGGCAAAAGGAGCCAAAAGGCTCAGTAGAATTTCCGAGCCGGGCTCTTCGCTAAACCGCTGGACAAACCAGTTCCTGGTTATCGTAATCGACCAGGTGACCGCCGCGCCGATGGCAAGCCCGGCACAGGCCATCCACAGAAAAGACCCCGCCGCCGACGTCAGTGAGAACGAGCCGGTAACCGTGGCCGCCACCGCAAACCTGAATGCCACCAGGCCGCTGGCATCATTGAACAATGACTCGCTTTCCAGAATCAACAGAACCCGTTTAGGAATAGCAGTGCGTCGTGCTATTGCGCTTACTGCTACGGGATCAGTCGGCGACACAATCGCAGCGAGAGCGAACGCCACCGTCAGGGGCATTGCCGGAATCATCCAATGGATCAGATAGCCGAGTCCCACCACAGTCAGGAGTACCAGCCCAAAAGCCAATTGCACAACACCTAGTTTGTCGCGGATCAAGCCCTCTTTAGGAATACGCCAGCCATCCAAAAACAATAGCGGGGGCAAAAACAAAAGAAAAAACATGTCCGGATCGAGCTTGACGCCCCGCTCTGACACGGCGGCAATCAACGCGCCGAGGGCTATCTGGACGAGAGGCAACGGCAAGGAAATCGGCAGCACACGAACCAACGCGCCGCTGAACAGTACGGCAACGAGCATAGCCAGGACGATGCTTACTGTTTCCATAGGTGTGACCACTCCAGGCGAACCAAGTGCTTGAAACGCCCACGCGTTGGGTTCCGCAGCAATTTAGCACAGACCGGAGCCAGCAGACCGTAAGATGATACAGTGGCGCATATCGCTATATCGCTATGTCATGGTTGATTGCAATCGTGCTTACGGGCTCACCTGCGACGAAGGCCATTTACTAGACAGCGGCGGTCGAGGCATTGGTTTGGAATTACTGTTGGCACGAACGAGATCCCGCCCAGAGCAACCACCTCGGGTTGTATTCGTGTCGGTCATCGTACTCAACACGACACTCAATTTGTAACAGATTCGTAACGCCCTCTTGAAGATTCCTACTTCGTCCTTATAATTAGCACTCGAAGGGGTAGAGTGCTAACAACTGGCCCCCGCGGTTATTTTTTATCAATGTTTTTAAACAGGAGTTCCTTCATGGCACTGCGTCCTTTGCACGATCGTGTGATCGTCAAACGTCTGGACAACGAGCGCACTACAGCCTCGGGTATCGTAATCCCTGAGAGCGCCGCTGAAAAGCCCGATCAAGGTGAAGTCATTGCAGTTGGTCCCGGTAAAAAAACCGAGGACGGCAAAGTGCTTCCAGTTGATCTGAAAGCTGGCGACAAAGTTCTGTTTGGCAAATACGCCGGTCAGGCGGTCAAGGTCGATGGCGAAGAATTGCTCGTCATCCGCGAGGACGAAATCCTCGCTGTGATCCTGTAATTTTCAAACGAATAAGCAAGGAATTTAATAATGGCTGCTAAGCAAGTATTATTTGGCGATGACGCTCGTGTGCGCATCGTCCGTGGCGTAAACACTCTGGCTAACGCTGTTAAAACAACTTTGGGACCTAAGGGCCGCAACGTTGTTCTCGAGCGTTCGTTCGGCGCCCCTACCGTTACTAAAGATGGTGTTTCGGTTGCTAAAGAAATCGAACTGAAAGACAAATTCGAAAACATCGGCGCTCAGCTGGTTAAAGAAGTTGCTTCCAAAACTTCCGACAACGCTGGCGACGGTACTACTACCGCTACTGTGTTGGCTCAATCCATCGTTGAAGAAGGCCTGAAATACGTTGCGGCCGGCATCAACCCAATGGACTTGAAGCGCGGTATCGACAAAGCGGTTGCTGTTGTTGTTGAAGAGCTGAAAAAACTGTCCAAGCCTTGCACCACCAGCAAGGAAATTGCTCAAGTTGGTTCGATCTCGGCCAACAGCGATGCATCGATCGGCGAAATCATTGCCAATGCAATGGACAAAGTTGGTAAAGAAGGCGTTATTACTGTTGAAGACGGCAAATCGCTGGACAACGAACTGGACGTCGTCGAAGGCATGCAATTCGACCGCGGCTACTTGTCGCCTTACTTTATCAATAACCCAGACAAACAAGTTTTGGTTCTTGAAGATCCATATGTCTTGATTTTCGACAAGAAAGTCAGCAACATTCGCGATCTGCTGCCTATCCTCGAGCAAGTTGCTAAATCCAGCCGTCCTTTGCTGATCGTTGCAGAAGACGTTGAAGGCGAAGCCCTGGCAACTCTGGTGGTCAACAACATCCGCGGTATCCTCAAAACCACAGCTGTTAAAGCTCCTGGTTTTGGCGATCGTCGTAAAGCAATGCTGGAAGACATCGCAATCCTGACCGGCGGTACTGTTATCTCCGAAGAAACCGGTGGTTCGCTTGAAAAAGCAACTCTGGAAGAACTCGGCCAAGCCAAGCGCATTGAAGTCGGCAAAGAAAACACCATCATTATTGATGGCGCTGGCGACGGCAAATCGATTGAAGCACGCGTTAAACAAATTCGCGTTCAAATCGAAGAAGCCACGTCCGACTACGACCGCGAAAAACTGCAAGAACGCGTTGCCAAACTGGCAGGCGGTGTTGCTGTGATTCGTGTTGGCGCAGCCACTGAAATCGAGATGAAAGAGAAAAAAGCACGCGTTGAAGATGCTCTGCATGCAACACGCGCTGCTGTCGAAGAAGGCATTGTTCCTGGCGGCGGCGTAGCTCTTATCCGTGCCAAGGCTGCTGTTGCTTCGCTTAAGGGCGACAACCTCGACCAGGACGCAGGTATCAAGCTGATTCTTCGCGCCATTGAAAGCCCACTGCGCACCATTGTGGCCAACGCTGGCGACGAGCCAAGCGTCGTGGTTAACCAAGTTGCCAGCGGCACAGGCAACTACGGCTACAACGCAGCCACTGGCGAGTACGGTGACCTGGTTGAGCAAGGTGTTCTGGACCCAACCAAAGTAACCCGCACTGCGTTGCAAAACGCCGCGTCGGTTGCCAGCCTGTTGCTCACGACCGAAGCCGCTGTGGCCGAAATCGTGGAAGACAAGCCAGCAGGCGGTGGTATGCCTGATATGGGTGGCATGGGCGGTATGGGTGGCATGGGCGGCTTCTAAGCCACTTATTCTGCCGGCCGGCTGCATAAGCCGGTCCGTCTGTAAAAAATCCCGGTCTTTTGGCCGGGATTTTTTTGCCTGTTGCCCGGATAAGTTAAAACCCCGGGTTTACGGCCACATACATTATGCGCCAGCCCAGGCGTTCCTAATGTATGCTTCAATGCCGTAGGCAACCGCTGTTTATAAACTTCCTCATTATCATGACCGAACCCTCGCCCTTCAAAAGCAAAGGCGGCATTGGCCGCTTGTTCAATGCACTGACTTATTCTCTGCGGGGAGTGAAAGCAGCGTACCAGCAAGAAGCAGCCTTTCGTCAGGAACTGATGCTGGCCGCACCTTTAGTTCCTGCCGCCTTCTGGCTGGGACGCGATGTACTAGAGGTGCTGCTGCTTTTGGGCACGCTGGTTTTTGTGCTGGTCGTTGAGATGCTCAATTCGGCGCTTGAAGCCATAGCCGATTCGGTCACGCTCGAGCGCCACCCCATGATAGGGCGCGCCAAAGACATGGGCAGCGCAGCCGTCATGATGGCCCTGATATTTAGCGCGATAGCCTGGCTAAGCTTGCTGTATGTACGCCTCGCGTAAAATACCCGCATGCCTGCCAAACATTACTCTTTCGAATACTGCCTCGTTTTACTCCGCCCATGACCTTTACACAAAAACTTGAACAAGCCTGGACTCATTCGAACTCGTTGCTAATGGTTGGGCTCGACCCCGACCCGCAACGTTTTCCCGCAGAGCTTCAAGGGCGTCCCGACGCTATTTTTGAATTTTGCCGCGCCATTGTGGATGCTACGGCGCCCTATGCCTGCGGCATAAAGCCGCAAATCGCCTACTTTTCGGCGCAACGCGCCGAAGATCAGCTCGAGGCGCTGTGCCGCTATATTGGCGAGCACTACCCAAAACTGCCGGTAGTCCTGGATGCCAAGCGCGGCGATATCGGCTCGACTGCCGAGCAATACGCCCGTGAAGCGTTCGAACGCTATAACGCCGACGCAGTCACGGTTAGTCCATACATGGGCTTTGATACCATCGAGCCCTATTTGGCCTGGCAGGAAAAAGGCGTCATTGTGCTATGCCGAACTTCTAACAAAGGCGGATCGGACCTTCAGTTTATTGAGTCCAAAGACAATCTGCCTTTGTATTTGCATGTGGCCGGCCTAGTTGCCGACCGCTGGAACGCCAACGGACAATGCGCGCTGGTCGTAGGGGCCACCTTCCCCGACGAAATCGCCAAAGTGCGCGCTCGCGTGGGCGACATGCCTTTGCTGATACCCGGTATTGGCGCCCAGGGCGGCGATATCGTTTCTACCGTGAAAGCCGGCCGGAACAGTCAAGGTACAGGCATGATGATTAACTCATCGCGCGCTATTTTGTATGCCAGCGGTGGCGACGACTGGCGCGAAGCGGCTGCAAAAACGGCCCTACAGACCCGTGACGCAATTAATTCGGCTCGAGAAGATCAATAGCCGTACTTAAGGCAAAAGCGGCTGCTGCGGCGCGAACCTGCTGCCGGTCGCCATCAAATATTTTAGTCATGGCTCGCGTAACGACTCCGTCGGCCGTACGCCTGGCGAAACCAAAACACACCATG
>DATCVA010000046.1:0-2914 GCA_036567205.1 Eoetvoesiella sp. | reverse complement strand
GTGCAAAAAATCAATCTCAGCAGTTTGTCGCGTGCCGTGCGTGCCAGTTTGCCCGATTGGCTCGACGAGCGTATGTCTCAGCTAGAGGACGCCGACGCCCTGGTCGACGCCCTGAACAAATCGGCGCCGCTGGATGTTCGCGTCAATCCTCTTAAAGCCGAGCGCAAGGAAATGCTTAAGGCCATGAGGGCGGGGGGCGCGTTGCGCTACGATCCCGAACCTACGCCGTACTCACCCTGGGGTATTCGGTTGCAAGGGCGGCCCCCGATCAATCGCTGGCCCATGTTCGAGAAAGGTGAAATTGAAGTCCAGGACGAAGGCAGCCAGATCCTGGTGGCTCTGGTTGGCGCCAAGCGGGGTGAAATGGTTATCGACTATTGCGCCGGAGCGGGTGGCAAGACACTGCTACTGGGGGCCCTCATGCGCTCTACAGGACGTTTGTATGCGTTTGATGTCTCAGCGGCACGGCTTGCGCGGGCCAAACCTCGTTTTGCGCGCAGCGGTCTGTCCAATATTGTGCCGGTCGTCATTAGCGCCGATAACGATCAACGGGTTAAACGCTTAAGGGGCAAAGCGCATCGCGTGCTGATCGATGCGCCATGCAGCGGTCTTGGGACTCTGCGGCGCAATCCCGACCTGAAATGGCGTCAGCATCCCGAGTCGTTGCTCGAGCTGGTGCAGGTGCAGGCACGCATCCTTGCGCAAGCCTCACGTTGCGTGGCGCCCGGTGGACGGCTGGTGTATGCAACCTGCAGTATTCTTCCCGAAGAGAACGAGCAGCAAATTGATGCGTTTTTGGCGGAAAATCCCGACTTTAAGCTGCTAGATGCCAGCAAGATAGTATTGGATCGTTGTGAAAATCTGACACTTGAGGGGCCTTATTTATCTATGCGCCCCGACCGGCACGGTACCGACGGATTTTTTGCAGCTGTTCTAGAGCGCGTAAAGCCAGCTGCGGCCGAAAAAACGGTTGCAGAGGGCGTCAGCGGCCCTGTAGCCCTTCCAGACGAACTGCAAGGGTAAAAGCAGCTTACTCACTTGCGGCCACCACAGCATGCTGTGGTGGCCGCAATGAGCGCATATCTTTGGTTAGTCCTTGATTTATCTCAAGAACTAATTTGCAATAACTCTGTCATATCGAAGTCAAGTGGGATAAACTTTCCTTGTCTTCAACGAAGGACCTAATCAGGTTTATGGACTATATATTTTCTTTTCTCGCGGGTGGTTTGCTACAGTATTCCTGGTGGCAGGTGGCTCTTGTTACGCTGGTGCTAACCCATATTACAATTCTTGGGGTTACGATTTTCCTGCACCGCAGCCAAACCCACCGTGGGCTGGATCTACACCCGGCGGTCATGCATTTTTTCCGCTTCTGGTTATGGCTTACAACCGGCATGGTCACTAAAGAGTGGGTTGCTATCCATCGCAAACACCACGCAAAGTGCGAGCGCGAAGGCGACCCCCATTCGCCGATTGTTTTCGGTATTGGCAAGGTCTTCGGCCGCGGCGCCGAATTGTATCGCCAGGAAGCCGCCATTCCGGAAACGTTAAAACGTTTTGGGCACGGCACGCCCGACGACTGGCTCGAGCGTAACCTTTATACACGCCATAGCTTAATGGGCGTCCTCATCATGCTCGCCATCGATGTGGCTCTGTTTGGTATGTTGGGTCTTACGGTGTGGGCAGTTCAAATGGCCTGGATTCCGTTCTGGGCAGCGGGTGTGGTCAACGGTATTGGCCATTTTTGGGGTTATCGCAACTATGCCAGCCCCGACGCCAGCACCAACGTATTTCCCTGGGGCATTATTATTGGCGGTGAAGAGCTTCATAACAATCATCACGCCTATGGTACGTCGGCCAAGTTTTCTGCCAAATGGTGGGAATTCGATATTGGCTGGGGCTATATCCAGATCCTTAGTTTCTTCGGTTTGGCCACGGTACGCCGGGTTGCGCCCAAGCTTAAACTCGAACCGGCCTCTACGGCTGCGGTTAGCTCACAAACTCTGGAAGGTGTTATTTTGCACCGCTATGAAATTTTGGCGCGCTATACCGACCTGCTTAAAAACGCGGCGGCAGACGAACTGGCTAAACTTAAGCCGTTCCGCAAAGCTGGCAATGCCGATTGCCGCTGGTCCTTGCTTAGCCGTGCCAAAGGTTGGCTGGCCACTCCCGACGAGGCCCTGAAGCCCGCCGAGCGTGCCGAACTCGACACCATCCTGGCTGACAACCAATCGCTGTCTACCTTGGTTCAAATGCGGCGCGACCTGACCCAGCTTTGGGAAAGCTCCAGCGCCAGCAGCGAACAACTACTCAGTGACTTGCAGGCCTGGTGCCAACGAGCCCAACAAAGCGGTATTGAAAGCCTGGAGCAGTTTGCCAACCGGTTGCGCCGCTACGCGGCATGATCGAACAGTTAAATCCTGAACAACAAGCTGCGGTTACCCTCCCTCCCCAACATGCGCTAGTTTTAGCCGGCGCGGGGAGCGGAAAAACCCGAGTGCTTACGACCCGAATGGCCTGGCTGATTCAAACCAGTCAGGCCAGTCCATTTGGTCTGCTGGCCGTTACGTTCACTAATAAATCGGCGCGTGAGATGCTTACGCGCTTATCAAGTCTATTGCCAATCAATACCCGCGGTTTATGGGTAGGCACTTTTCACGGACTGTGCAATCGTCTGCTACGGGCGCACTACCGCGATGCGGGCTTGTCGCAAACCTTTCAAATTCTCGACACTGCCGATCAATTGGCTGCAATCAAGCGGCTTATAAAAGGCGCGGGTATTGATGACGAAAAATTCCCGCCGCGCGACGTACAGCGCTTTATAAACGGTGCAAAAGAAGAGGGTTTGCGTCCTAACGACGTCGAGGCCTGGGACGCGCACAGGCGGCGGTTGATTGAAATTTATCAGTTATAT
>DATCVA010000045.1:0-4922 GCA_036567205.1 Eoetvoesiella sp. | reverse complement strand
GCCAAACAAGATAAAGTAAGCTGATTGATTAGGAATCAGGAGCTGGCCGGGGTGTCCTTCAATGTACCTTGGCCAGGCCGTTAAAGGAGACACATAAAATGACACAACCAGAGCGGTTGTTGGTCGGAGCGGCGGCCGGGTTCTCGGGAGACCGTCTGGATGCTGCTGCACCAGTCGTCGACACGATGATCGAACAGGGCGGGCCCGCCTTCCTGATTTTCGAATCCCTGGCGGAACGCACCCTCGCGTTTGCTCAGTTGGCCCGGCGGGAAAATCCGGACGCAGGGTACGAGCCGCTGTTAGATCAGATGCTGCGCCCGGTGCTGGCCAAGTGCTTGAAGAACGGAATACGAATCGTCGGCAATTTCGGCGCCGCCAACCCGCGCGCGGCGGGTTTACTGATACGCAAGATCGCACAAGAAGAGGGCGTACCTGCACCGCGAATTGCGGTGGTCACCGGAGACGATGTATCGGGCGCATCGTGTCGCGCGGCGCTAGACCGGGCATTGAAAGAAAATGCTGCCACCGAATCTCCTTCCGATCCAGTTATCGGCGATATCGTTAGCGCGAATGCGTATCAAGGTGCCGAAGGCATTGTCACCGCTTTGCGTGATGGCGCTCAAGTGGTCGTGACAGGGCGGGTGGCCGATCCGTCCCTCACGGTGGGCCCTGCCATGGCACATTACGGATGGCGCGACGATGATTGGGATCGCTTGGGGCCGGCCGTAATGGCGGGTCACTTGCTTGAATGCGGGGCCCAAGTAACGGGCGGCTATTTTGCAGATCCTGGCTATAAAGATGTGCCCGATTTGTATAAAGTCGGCTACCCCATCGCTCAGATCGACATGGAAGGCGCCTGCGTGATCGGCAAGGCGGCACGCACTGGTGGCTTCGTCACCACGCAAACCATGAAAGAACAGTTGCTGTACGAGCTGCACGACCCTTCTGCCTATCTGACGCCCGATGCCGTGGCCGATATTTCTCAAGCTGTGGTGCAAGAGGTCGGCCCAAATCAAGTCAGGCTAAGTCATGTAATGGGCAAGCCACGCCCTGAAAGGCTGAAAGTGAATGCCTATTACGACGGCGGCTGGCTGGCAGAAGGCGAGATATCATACGCGGGCCCGCGGGCAGAAGGCCGCGCGCGTTTAGCGGCAGATATCCTTCAAAAACGGCTGGCTAATGATCTGGATATCCGGGTGGATTTAATCGGTGTGGCCAGCTTGTTTAGTGACGACCGTGGCCAGTGGCTACGTGGCATTGCTGACACAGGGGCACGTGATGTGCGTTTGCGCGTAGCCGCCAGCCACCCGGATAAAGCCATGGCAGACCGTCTGACCAAAGAGCTCAATGCGTTGTACACATGTGGCCCGGCCGCTGGAGGCGGGGTGCGTACCGGTTTGCGCCCTCGTCTGGCGATGCGTTCTTGCTTCATCGGGCGAGAACACGCGCCGGTTTCCGTCGAAATTCTGGATTAAGCCATCATGACCCCTACGATTACTGTACCGCTATACCGGTTGGCTCATGGCCGCACGGGTGACAAAGGCAACCGTTCTAACATCAGCGTCATCGCTTGGCATCCTGAGTTGTATCCCATCCTTAAAGATCAGGTCAGCGAAGCGCGTGTCGCGCAATTGTTTAGCTATCGCAAGGCCACACAGGTCACGCGTTACTGCGTTGATACGCTAGCGGCCCTGAATTTTGTGATCGACGGCGTCTTGGACGGAGGTGTGAATTCATCGCTCAATCTTGATGCGCATGGCAAGGCCCTATCCTACCTGCTGTTGGACTTACCGGTTTCGGTGCCCGTCGATCTGGCCGGCTATCTTGTGGGCCCGGAGGAAACCACGATGGAAGTCGAATCACTACAGACGTGATCTTGTTTTGCAGCACACACTTATAAGTTTAAATATGGAGCAGACGTGAAGTTCAACACATTAATTGCCGCGTTGGGATGCGCGGCGGCAGTGCTGGGTGCACCTGCCTACGCGGTAGACTTTCCCACCAAGCCGGTGAAGGTGGTCGTACCCTTCGGTGCGGGTAGCGCAACCGATAAACTCGCCCGTTTGGTGGCTGACCGCCTGTCCACCATGTGGAAGCAGCCAGTAATTGTCGAAAACAAAGGAGGCGCAAGCGGCTTCATTGCTTCCTCTTATGTGGCAAAATCGGCCCCGGACGGCTACACCATCATGGTGACCTCCAACACCACACATGCCAGCAACTCTGCCCTATTCAAAGAGATTCCCTACGACCCTGTTGCGGATTTCGCACCCATTAGTAAATTGGGCACCATTCCCCTGGCGATGGTGGTGCATCCGTCCGTGCCTGCCAATAACGTGATGGAACTCATCGCGTACGCCCGGGAAAACCCGGGCAAGGTATTCTTCGGCAGCGGTAGTACCTCGGCGCGCGTGGCTGGTGAAATGTTCAAATCCATGGCGAAACTCGATATCACGAACGCTCAATACAAGAGCAATCCCGAGGCGGCTACCGATCTGGCGGGGGGGCATATCCAGATGATGATCGCGGATATCGTCACTACCTTGCCGCTGGCCTCCGCTGGAAAACTCCGTGCGCTGGGAGTCTCCACGGCGCAACGTACCGAGTTGGCCGGTGACTTGCCTACCATTGCTGAAGCGGGTAATTTGCCAGGCTTCGAGATGGTGGGTTGGTTTGCGTTGTACGCCTCCGGAGGTACGCCGTCTGATATCGTCGCCAAGATCAACAAGGATGTCGCCGTCATCATGAGCGACCCTGAAATAAAAAAGCAACTATTTACGGCCGGTGTCGAGGCTGAACACAGCACGCCCGAGAAGCTGAGCGAATTCCAGGCTAACGAAACGGCCAAGTGGAAGCAGTTGGTGGCGGATGCGAAATTGCCTTTGCAGTAGGATGCATAAGACGCGTTAGGTCGAAAGGGTCGCTGAAAATGCGACCTTTTCTTGTGTGCGGTCATTGGGTTTTACGAATTCAGGCGCCACCGACCGCACTGTTCGGCCAAAACCCCGCAGGTCTTAACGGAATACAATCAGTCGTCGTAGTTGAGTATGGCGTACTGTTGCGTGCACTGGACCTATTAAATGCTGTGTTTACCCATATTTCTTTCCGTGGTATTTGTTGTGCGCAATCAAGCCGATCAGATTGCGGATATCCTGACCAATGCCGTTGAACACTTGTCCTTGTTGGTCAGCGATTACGAACTGATCATAGTAGACAACGCATCGAACGACGATAGCGTATCGGCCTTGAAGAACCTGACAGGCACTGAAGGACTTCCTAATCTCCAAGTGTACGCACTCACTAAAGAGGTCGATTCCGACACGGCGTCATGGGTTGGGCTAGAGAACGCGCTGGGTGATTTTGTAGCCGTTATAGACCCTCTGATTGACGATATTGCGTTCCTGCCTCAAATGCTGGATAAGGCGCTTGAGGGAACCGATGTTGTATTCGCCAGCAATAAACTGAAAGCGCCACAAAGTATGGCGTATAGTGGCGCGGCCATTGCCTTTAACCGTCTCTATAAATCGTTTAACGGTGTCCACCTCGGCAATGAGGCGCCCCAGTACCGGGTATTAGGCAAACGGGTGGTCAATTTCATTCTTCAGCATCCGCAGCCAGCCATGACCTACCGCCACTTGCCGGCAACGGGCGGCTTCTCGCGTGCCAATCTAGATTACAGCTCACCGCCCAGGGCGGCCATGGTGAAGCAACTGGGCGATAGCTTGGATAGAGGCATGCGATTGCTTGTTTCCACTACCCGGGCGCCAATGCGTTTGGTCACATGGCTATCCCTATTCGGCGCGGCATCCAATTTGATTTATTCAATCTACGTGATTGCGATTGGTATGTATAAAGATGATGTGGCGCCGGGCTGGATAAGCCTTTCGCTGCAACAGTCGGGCATGTTTTTTCTTATATCGCTGGTGTTGCTGGTGCTGGGCGAGTACATCTTGCACATGGCAAGTGTGTCCAACGAAGGGCCGCTTTATCATGTTGGCCAGGAATTCACCAGTGAGCGCATGACTCGTCGCGAAAAACTGAATATAGAAGAAGTGGCTTCTGGGTCACCGGCTCAATGAGCGCCACCGAACCGGTCTACGACGCGATTATCATTGGCGGAGGGTTCTACGGCGCCGCCATTGCCGTTTACTTAGCGAGGCAGCGCGGTTTTAAGCGGGTCTTGCTCGTAGAACAAGAAGACGCATTGTTGCAGCGCGCCTCGTATAGTAACCAAGCGCGTATTCATAATGGCTATCATTATCCTCGAAGCTTTACGACCGCTTATCGCAGCCGGGTGAACTTGCCCAAATTTGTCCGAGACTGGCCGGAAGCCACAAAGCAGGACTTCACCAAACTCTATGCCATCGCGCGTCGAAACTCTAAAGTTACCAGTAAGCAGTTTGAGCGCTTCTGCAGCGATATTGGCGCGCGCATTCGCTCGCCAGAATCTGGCCTGCGTGCGTTATTTGAGCCGCGTCTGATTGAAGGTATTTATTTGGTTGACGAGTATGCGTTCGATACGACAAAGCTAGCGGGATGGGCCCGGCGTGAACTGCAAGAGGCGTCGGTTGAGTTACGCTTTGCAACCCGCGTAGACTCGATCTTAACGGGTAGCGATAATGGTTTACGGGTTCAGATGAAGGATAAAAATGGCTATAACCTTACGCAAACTTGCCGCTATCTGTTCAACTGTACTTAGGAACATCTGAATAAGCATCGCGAGGATACCTCGCGTGCTCAGTCTTATTAAAAAATGACCTTTTTTACGTCCATTTTCATGAAATGGACTTGCCAGAGTGCGGGTTGCTGCGCTTTTCGGCCTGTTTTCAAGCCGCTGGGCGCTTTATGGGCGCAACTTGGCTGTCGTTGGCATCAACGGCTTGCGCGCCATCCACAGATTAGCCAGCGCAAACAGCGTAAACAAC
>DATCVA010000044.1:0-4912 GCA_036567205.1 Eoetvoesiella sp. | reverse complement strand
GGATCAGCTTGGGCAAGCGCCGGTCGACGCCCGCGTGGTTCTGTCGGGTGGCTGGGGAACAAGCACGGAACAAGCTGCTGGCGTTGAAGGCTGGCATGGCAACCTGACTGAGCTATCGCTTAAGCATGCCGGCATGAGCATGCGGACGCGTTCACCGGTGGCTATTGCGGTTGTGCCCGGGGCGGTCTCGCCTGCCTGGCAATGGCAGGTGGGCTCGACATCCATTGAATGGCTATTGCCTTCACGCAAGGGCGTACTGATCAGCCACAAGGCATCGAGGGGCGGAGCCGGACGCTGGGAAACTCAGGGGGCGGTGGATCAGCTTGCCATTTCGCGCGCCTTGGTCGCCGAGTTGCAAAAGCTATTTGACATGGCTGCGAAAGAAAATGTCGATCGCGGCCGGGTCAAGCTTAAATCTGACGAAGGCAATGACGCCAAAACCATAGTTCTGGCTGCCGACTGGAATCTTAAGTTTGCGGGCGTGCTCGAGGGGCAGGCACACATCAAACGCCTGTCCGGTGACCTTATCGTTCCGGGCGAACCCGATTTCCCATTGGGCTTGCAGACATTGACTGTCGACCTGGCCGCAAAGCGTGCAAGCGACTCGGCCAGCCGGCTGACTGCTGACATCAACCTTGTAACGGCAAAAATGGGACGTGCCGCCGTCACTGCGGCCGCATTGCTAAGAACGACTCCTGGCGGGGGCTTTGCCTTTAACGATAATGATCTTAAAACCGTTAACGTTGATGCCGATATTGCAGACCTGAGTTGGGTCAGTTTGCTGGTGGGCGACGCCATGGAGGTGGGCGGTTCAGTAAAAGCCAATGTTCGCGCGCAAAGCCGGCCAGACGGCACCTGGGCGACCAGCGGCGATGTAAGCGGGCAAAATATCAGGGTGCTGCGTGTTGATGATGGCATACGGCTGCTCGATGGCACTCTTGCAGCGCATTTGGATAATAATCGCTTTGTTTTGGATAGTTTGCGATTTCCGGCACGCTTGCGGGTGACGCCTAAAGAGTGGCGCACCGACGAATGGGTGACGACTAATCCCGATGCCAAAGGGGGCAGCCTGACCCTGAGCGGCGACTGGGATTTGTTCGCATCTGCCGGTTCGGTCAATATCGATTTATACCGTTACCCTATACTACAGCGTACGGATCGCTATGCAATGGTTACCGGCAAGCTCAAAATTGACATGCCGTTGCCGAAAATTGTCATTGCAGGCGAAATAAAGGCCGATGCGGGCTGGTTTGATCTGGACATGTTAAGTACTGTTCCTTCCCTTGATGGCGATGTCGTAGTAGTCAGGCCGGGCGACAAGCAAAAGGAAGTCAATGTTCCAACCGAAGTGTCGATGGACTTGACGGTGGACCTGGGCCCGCGTTTTTACATAACCGGCTATGGTGTCAACTCCGGGCTTGTCGGCCAGATGCAGATTTTAATGGCCGACAGCAAATTAACCGCCCATGGGGCCCTGCGTACGCGCGGCGGCGCCATCGAGGCATATGGGCAGCGTTTGCAACTGCGCCGTGGAACCATTACATTTCAGGGCGACATCACCAGCCCCGTTCTCAATATCGAGGCAGTACGCACGGGCGTTGCTGTCGAGGCAGGGGTCCGGGTTGCCGGTACGGCCAAGCGGCCGCGTATCGATCTGGTGTCCTACCCCGATGTTTCCGACGTCCAGAAGCTGTCCTGGCTGTTGCTGGGAAGGGGGCCTGACGAGTCGGGCGGCGATGCGGCGTTATTGTTTTCCGTGGGAACGTCCTTCCTGGGCAGTGGCGAGCCGTTCTATCGCAAGTTTGGCCTGGATGAAGTCAGCGTGCGTTCAGGCGAGTTGGGCAGTACCGGAAGCATCTTGCCGGTGGAAAGCGTAGTGCGGGGACTCGATAGCGGCACAAGCGAAATCGAGAACCAGTTTGTAATTGCCAGCAAGAAACTCAGTAACGGTATTACCTTGAGTATCGAGCAGGCTCTTTCCGATGCTGGCACGGTAGGCCGGGCCAGCTATAAATTATCACGTAACTTGTCTGCTGAAATAAGTGCTGGTACGGTCAATGGGATCGCGCTAATTTATCGTATTTTCTCGATGGACTGATTTTTAGCTGAATTGCTCAGCATGGATTCTGTATGGGCGATAAAATAAGCGCCCACCACATAAGGTTATGGCTATGAGTATTAAAAGTGATCGCTGGATTCGTCGTGTTGCAGCGGCCGAAGGCATGATTGAGCCCTTCGAGCCCGGGCAGGTGCGCGAGGCCAATGGTGGGCGTATTGTCAGCTACGGTACAAGCAGCTACGGTTACGATGTGCGTTGTGCGGACGAGTTCAAGATTTTCACGAACATTAATTCAACGATCGTCGACCCCAAGGCATTTGACGAAAAATCGTTCGTCGATTTCAAGGGCGATGTGTGCATTATTCCGCCCAATTCATTTGCCTTGGCGCGTACGGTTGAATATTTTCGCATTCCCCGCAGCGTCCTTACCATTTGCCTGGGTAAAAGCACCTATGCCCGTTGCGGCATCATTGTCAACGTAACGCCGCTCGAGCCGGAATGGGAGGGCCACGTTACGCTCGAATTTTCCAATACAACGCCCTTGCCTGCAAAAATCTATGCCGGCGAAGGGTGTGCGCAAATGCTGTTTTTTGAAAGCGACGAGGTCTGCGAAACCTCTTATCGCGATCGTGGCGGTAAATATCAGGGCCAACAAGGCGTGACCTTGCCCCGAACATAGCAGGAGCTATTCGCATGAAATTTCGTTTTCCCATCGTTATTATCGATGAAGACTACCGTTCCGAGAACGCCTCGGGTTTTGGTATCCGTGCGCTGGCCGCCGCCATTCAGGCTGAAGGCGTCGAGGTATTGGGCGTTACCAGCTATGGCGATTTAAGCTCGTTTGCGCAACAGCAAAGCCGGGCCAGTGCATTTATCTTGTCGATCGACGATGAAGAATTCGATGTGGATTCGCCCGAAGACGTGGCTAATGCCATTAAAAACCTGCGTTCGTTTATTGGCGAGCTGCGCTTTCGCAACGAAGATATTCCCATTTATCTGTACGGCGAGACACGTACGTCGCAACACATTCCCAACGATATTCTGCGCGAACTGCATGGTTTCATTCACATGTTTGAAGACACGCCTGAATTCGTCGCTCGCCATATTATTCGCGAAGCCCGCGCCTACCTCGATGGCCTGGCGCCGCCGTTTTTCCGCGAGCTGGTCAAGTACGCTTCCGACGGCTCGTATTCCTGGCATTGCCCGGGGCACTCGGGCGGTGTGGCGTTCCTGAAAAGTCCGGTCGGCCAAATGTTTCACCAGTTCTTTGGCGAAAACATGTTGCGTGCCGACGTCTGTAATGCTGTCGACGAATTGGGCCAGTTGCTTGATCACACCGGCCCGATTGCCGAATCAGAGCTGAATGCCGCGCGCATTTTTAATGCCGACCATTGTTTTTTCGTAACCAATGGCACATCCACGTCCAATAAAATTGTCTGGCACGCCAACGTAGCCAACAATGACGTGGTGGTGGTTGACCGCAATTGCCACAAATCGATTTTGCACGCCATTACCATGACGGGCGCAATTCCTGTTTTTTTGCGTCCTACGCGTAATCATCTGGGTATTATCGGGCCTATACCGCTGGCCGAGTTCGAGCCCGAAAATATCTTGAAGAAGATCGAGGCCAATCCTTTTGCGCGCGATCTTAAAAACAAGAAGCCTCGCATTCTTACCCTGACTCAAAGCACTTACGACGGGGTCAGTTACAACGTCGAGATGATCAAGGAAAAGCTGGGTTCCGAAATTGACACCCTGCATTTTGACGAAGCCTGGATTCCGCATGCGGCGTTCCATGACTTCTATAAAGACATGCACGCCATTGGCAAGAACCGTCCGCGCAGCAAAGACGCCATGGTGTTTGCCACGCATTCCATCCATAAACTGTTGGCCGGCTTGTCGCAGGCATCGCAAATTACAGTCCAGGACTCCGAAAGCCGCAAGCTCGATCGCAACGTGTTCAACGAGGCGTATTTAATGCATACGTCTACGTCGCCGCAGTATGCCATTATTGCTTCCTGCGACGTTGCCGCAGCCATGATGGAACCTCCTGGCGGAACGGCTCTGGTCGAGGAAAGCATTAGCGAAGCCATGGACTTTCGCCGCGCCATGCGTAAGGTCGAGTCCGAGTTCGGTAAAAACGATTGGTGGTTCAAGGTATGGGGCCCGAATCGTCTGGTTAGCGACGGCATCGGCAATCGCGATGACTGGCTGCTGGAAGCCAACGACGAATGGCACGGCTTCGGCGATTTGGCCGAAGGCTTCAACATGCTTGACCCGATCAAGGCTACGGTCGTTACGCCAGGGCTTGATATCTCCGGCACGTTTGCCGATACCGGCATCCCGGCGGCGCTGGTTTCCAAATATCTTGCTGAACATGGCGTAGTTATTGAAAAAACGGGTTTGTATTCGTTCTTTATTATGTTCACCATCGGCATTACCAAAGGCCGCTGGAATACCTTGCTTACTGCCTTGCAGCAGTTTAAAGATGATTACGACCGTAATCAGCCGCTATGGCGCAGTTTGCCCGACTTCTGTAAAGATAATCGCCGCTACGAAAAGATGGGTTTGCGCGATCTGTGTCAGCAAATTCACTTGTCGTACCGGGCGCACGACGTGGCGCGCCTGACAACGGAAATGTATCTTAGTGACATGGTTCCGGCCATGAAGCCATCCGATGCGTATGCCAAGATGGCTCACCGCGAAGTCGAGCGCGTTTCCATCGACGATCTCGAGGGCCGGGTTACGGGTGTGTTGTTAACGCCTTATCCCCCGGGCATTCCGCTGCTGATTCCCGGAGAGCGTTTTAATCGGCGCATTGTGCATTACTTGCAATTCGTACGCGAGTTCAAT
>DATCVA010000043.1:0-8145 GCA_036567205.1 Eoetvoesiella sp. | reverse complement strand
GCCGCCGCACCGCCGTTATAAAAACCCAGGCCGCCTGATTCGGACATGATTAATGCCAGTGCGGTAAAGTCATCCAGCGTTAGTGGCAGCAACTGCTCTTCAAACTGGCGCCGCGCCAGTACCAGATGCCGGTCGCATACAGGAAATTTATTTAATATAGCCACGTGCTGCTCGCCTATCGGCCCCACTGTAAGCGCAGGCTCCGGCGACAAAAACGGATTGAAATTCGGATCACGCGGGCCGCCGGGCATCGATACCTTTGCATCGTCTTTTGCCGACAGCGATGACACCCAGCGCACGGTAAAAGGAAGGCCCTGGTCCGCTATTTCGGTTTGCTCGGCCTTGATTGGCTGTAGCGCCCCCGATGCGCGTGCATCGTTGTTACGCTGGTCGACGGCTTGCATAAAGGCTGTGGTCATGTGTGTCTCTCTTTTTAGCTGATTTTGAACTTTTCACCCATCAACACAGATATTGTAGGCCGGAGTGCACATTCAGGAATTAATTAAGAAACCAGCCGACGGTAAACCAGCAGCCGTCCCTTATACGCTTCGCCGCCCTCTTCGGGCAGTGCAGGCTGGCGCAAATCCTTGTCACGCATCAGTTGGAAGCCGTACGCGGCCATATGGCGAGTGAAAGCCGTTCGGTGACCTCGATTGGGATCCACCATCCAGACCTCGGCATCGGGAAGAGCATGATTATGAATAAAACTGGCCAGCGCTTCGGGAGTATCCCGCTCGTACAACAGATCACTTCCAATGATCAAATCATAACGAGCAGAGAGAAGCTCGGCGCCCGTGTCGAATACAGATGGCGCGGTCTCTATACCCCATTGACCATGCCGGTACTTTAATGAGGGCATGCTATTCAGGCGCGAATTCTCTTTAAGAAACGCTTGCGCCAGCGGGTGGCGGTCGCTGGCAGTAATACGTGCTCCGCGTCGCTGGCCAACTAGGCTGGCCAGCGCCAGTCCGCAGCCGATTTCGAGTATGCGTTCATTGGCGCAGACTGGACGAAGCGCCAGCAAGGCCGCCAATTGAATGCTCGATGGCCACAAAAGGCCGAACAAGGGCCAGGAGGCAGAGCAAATCCCCAGGCGCCGGGCGGCACCCGTCGGATCGTAAAACTGCTGGTGATCCAATAAAGAACGGATAAGAAGGTCGTTGACGCCCGCAATGGCGATATGCTCTAGCTTGGTTTGATAGCCGGACATCGTCATGAAAGCAACATTTGAAAAGGCCTCGCACTATGGATGACCTTTGAGTATGCCCAAAATAGACGGTTTGGGCCAGCATGCCCCCGTTGGGGGGCCAGCACAATACCTTTGACAACGCTGCATCGCCAAAAAAACAGTTTGCCAAACCGCCCTTTCCCTGATAACTATGGCAACAACTTAATTTATGCCTGAATCTTATATTCCTGAAGGAGACTTATTCTGATGGCTTCAGAGAAAATTCGCATTGATCTGCTCAGCGACACACAGACGCGGCCAACCCTCGAAATGCGCGACGCGATGGTGCGCGCCGAAGTCGGGGACGAACAGCATGGAGAAGACCCCACCACGAATAAGTTGTGCGACATGGCTGCCGAAATACTGGGAAAAGAAGCGGCAGTCTTTCTTCCCTCGGGTGTCATGTGCAACCAGATCTCAATACTGGTGCACTGCCGCCCTGGCGACGAAATCCTTACCGACGAGCAATCGCACCTGGTTGGCTCTGAAGGCGCTGGCGCCGCTGTCCTGGCAGGCGCCATGCTGCGGCCTTTGCGCGGCCGTCACGGAATCTATACGGCGGATCAAGTGGCCGAAGCAATCCGCCCGCCCAAAAGAAACGCCCCTCGAACCCGTCTGGCCGTATTCGAACAGGCCGTTAATCGCGGCGGCGGCACCATTTGGCCCCTGGATGTCATTGAAGCCGTCGCAAACGTTGCCCGCAACCATGGACTGGCGCTGCATATGGACGGCGCACGCATTTTCAACGCTTCCGCCGCTACTGGCATAACAGCCAAAAGCTATGCCGCTACATGCGACAGTGTGTGGCTGGACCTGTCAAAAGGGCTTGGCTGCCCAGTTGGCGCGGTGCTTGCCGGGTCGGCCGACTTCATCGAGCAGGCCTGGGTTTGGAAGCACCGGCTTGGCGGAGCCATGCGCCAATCGGGCATGCTTGCGGCCGCTGGCATCTATGCGCTGGAAAATCATATTGAACGCCTCAGCGATGACAATGCCAACGCAGCGTTATTCGCAAAGCACATTGCCCAAATCCCCGGGATAAGACTTGATCCGGCAACGATTGAAACCAATCTGGTTTTCTTTGATGTGCGCAAAACGGGCCTTAACGCTGCGCAAATTGCACAACGTTTATTGCCGCAAGGAATTCGTATCGGTCAGGAAAACACATACCGGATGCGTGCCGTAATGCATCTTGACGTTACCCGTACAGACATCGAAGAAGCCGCTACGGCCCTTGCCGAAGTTGTAAGCCGGGCATAAGCATTAAATGTTAAATCGGCGCCAGGCAATACGCACGATCGACGACAAAGCCCTTACCAAAACCGTTAAATTCTTGGACGCGCAGGTCTAAAAAATTGCCGGCATTGCGGCCGAAGACCCGCGCAGTAAAGTGCACGGGTCTTCGGAATGGCTAAAGGAACATATAGGCTATTTAATTTTGGGGCAGGCCCTGCGCAAATCGCACAACCGACACTCCTGGAACTAACTGGCGCAGTGATGGCATTACCAACACGCAGTTATCATACGGAGTTCTAATGGGCTGGCCATTGTCGTGGCCGATAACAGTCCCCGCCTTCTCAATGCATTCCATACCCTGAAAAGGCTGGACAAAAGTCAGATCCATCGAGGTTGCGACGACAGGTGCAGTTACTTTCAAGACTTTTTGAGCAGTAACTATTGGTTTGGCAACAAGCCAATGGCCAGGAAGACATTCAACATCAACGACTCCGGACACCGTTAAAAAGCGCCCCACCATTTCCTGGGCGACACGAACTGATGATGGATCGCCGTGGTAGCCGCATTCAATCAGCAAAGCCAAAGCATTGCCTTGTTCTTCACCGAAATGCTCAAAATCGCGCATGCGGGTGCCATCTTTATGGCCGGCATCCACAATAATGTGCTCGGGAATGCCCAAACGAATTCCCAGATCGATATTGCGTTGCAAAAGCCCCGTCAAGAGCAGCGGCGGACTAGGCTCGTGCATGGAATGCAGATCCAGCATCCAGTCGGCCTGCCTGACCCACTGCCGCAGTTCCAGCGCGCGTTGCCGTTCAACTGTTGTGGGTTCATTCAGCTTCAGGCTGGACCAGACCCGGTTAAGATCCTCTTCAACAAAGCGCGATGCATCGTGCGCCGACACGTCGAATCGGTCAAACGCGGCCAGATTGCAAAAGGCCAGCGTCAGCTTACCTTTGACAGGCTTGACACCACTGGCCAGCAACTCTTTAAGAGCCCAGGCCCCACAGATTTCATTACCGTGGGTAAGCGCCGTAACCAGCACACTGGGGCCTTCGATGCCCGAGTCAAAATGCCAGACACCAGGCGTGCCTGTATTGCCTTGCCGCTCGAGCGTTAAATCGGGAAGCTTTATCTGAAAATTCATTGTTGCAACCTACTTGATGCCAATGCCGGCCATATCGACCAATTTCTTGTATTTGTCGCGTTCAGCCGCAAAGAATGTGGATAGATCAGGCTGTTCAAGTATTACAGTTCCGCCGGTAGCTTTGTATTTTTCCTGGAATACGGGATCGGCCAGTACTTCGCCCAATGCCGTTTTCAATTTCCTGACAACAGGCTCAGGCATATTGTTGGGTCCAAAAAGCCCAAACCACATACTGACGTCCACGCCCTTGAAATTAGGATTTTCAGCTAACGCGGGAACCTCGGGCGCCAGCGGCGAACGCTTAACGCTTGTGACGCCTATAGGAATGATTTTTCCCGACTGCACCTGTGGAAAGCCCGATGAAAACACGAACATGCCCAAGTTCAATTGGCCGCTGATAAGATCGGTGACCAGCGGCGCAACGCCCTTGTAGGGGATATGCAGCACTTGAGCGCCAGTGGCGGTATTAATCATTTCGCCGGCAAGGTGCAATGCGGTGCCCACGCCAGACGAACCAAAACTATATGCATCCGACTTGCCTGATTTGGCCATTTTGACGAAGTCGTCGGCATTTTTAATATCGGATTCTTTCGAAGCCGCCAGCAATAACGGCTGGTCGCCAACCATGCCCAATGGATACAAATCCTTCACGCCATCATATTTGACCGCGGAATTGATCAAACCCGCAATAATCACTTCATTTACCGCACCAACCAGCAAGGTGTAGCCGTCGGGCTCGGCACGCACTACTTTTTGGGCGCCTATCGCGCCACCGGCGCCGCCAAGGTTTTCAACGACCACTTTGCCGCCCAGTTTTTCAGCCAAGGCCTCTGCCACGAGACGACCATTCAAGTCGGTGCTGCCGCCCGCCGGATAGCCGACAACGATGCTGATAGGACGGTCGGGATACGACGAAGGGGTATCGGCCTGCGCCGATACACTGAAGGCGCCCAGAACCAGGGAGGCTCCCATCGCAAAGCGACGGACACTGCGATTAACTGCTTTCATACAATTGCTCCGATGTAAGTGACTTTCTTTCCTGTCTATACTATCCGTCACAAAAACGTAACATGGTGCTTTTACAGCACATAATCGTGCCAATTTGATAAAATCTCCTTGCAGCATAAAGTCGCACCAAATAGGCATCCCGCTTGCACCAGACACAAACGCACTTCGCACCATAAAGTCGCGCCAGGCATGTACCGCTGCGCCACTTTTGCCCGCCCAAACATCACATCCGACGACCATGGCTGAAACCAAACTGCTTAAAGATCTAATTACCCTGTCGAAAACGGGCAGTTTTACCAAGGCGGCCGAGTTGCGAAACGTCACCCACCCCGCTTTCGGCCGGCGAATTAAAGAGCTTGAAGCGTGGGCGGGTACGTCTTTGGTCAATCGGCAGCGCATCCCGATCACCCTGACCGATGCCGGACGCGACTTGCTCGTCGTAGCGGAACATATTATTGCCAAGCTAAATACCATAAACGAGCAAATCAGCCGGCCAGGCGACTGGGCCAGCCGACGTGTGCGCATTGCAACGGGCCGCCATCTTGCCAGCACGCTGGTGGCGGACTGGGTCTGCCGCGTCGCGGATCAGGTAGGCATCGAACTTCACAGCACAATTGCCGTCGAAATCAGAACCGGCGTCACCCAGGACCTGATCGGGCTGATGCAAAGCGGAGACATCGACTTTCTATGTTGCTATCAGCACCACAGCCTGTCCGTTCCCATTACCACCAATAGTTATCAGTATTTAAGCCTGAGCGCCGACAAACTCGTTCCGGTATGCCTGAATAACGGTCAGCAATCGTCCGCCCATTACAATCTGGAAGACGAGCTCACCCCCATTCCTCATATTACTTACTTCGACAGCCTGTCGTTGCAACAGATCATCAATGATCACTTGCGCTCCGGCAATTATGCCCTGAATCAAATTGCACACTGCGACTCGGTAGAAGTAGCGCGCAGTCTGGTCAAAAAAGGCAGGGGCATTGCGTGGCTTCCATGGTCGATTGTCAGTACAGACTGCGAAAGCGGCCTTTTTAAAATACTCGGTAGCCGCCACAACGAAATCCCGTTCGAAGTCCGCCTGTATCGACCCAAACGAAAGCTTCCTATTGCCGCCGAGCTAGCCTGGAAGAGAACGATTTCTTGATATCCGCTTTAAAAACGCTTGCACACAAATTTGCAAATATACTGCTTTAGCAATTGCACACGGACTTATCACGGGAGACTTGCATGGCGACGACTATCGAGGCTAAACGGGCCGCATTCCGGGCATTACATAATCAGGGCCACTTCGTCCTGCCAAATCCATGGGATCTGGGCGGTTTACGCCGACTCGAAAAGCTTGGCTTCAAGGCCGTAGCCACCAGCAGCGCCGGTTATGCGTGGTCGCTGGGGCGTGATGACTTTCAAATTACTCTTGACGAAATTCTGTCCCACCTTATGTACCTGAGCAATGCGACCGACTTACCGGTAAACGTGGATTTTGAGGCTGGTTTTGCGGACGCCCCCAATAAAGTGGCCGACAACGTAAAGCTAGCCGTTAACGCGGGTGCGGCCGGCTTATCCATCGAAGATCGGACAGGCAATAATCTATATCCTCTTTCGCTATCGATCGAACGTATTCAGGCTGCGCACGACGCCATCAAAAGCACAGGCCGGGACGTTTTGCTGGTAGGACGTTGCGAGGGGTTGCTGACAGGCACCACCACCCAGGCTGAAACGATCGAGCGCATGACGGCTTACGCCAACGCCGGCGCCGATGTCTTGTATGCGCCGGGCATTAAAGATCAAGCGGCCATCAAAGCATTGCTGCGGGCCGTTGCGCCCAAACCCGTAAATGTCTTGCTGCTTCCTGGCATGCGGGTCGATGAACTGGCCGCCCTGGGCGTACGCCGCATGAGCACTGGTTCGGGTTTGGCAAGAGCCGCATGGAGTGGTTTTGAGTCCGCGGCGCAATCCATACTGAATGGCGGGCAACTACCTCTGTAATCCGTGCCAATTAAAAGCCGGTGCGATCTTCCGAACGCACCGGCTCAGGGCTTGCAGATGCAGGCCGGACAGGGTTAATTCAACAGACTGCGCAGTACATACTGCATAATGCCGCCATGGCGGTAATATGCCGCTTCGCTGGGTGTATCGATGCGCAACAAGGCATCGAACTCGATGTCTCCCGCCTTGACCCGGACGGTTGCAGGCGTATTGCCACCGTTTAACCCGACCACACCGGTAATATCGAATGTTTCGGTCCCGGTCAGCCCCAGCGAACTGGCAGTGCAGCCTTCTGGAAACTGTAGCGGCAACACACCCATGCCAAGCAAATTGGAACGGTGAATACGCTCGTACGATTCGGCAATAACGGCGCGCACTCCAAGCAGGACCGTACCTTTGGCCGCCCAATCGCGCGAAGAACCCGACCCATATTCTTTACCGGCCAGAATGACCAGCGGCGTGCCTTGCGCGATATAGGCGCGCGATGCCTCGAAAATGCTGGTAACCGGCCCATCGTCGCGGGTAAAGTCACGGGTAAAACCGCCCTCCGTCCCTGGCGCTAGTTGGTTGCGCAGCCGGACATTGGCAAATGTGCCGCGTATCATGACTTCGTGATTGCCGCGACGCGACCCATACGAATTAAAATCGGCGGGCTCAACACCATGGCTTACCAGGTAAGCCGCCGCAGGAGACGTTTTGGCAATGGAACCGGCCGGGCTAATGTGATCGGTTGTGACCGAATCGCCCAGCAAGGCAAGGACCCGCGCCCCGAAAATATCGGACACAGGTTCGGGTTCGCGAGGCATGTTCTCAAAGTAAGGCGGTTGACGCACGTAGGTAGATGCGGCGTCCCATTCGAAGATTTGGCCTGTAGGCGTGGGCAAAGCACGCCAGCGCTCGTCACCGGCAAATACATCGGCATATCCGCTTTGGTACATTTCGGAAGCAATAGACGCCTCGACCACCGCCTGCACCTCGGCTGCCGTTGGCCAGATATCTTTAAGATAAACATCTTGACCGTCTTTACCCTTGCCCAGCGGATCGCTGAACAAATCAACATCCATCGTACCCGCCAAAGCATAAGCCACGACCAATGGCGGCGACATCAAATAGTTCATTTTGACTTCGGCGTGGATGCGACCTTCGAAGTTTCGATTACCCGAGAGCACTGATACCACCGACAAATCGTGCTCATTCACTGCATGGCTGACCTCGGGGATTAATGGTCCCGAGTTGCCAATGCATGTAGTACAGCCATAGCCTACAAGATTAAAACCCAAAGCTTCCAGATATTGGGTAAGGCCGGCGCGCTCGTAGTAATCAGTCACTACCCTGGACCCCGGCGCAAGACTGGTCTTGACCCATGGCTTGCGACTCAAGCCTTTTTCCACGGCGTTTTTTGCCAACAAGCCGGCCGCCATCATGACGGTAGGGTTAGACGTATTGGTGCAGGACGTGATAGCGGCAATGGCCACCGACCCATGGTCGATCTTGCTTTGCATACCGTCAATCGTGACAGACACAGCATCGCGCTGACGGC
>DATCVA010000042.1:0-6850 GCA_036567205.1 Eoetvoesiella sp. | reverse complement strand
TGCAATGGCCTGAAGCGCGCAAGCGTTGTCACGCACCGTACGGGTAAGCGGCCCGACATGATCTTGCGATGGCGCCAGTGGAAAAACACCGCGTCGGCTGACCCGGCCGTATGTGGGCTTCATTCCCACCGTTCCGCAGCGCGACGCCGGATTGCGGATCGAACCATTGGTATCGGTGCCCAACGCCAAAGGAACTAGCTGAGCAGCCACCGAAACAGCCGATCCACTGGACGAACCGGCTGTAATATACTCCGGATTCCATGGATTTAACGCAGCGGGATGCAGACTATCAATTGGAGAGCCTCCACAGGCAAATTCGTTGGTTGTCAGCTTGCCAACAAAGACTGCGCCAGATCGTTCCAGCAATTGGGTTACATGCGCATGCTCGTTTGGCACATTGTCTTTTAAAACTCTGGAATTGGCGGTAGTAGGCACGCGCGCATAATCAATAAGATCCTTTAAGGCATAAGGTATGCCATGCATGGGCCCACGGTACTGCCCCGACGCAATTTCTGCTTCAGCCACAGCCGCCGCCTTGAGGGCAATTTCGGGCTCTACACGTGTAAATGCACGTAGCTGCGGATCCACCGCCTTGATTCGTGCAAGTACACATTCCGTATATTCCACGGGCGAAACACGGCGTTCCCGTATCAACCCGGCCATTTCAAACAGCGATTTTTCAGTCAAACTAGTCATTTTTATGGCTCGGCAGAAACGTTTGAATGAATGCTTCTTCTGTATAAACAAGCTCGGACGACATGGCATTAATGCATTCTCGTGCAGCGTCCACGCACTTGCGAAGGTCTGCGTCGTTTTTGAATATCGCCTTGTTTTTCCAGTAAGTTAGCTCTGCGTGAATGAAATGGCTGTCGGCCGTGGCATTCTTATCGTTCAATTCGTTAGCCTTCTGAAGTTTTTAAGATACTTTTTAAAACGATGACGGCCAGAACCCTAACCGCCATCCCCGCTACAAATTATCAAACCAGCAACTGCTTAATCAAGGCTGCCCTTGAAGTCGCCAATAAATGTCTCCCATTGCTTGACGTCTTTCTGATAAAAATCATCAAACTGCTGGACAGTCATTTTGGGACGTACTGCACCAATATCGGCAAGCCGTTTTGCAATTTCGGGGTCAGCAAGCGCCGTATTGATTGCACTCCCCAAACGTTCACGGACATTTATCGGCGTAGCGGCCGGCACCAGAAGTCCGAACCACGAATCAACCTCAGCGCCTTTAATTCCCTGCTCTGCAATGGTCGGAACATCGGGCAAGAATGGCACTCGTTCAGGCGCTGCAACCGCCAGCACTCGAAGCTTGCCCGCATCCACCAATGGTTTGGCAGAGGTATATGACGCATAGGTAAATTGAACCTGTTTTCCCAGCAATGCGATCAGAGCCGGCCCGGATCCTTTATAGGGGACATGAAGAAAGTCTGTTCCGGTGGCTAAACCAAGCAAAATTCCACCCAGATGAGGACTTCCGCCTGTTCCGGCAGACCCATAGGCAACCGCACCAGGCGACGCTTTACCCAAAGCGACCAAGTCATTTACCGACTTAATGGGAAGCTCGGCATTGGTAAGCAGCAAGTAAGGCGTAACGCCGAATATAGCGACCCCGGCCAGATCTTTTGACGTATCGTAAGGCAGCTCGGGAGCAAGTCCCTTACGTGAAAACCCACTGTTCAGCGACATGGCCGATGTACCGACTACAAGAGTGTATCCGTCAGGCTTAGCCTTGGCAGCTGCGTTCGTGCCTATGATGCTGTTAGCGCCCGAGCGGTTCTCGACAACCACCGGCTGACCTAGTTCTTTCGACATTATCGGCCCTATCATCCTGGCCAGAAAATCGGTCGTACCACCGGGGTTAAATGGCACGACAATTTTTACGGGCTGCGTTGGAAAGGCTGTTTGCGCAGTGGCCAACGAAGCAAACGCCACTGTGCAAGTAGCTAAAAGTGCGCCGCGCAGCATTGCAATTGGTCTCATTGTCATCTTCACTAATCTGTAATTGTCGGAAAAGACACTACTATGCAGTACGCCCTAACGAAAAAGAAGTGCATTAATCTTATTAAATTAATAACTAAAACGCATTAGTAGTATGGCGATGTATCGAGCGTGTTCTACCGGGAACCGGAACCACTTAATAAAACAGGAGCGGCAATTTTCTAGCTGTGACATTTTTCTACATGTTTTACTATCATTGCACTGACCATACAAAAATTGAGACAGCACTTAATCGCCATACATGAAAAAACTTGATATTTCAGCGCTCGAAGCCTTCGTGGCTGCTGTCGAGGAAAAAAGTCTTTCCAAGGCAGGCCTGCGCGAGGACCTGGTCACATCGGCCATTAGCCGACGCATAACCGAGCTGGAAAACTATCTGGGTAAAACGCTACTACAGCGGCACGGCCGGGGTGTGGAACCCACTCAGGTCGGCACCTTGCTGTACCAAAACGCCAAATCCATATTGCGCAATATCAAGCTGGCCGAAGAGGCCGTCAATGATTACGACAGTACCGGCAAGGCCAAGATACGCCTGATGGCCAACCCGTCCACCGTTTTGCAGTTCCTTCCAACCGACATTGCACGATTCCTGAAGCAGCACCAAAACGTCAGCATTGATCTGGTTGAAAGCCATAGCTACGATGTTCCTCGCATTATTGCGGAGCATCAAGCCGACATTGGCATTTATCATGCCGAGCAACCGGCCACCGGAGTTATTTCCTACCTGTACAAAACCGACCGCGTCGGTCTGGTTGTCCCTAACAACCACCCCTTGGCCACACGTTCCGGCCTTTATCTGGAAGAAGCGCTGGAATATGACTTGCTGGGTTATTTCCCGCGGCACTCGCTTGACCAGTTCCTGGCGCATGTCGGTTCAGCATTGTCCCGCCCGCCGAATGTCAAACTGCAAGTCTCGAACTTTGAAACCCGCTGCCAGATGATCCGCGAAGGGTTGGGCATAGGCGTCGTACCAGAGCGCATCGCCCAAAATTACCTGCAACAGATGGGCCTGAGCCTGCTGCATCTTAACGATAGCTGGGCCGAGCGGCAGTTTTTTATTTGCATCAACGACAAAACAAGCAAAAACGTCGCTGCCACGGCACTATTGCATACGCTGCTGCACAAGCCATAAAGTCAATTTGGGGAAAGGAGCGTTCTCTTTTTTTCAAACATCAAGCGCCTTAAGTCACCTACAGTAAAACTATTATTCAAATTACTCAGGAGCAGACGAGACAATGCTACTAGACACTTTTGCCAAATATGGCGCACAAGACACCGTTGGTGAGTTACCCGATGAAGTTCTGCACCATGCAAAGCGCGCGATTCTTGACTGGCTGTCGGCGCTGTATCCCGGAACCCTCGTATCCCCCGGAATCGAACTAGTCCGCGCTCATGCAGACGAACTAGGTTTGGGACGCGCAAGCCTGCCGGGCTATAAAACCACCGCATTTCCCGCCACCGCGGCCTGGATAAACGGCAGCGTTTCCCATACGGTCGAATTCGACGATATCTTCAGAGACGCGGTGTATCACCCCGGTTGCCCCATCATATCCGCAGCGCTGGCCGCTGCCGAGTCCACCGGCGCCTCGGGCAAAGCGCTGCTGCACGCGATTGTCGTCGGATACGAGATATCGACGCGCATCGGCGCAGCCGTACAGCCCGCCCACTATCAATACTTCCACACCACGGGCACCGTGGGCTGCATCGGCGCTGCCGCCGCCGTCGCAGCCCTGCATGCTCCTGGCGATGCGAACGTCATGCAACATGCGATGGCCACGGCCACCACATTTGCATCGGGCCTGCAACAAGCTTTCCGCTCCGACGCGATGACCAAAGCGTTGCATGCCGGTCACGCGGCCGCTGTGGGCGTCCGGGCCGGCATGGCTGCCGCTGCCGGGGTAACCGGCGTACCCGACATCCTCGAAGGGGAAGTCGGTTTTGGCGCCGCCATGGCCGGCAGCCCCGACTGGAGCACGGTTCTTGAAGGCCTGGGCAGCGACTACAACATTACTCGCATCACGCAAAAAAACCATGCCTGCTGCGGGCACACCTTTGCCGCCATCGACGCAGCCATCGAATTGCGAAATCGCCACGGCATCAATCCAAAACAAATCAAGGAAGTCCAGGTAGCAACCTACCAGACCGCACTGGATGTGACCGGAAACTTCAATCCATCGACAGTATTCGAATGCAAGTTCAGTCTGCCGTATGTTGTCTCTCATGCCCTGCATCACGGGTCTGTCAGGCTTGGCGCCTTTGATGCCAAACGCATGGAAAACAACTCCATACGCCAGCTCATGCAAAAACTGGCCTTATCGTCCGATGCCGAACTAACAGCCAGCTTCCCGCGCCAGCGTGCCGCGCGCGTGAAACTGTTCCTGGAGGACGGTTCCATGGTTGAACACTTTTCGCCCTACCGCAAGGGTGATCCGGAAGCGCCATTAAGCGACACAGAGCTTATCGACAAGTTCAACGAGCTGACTGTCCCCGTCATCGGAGCCGAGCGCGCGGAACAGCTGCAACAACAAATATGGACGCTTGATTCATTGAACGTCAAAGACCTGGCCCTGAACCCGTAACTCCGTAATCCGGTCCTTACTGTAAACATTCTTCGAGCTTGAACCTTATGCTAACGTTAGCTGATTCCGCCCTTGGCACCACCACCTTTGCCGACGCTTTGCTGGCGCCCCGTTCCATTGCGCTTATTGGCGCGTCCAGCGACCTGAAAAAGAACACATCAAGGCCGCTGCGCTTTATGCAGCAACATGGATATACCGGCAAAATCTATCCTATCAATCCATCGTCCACCGAGATTCTGGGCGTAAAAACCTACCCGTCCGTAACGCAAGTGCCAGACGCCATCGACCATGCGTTCATCATGATCCCGGGCAAGCATGTCATTGGCGCCCTGGAAGAATGCGCTGCCAAAGGGATTCCGGTCGCTACCATCTACTCGGACGGCTTTGCCGAAGCCGGCCCCGAAGGCCAGCGTCTGCAAGATCAACTCGTAAGCAAAGCCAGGGAACTTGGCGTACGCATTCTGGGGCCAAACAGCATCGGCACCGCGAATGCGCACTCGGGCGGCGTTCTGTCCGTCAATGCCGTCTTCGAAATGAAGACCCTTGTGCAGGGCAATATCAGCCTGGTCTCGCAAAGCGGATCCATGATGGGCTCGCTTTTATCACGGGCTGCTTCGCGGGGATTCGGCTTTGCCAAATCGTTATCCGTCGGCAATGAAAGCGACATCTCGGTGGGTGAAGTCGTCGACGCTCTGGTCGACGACCCGGAAACCCGGGTTATTTTGCTTTTCCTGGAAACATTGCGCGACACCAGGACCTTAACCGCCGCGCTGCAACGCGCACAAAAAGCAGGCAAGCCGGTTATAGCGTACAAGCTGGGTCGATCCGAACAAGGCGACGCCCTGTCGCAATCGCATACGGGCGCAATCGCCGGAAACAATGCAGCCGTAGACGCCTACTTCGATGCCAATGGCGTCATGCGCATAGAAATGCTGGAAAGCCTGTTCGAGACAGCCCCCCTGGCAAGCCGCTATGCACAGGCCCGGCCCCAAAGCCGCTCTATGCAAGCCCCCAGGGTTGCGGTCATTACAACGACAGGCGGCGGCGCAGCTTCGGTTGTCGATAGCCTGGGGTTAAAGAACATCGAAGCAGCCACCCCGCCAATTGAGTTTGTCCGGCACATGGCCGGCCGCGGGTTGACTATCCGGCAGACTCCCGTCATCGACCTGACCCTGGCCGCCACCAGCGCGCAATACAAAGACCTGCTCGAACAATTGCTGCAGGCTGACTGGTGCGATGCCGTCCTAAGTGTTGTGGGCTCGTCAGCGCAATTTCATCCGCAACTGGCGGTCAAGCCTTTGGTTGAGTCGGTAAAGCCCGACACCAAGCCCCTGGTTGTGTTTCTGGCCCCCGAAGCGTCTGAATCGCTGGCGTTGCTGCAGCAGCATGATATTGCCGCGTTCCGTACACCCGAGGCCTGCGCCGATGCTCTGGCCGCTTTTTTCAAACCCGTCATCACCCAGTCCGATTTGCCCGCCGGAACGGTGGCCTTGCCTGCGAACTGCCCCACCAGTGGCAACTTTACCGAAGTGGAGTCCATCCGTGTCTTTGCCGAACTGGGTATCCAAAGCGCACAGAGCCAGCTTTTGCAGCCAGACAACCTGCAACATGGCGTGCCTTATCCGCTGGTGCTGAAAGTAGTGTCTCGCGACATTTTGCACAAAACCGATGTCGGCGGCGTCAAAGTCAACCTGAAGAATGATGCCGATCTGGCCCAGGCTGTTCCAGAGCTGTTGCAGACCGTGCAAGGCCATAAACCGGAGGCGAAGATCGACGGCGTTCTGGTGCAAAAAATGGAAGGCCATCTGCTTGAGCTGATGCTGGGCTACCGTGATGATCCTCTGGTGGGCCCTACCGTGCTTTTGAGCACCGGCGGCATCACCGCCGAATTGATGCCGGACTTTGCCATTCGCCTGGCCCCTGTCGGCCTAAGCGAAGCCTACGCCATGATCAACGAAGTCAAGCACAGCAAGCTGATCACCGGGTTTCGCGGTTTGCCCAAAGGCGACGTCGACGGACTGGCACAGGCTATTGTCAATTTCTCGCGCCTTGCGTGCGTGCCCGGCCAACCCATAACCGAAGCCGAAATCAATCCCTTGTTCATACAATCGAATCAAGTAATGGCCGTCGATGGCGTTATTCGCTTAAAAGACTAACGACAGCCCAGACTATTTGCCCCAAGACCATGCTACCGTCCAGTGGCATAAGCCATCAGGACACATGCTGGTCTCGGCCTATTCAACCCAAAACGGCCCGTTAAGACCGAC
>DATCVA010000041.1:0-13529 GCA_036567205.1 Eoetvoesiella sp. | reverse complement strand
GACGTACTCACGCGCCTGCCGACGCAGCCGGCCAGCCACATCGATGAGCTGCTGCCGCATAACTGGCAGCCGACGACTGCACACTAACGACAAACGCCCGCTTTATGCGGGCGTGTCAATATGGGATCGCCGGACGCTTACGGCCGAGTTTGGCAATTTGTCTAAAGCGGCTGTGCAACTGCGTATGACACAGTCGGGCCTCTCCCGTGCAATTGTTGATATGGAAGAGTACGTTGGCGGCCAACTTTTTGAACGAACGTCCAAGGGAATGAAGCCCACGGCGCTTGGCGCCGCATTGTGCCGCCACGCGAACAGATTGTTAAGTGGATTTCGCAAGGCGGAAATAGATTTGGCCGCTGTATCCCGGGGGGATTTGGGCAGTCTTAGTGTGGGCTGTTTTTCCATGTTCAGTAGTTGGCCATTGCCCGATGCTGTCCGGAAGTTTCGTGAAACTTTACCGCGCATAACATTGAGTGTAGAGATTGCTACCCATGAAAAATTGCTGGAAGATCTGGATTCGGGCGCGGTAGATATATTGATTAGCCGCAGTCCGCCGGGACTGAATGCGCAAATATACCGAACGACCCCCTTACTGACTGATCCTGCAGTCCTTGCATGTTCGACCCAGCATCCTCTTGTAACCTCTTCTACCGTGTCGCTGGACGATTGTGTTCGGTATCCCTGGGTTACCGCGCTGCCGGAAAGCCGCATTCGATTAGAACTGGAAAACAAGTTGCGGGAAGTCGGCTGTGTACTGCCATCGTTAGTAGGGGCGCTTTCCATCGACTTTGGAAGGGAAATGGTGTCAACCAACGAGTATTTGTGGATGTTGCCCGGAAGCGTTGCTGCGGTGTTTCATGCAAGAAATGAACTGCATGTAATTCCCGTCGCGTTGGGACTGACGGAATCTCCGTTATCTGCAATATGGCGCCGTGATCGTCTCAGCACGCAGCATGTTCGTGCATTTGCCGACATCCTTGCCGACGTTGTCGCGGCTAAGTAGCCCGCCGGATTTTATAAATGGCCTGCTGCGTATCGCAACACTCTATTAGCTATGAGCGTTGCGCATACTGATTCGCATACTGCGCATGACTAATTCTTGACTCTGCCACTTACAATTTAATGTCGAAAAATACCGAAAGACATTCGGTACAGACGCGCAAGCAATGGTGCGTGTAATCAGTCACGTAATAAAGGCATGATGGCAGAAAACGTTACAGCTTCCAGTAATCAAGGTACGGTGGTCGGCATTCGTCAGCAGGCGGTATCCCGGTTTAGCGCCATTCCCTTTGGTCAGGCGCCCGTTGGCGCGCTTCGGTTCAAGGCTCCGGTTCCTGCGGAATGGCATGGTACCTTGGATGCGACAAAGCCGGGCCCGGTTGCCCCTCAATTGCCATCACGCCTGGCAAGGGCCTTGGGCGATTTTGTGGCTGAACAGTCCGAAGATTGCCTGCATCTTACGGTGTGGACGCCGGCGGCAGACGCCAAGCGACGCCCTGTTGTGGTCTGGCTTCACGGGGGAGCGTGGCAAAGTGGCGGCGGAGCTATCGATTGGTATTGCGGCGCGAGGTTGGCCGAGAAGGGCGATGTGGTCGTAGTGGCGCCTAATTACCGCCTTGGCGCGCTTGGCTGGTTGTACGTTCCCGGGCAGGTCGCCAATTTAGGTTTGTTGGACCAGGAAGCTGCCATTGATTGGGTAATAGAAAACATTCAGAATTTTGGTGGAGACCCCGAGCAGATCACTGTTATGGGGCAGTCGGCCGGCGCATCTTCAATAGCATGTCTGTTGGCCAGGCAACCGAAATTCAAGCGTGCGATTCTTCAAAGCGCTTCGTTAGGCCGCGGATTTTGGCCTGCCGCTCAGGGCGCGCTCTTGGGCGAACTGATCCTTGAAGCGGCCGGGGCAACTAGTCTGGAGCACGCGCGGCGCCTTCCGCACGATGCGTTTCTTGCGGCACAACAGGCGGCTCCCGTTATCCAGGCCTTAAGCGCAGAAAAGACCGGTCGGGCCCCTTTTTGTCCAGTTGTCGACGGCGAGATTCTTCCTCTGGATCTGGACGCGGCCTTGCAAGACGCTACGGGCAAGGCCGATATATTGATTGGCTATACCCTGAATGAAATGGCGGCATTTCCCGGATGGGAAATTACAGAAGCAAGCCAACGTGCCGGAGACGAAGTATTTGGCGTGCATTCGCGTCAATGGGCCGCAGATGCCTTGGCACGGGGACGAAACGCGTGGGTATACCGATTTGATTATGCACCCACCAAGCAGTTTGGGGCGTGTCATTGTATTGAATTGCCTTTTGTTTTTGACACACTGCCTACGTATGACCAGGCGCCGATGCTGGTGGGCGCAAAAAAAGAAGACATGGCCGCGCTAACGACGCAATTACAAGCGGCATGGATCGAGTTTATTCGGGGCGGCTCTCCTTTGTGGCAGGGTTACCCGTATCTGAAAATTTTTAAATAAAAAAATCCATTAAGGAGAATAGCGCTTGATTAAGAAAAGATTGTTGATGCGTGCACTGGGTATATCTATTGCAGCCATTGCCACAAGCCCTGTGGCCGCGGCTTACCCGGAACGGCCTGTGAAAATTGTTGTAAGTAACGGTCCGGGCGGGCCCGTGGATATTATGTCGCGCTTGCTTGCCGAGAAGCTAAGCGAAAAATGGAAACAAGCAGTCGTTGTAGAGAATCGGCCTGGAGCATCGGGAATCATAAGCACGAATGCTCTGGCTAAAGCATCACCGGATGGCTACACGCTTGGTATGGTCGTGGCATCGACTGTAACCATTATCCCTTTTGCCACCACAAGCCTGCCTTTCGACCCGCAAAAGGACTTGCAGCCGATCTCATTGGTGGCACGTACACCCTTTGTATTTGTTGTTCCGCAAGATAGCCCGATCAAGACTTGGCAGGACTTTGTCGCTTCAAGTAAAAAGCAAGACATGACTTTAGGGTCATTTTCCATTGGCACGGCTTTCCACCTGGTATGGGAGCAGATTGCTCAGCACGCGGGAACCAAAGCATTATATGTTCCGTCGTCGTCCTCCGGTAAAACGCAAAATGATTTGATCGGCGGACAGTTGGATATCGCTTTGGATGCGCCTTCAAGCGCGAAGGGGTTAATTGATGGTGGCCGCTTGAGGGCGCTGGCCGTTACCAGTGCACATCGTTTTCCCGGGCTGCCGGAAACTCCTACGTTGATGGAAGCCGGGTTGAAAGACTATTCGGCTCAGCCCTGGATTGGCTTGATGGCTCCGGCCGGTGTCCCCGCAGCCATCGTTGAGCAGGTGCAGCAGACGGTTGCAGGTATTCTTAAAGACCCGGCCATGATTACACAGATGACTGCGGTAGGCATGGTGCCCGAAGGAAGCAGCACGGCCGAGCTGGCCTCAGCGATCCAAAGTGATCGTAAAGAAATGGAGCCACTGATTAAAGAGTTGGGTATTAAATTGCAATAAGTGCATTATGGCATTTACTGTAATTCGATCCCGGCTTCCTTCACAATCTTTTTATAGTCGGCTATCTGGCTTTTGATATAGGCGGCAAATTCCGTCGGCGTGCTTCCTACGGGCTCCGCCCCAAGTCCCAGTAAATGTTTTTTCATTTCAGGATCGTGCAGGACGCTCGCAACCTTCTGCTGGATGAAATCCGTTGTTTCTTTGGGAAGATCAGCGGGCCCTAGAATGCCAAACCAGGGATTCATCTCATAGCCAGGTAGAAACTCGCCTATAGTCGGAATATTTGGCGCGATAGTGGATCGGGCGCTGCTTGTGACACCCAGCGCCCGCAGCTTGCCGGACTCGATTTGCGGGATTGCTACTGGCAGCCCGATGAACTGCGCTTGTATCTGACCGCCCAATAAGTCGATCATGGCAGGGCCGCCGCCTTTATAGGGTACGTGTACGACGTTTATTCCACTCATCATTTTCAGCAGTTCCATCGATAGATGGGGGGAGGTGCCGCTGCCGGTTGACGCATAGTTCAATTTGCCGGGATGGGACTTGGCGTAGGCGATAAATTCGGGAATCGTTGATACCGGTAACTTGGGATTGATTACCAGCACATTTGGCAATGTGACTGCCAGAGTAATTGGCGTAAAGTCCTTTACGCCATCGTAGGGGATTTTTTTATAAAGACTTGGCACGACGGCAAAAGTAAGAGTGGTTAACAAAAGCGTGTATCCGTCGGCTGGCGCGCGCGCAACAGCTTCCGTGCCGATCAAGGTGTTGCCGCCGGGGCGGTTATCGACGATTACCGGCTGCCCTATAGTTTCAGATAGCCGCTGCGCAATCAAGCGAGCAAGGGCGTCGGTATTGCCCCCGGCCGAGTAGGGGACGATCATGCGAATAGGACGCGAAGGATACGCATCCGGAGGCGGGGCTGCTTGCGCAGGGCCAAATGCAATACACGTATACAGCAGGGCCTGGAGTATCAGTCGAAAGTTCATGTCGTCTCCTTGTTGTAATAATCATTTTTTATACGTCAAGTAAGTGCAAGTCGTAGCAAGCTTGGGACATCTTGTAATGATATGGCGACGTGGGCTCCTGCGTCGCGAAGCAATTGGCGTTTGGATGTAGCGCTTTTGCTTTGATCGGTAATCATTGCCGCTGCATGCCCGAAGCTTAAGCCCGAAGGGTACCGCTCTTGAAATTCGCCTGCAATTAATGCCACGATTGGTTTTTTGACATTGCCCGAACGAAGCAAATTAGCGACTTCTGACTCGTTATCAGTGCCTGGTTCGCCAAATAGCACTATTGCATCCGTTTCGGGGTCTTCATCAAACAGCGTTACATAGTCCGCCATACGCAGGCCGGTTATGGCGTCTCCACCCATTGCCACCGATGTCGAGACACCATATCCGGCAGTCGCTAGCTCAAGGCTGATTTCGGCCATCATGCCGCCTGATCGAGAGCAAATTCCTATACGGCCTGGCGGATATATTTCGTCTGGGTGTATGCCTCCTACGCCGCCAAGTTTGCATTGCCCTGGTGAGATCAGGCCATTGGTATTACAGCCTACTAACCGTACTTGAGCCTGGCGCGCGGCGGCAACGATAGTAATCAAATCGTGCTGCGGGACATATTCGGCCGTAACGACGATTAGTTTAATCCCCGAATCAATCGCTTCAAGTACGGCTGACTTGACTATCGCGGGCGGCACATAAATTACAGATGCATTGATATTTCGTTGGGCGACTGCGCGGCGAACCGTATCAAACACAGGGACGCCGTGTACTTCTTCTCCTCCTCGTCCAGGGGTTACGCCCGCTACGATATTGCTTCCATAGAGCAGGGACCATTGCGTATCGAATCGTGCCTGGGACCCGGTAATCCCTTGGACGATCGCCCGAGTCGACGCGTCTATGAGTATGCTCATGCCGTAGTGCCCATTGGATACTGCTGTACGGCGGCAGTGAGTTGAACAATAAGCTGCGCGGCCTCTTTTAGGGTGGTGCCGCGTGGCACATAATGGATGTTGGCTTGATCAGCCACCATCGCCCGAGACTCCTGCTCGCCAGCGCCAAAGAGGCGGATTACGATCGGCAGGTGTGCCGTATCTATTTGCTTTTCATCAAGCAGTTCAACCAGCGTGCGTACTCGAATGTCTGTGCGTGCCATCTGTGCAAAATTGAAGGCAATCAGAAGCCCGCGCAATGCGGGGTTATCAAGTATTGCACCGAGTACCGCCTTTAATTTTCGATTGTCTGTCGAGGTCGGTGGTGTGACGCAATGGTTGGCGGGCGAGCCTCCTGCCGCGATTACCATATCGTGCAGGTATAGTCCTGCACCGCCTCCGCCAACCAGCAGGCCGATGTTGCCGTCCAGTTCAATGTATTGGCACTCACCGCCACGGAAATTTCGGTTCGCAAGTGCGACAGCACGCTCACGCGGGTTATCTGGAAGGGAGCTGCTTTTTTCAAGCCATTGGGTGTGTCGGAACAAGGCGTGGGAGTCGACTCCCATCATGGCGCCCACGATATGAAGTTTGCCCTCAACATCCAGCGCCAGAGGATTGACTTCCAGTGTTAATGCGTCCGCCTGGCAGAAGGCGCTGTATAGACGGCTTGTCAAGTCGGCCAATTTTGGCAGGGTGGGGCCCTTAATTCCCGCCATCAACCACAGTTCCGCGGCATTCCAGGTACTAAGCCCACGGATAGGGTCAATTTGCTCGCGCAATACAGACTTTGGATCCGTACGCATGGTGTCTTCTATATCTACCCCGCCAAACCGGCTAACCAGCACCTGTGGCCCTGCATCCGTCAGCAGAAATGCGAGAAAGTATTCCTGTTCGATGGCGATGCATTCTTCGATATACACCGCATTAACCAAGTGTCCATTCACCGCCGTTCCGATGAGCTGAGCTGCTGCTTTGCCTCGCTCGCCGGCGTCTCTTGCCATAATTACCCCGCCCGCTTTTCCTCGACGGCCTGTCGGCACCAGGGCCTTAACTACCGCGGGGCCTGGAAAGCTTGCTGTGGTAGTGTGTGCTGCGTCAGCCGATGTTGCTGTTACTCCTTGCGGAACCGGAAACTGGGATGCGTGTAACCATTGTTTGGTTTGAGCTTCATTTAATGGCGTCATATGGCCTTGCCTCCTTCCCTTGATAGCGGGCATTTGGCGGTTCCTATCAATATTTGTTGACCCGACGAGTCTTCGCACCAAACGGTAAGCTGGGCCAATGTATATCCGTTGTTCTCTTCTAAAGCATCGAGCCGCAATTTGGGCTGGACGGTTTCGGTGATTCGGACGCTACGAGGAATTTTTACATTTACTTCGCCGCCCTGGAACCAGGCCAGTCCGAATGTTTCGACAAGAAGGCCAATTAAATGTCCCTCCCATTGGGTGCCCGATACGACGACCTCGGAAAGACCCGTGGAGCGAGCGGCTTCGATGTCGGTATGGAGGTTTTTATCAGGCCAGCCAGGCATGTCGAACGGACCGCCCGATAATGCCAGGGCACGGGCCATTGTCAGCACACGGGGTTTTCCGGTTCGAATCGTGCCAGGTGTCATGGAGTGGATCGGGGCGTTCATGAGCGTTCTTCCAAAGCATATGTTTTTACTTTGCCTAACGAGAAAAACGTGGATGCAAGCTCGCGTCGAAGTACTACTTTGCCTGTTTGGTCCAGAACGACAGCGACATAGTCTTGATAGATTTTTTCACGTTTCTCGTAGGTGTTGGTGACTGTCCATTCGACTCGCAGCTTTGCTCCAACGTATACCGGAGCCAGGTAAATGCTGTGGTCACGCGCGAAGGCCGATCCCATACCGGGCGCCTGCCTGTACGAGGGGCTTCGCGTGCGTGGAGTCATGTGCATAAGGACCACCGGGTGTACTAACGGTGGATGGCCGTTGCGTCCCTCAATAAATATAGGATTGAAATCCTCAACCGCATATAGAAATTGCTGGTTCAGGTCTGCCGACACTTCGAACTCGAGCGGTCCATAGCATTCTCCAGGTTGCATTTCATGTGCGTATTTTTGAGTCAATACAATCTCCCGATATAGCGCTGCTTTCGTCTATTAATAGATAAATCATGATAGGAGAGGGTTAGTAAAAATAAAAGTTGTTAATTTTTTCTCTTAGCTTAAAATTAATTTAAGCTAATTTAATTGCGTGGCATGTCAATACGTTCGTTAAAAACCTTCATCGCCGTAGCGCGTCATGGCAGCTTTGCCGCAGCTGCGAATGACATTGGTTTAACTCAAGCGGCAGTAAGCATTCAGATGAAAGCGTTGGAAGAGGATTTGCGGGTTCAACTCTTCGACCGGAGCGCACGTAAAGTTGTGCTTAATACAGCGGGTCGCGCGTTGGTTCAGCGTGCACAAGAGCTGGTTCGCCTGTACGAAAACATGGCGTCTAATCTGGATGGGCAACAATTAGGCGGGTTGTTGGCATTAGGGGCAATTCCACCAACGTTTTCCGAGTTGCTGCCCGAAGCCCTGCTAGTGTTAAGGCAAGACCATCCCGGTATAGCGGTGCATGTGTCGACCGGGATTTCAAGTGAATTGACGCGTAAAGTCGAGCAGGGTGAATTGGACGCAGCTATCGTCGGCCAGCCGCCGCATCGTCTTGACCATCATATTTCCTGGCATCCTATCGTTGCCGAGCCGTTATTGCTGCTGACTCCCGCCTCGTCAAAAGAGGATGGCCTTGCGGCAACGCTGGCTTCTCATCCCTTCATCAGCATTACCCGTTCATCATGGACAGGACAACTGATCCATGCACTGCTGCGTCGCCATCGCTTGCAGATCAATGAAACGATGGAGCTCGATTCGCTTGAGATCATCACATCCATGGTGGCCCGGGGCTTTGGTGTTTCGATTCTTCCGCTTATGCCTTCTCGCTGGGCGCTTGACGAGCGTGTGCGAGTGGCACTATTAACTGATCCACCCGTAACTCGGGAGATTGGTTTAATACACAGGAATGTTCATGATCGTGAACAGTTGGTAGCCGCGCTGCGAAAAAGCTTGCTGGCGGTGCCAAAAGAGCCTGCTGTCGACATAAGGAAAATTGCGATCAGGTCGTAACCTTCTTTGGCCGCGATTTATGCCTCGTATAGGCGTCAACTCACTGATGCAGCAGATGAAATACAATAGGATTTATATGTTGGCTGATGCCCAACCCATTCCTGATATTCCTGCTGACTCCTTCTGGATCACGCTAAACCCAAGCAGTTTTGATGTCCGCAACCGTCCTGTTGCCGTCTCGAAGCGGCCGGTATTTTTGTTTGAAAGTAAAGTATCTGTGACTTATTCCGTTAAAGAAGTTTTTCTGACCTTGCAAGGCGAGGGCGCCCAAGCTGGCCGTACGGCTGTGTTCTGCCGATTTTCGGGCTGTAATCTATGGTCGGGCCGAGAGGAAGACCGCAATAGCGCGCAATGCCGGTTTTGCGATACCGATTTTGTCGGTACTGACGGGACTTTGGGTGGCAAATATAAGACCGCCAACCAGCTTGCGGATCTTATTCAGGCAACCTGGGGCAGTCGTGAGAAGCACCGGTTTGTTGTATTTACCGGGGGTGAGCCACTGCTGCAGCTTGACGGGGCCTTGATCGATGCGATGCACGAACGAGGTTTTACAATTGCGGTGGAAACCAACGGCACCGTAATACCTCCGGCGGGTATCGATTGGCTTTGTACCAGCCCGAAGGCCGGAACCGATTGGATCGTTCGCCAGGGACAAGAGCTTAAGCTGGTTTTTCCTCAGGAAGGCATCGATCCGGCAGCACTGGAAAACTTGCCATTCGACGAGTTTTGGCTGCAGCCCATGGACGGGCCTGATCAGGTGGCTAATACTCAGGCAGCCATTGACTATTGCATGGCTCACCCTCGCTGGCGCCTAAGTGTGCAAACTCATAAAGTTATAGGAATTCGTTAGCATGTCGCGCGCACTTGTGCTTTTTTCCGGTGGTCAGGACTCAACGACTTGCCTGGCTTGGGCTTTAGCCCGGTACACGCACGTTGAAACGGTGGGCTTTAATTATGGTCAACGCCATGTGGTCGAAATGGAATGCCGTCAAACAGTCCTTAAACAGCTGGCAAGCCAGTTTCCCGAATGGGCCGGCCGCCTGGGCGAAGATCATGTGCTGGACCTTAGCTTGCTTGGACAGCTGTCAGACTGTGCTCTTACGGCTGAAAAAGAGATTGCATTCGCCGCCAATGGCTTGCCAAATACCTTTGTCCCGGGCAGAAATCTGATCTTCCTGACCTACGCCGCGGCATTGGCCTATCGGCGTGACGTCGATGCCATCATTGCAGGGGTGTGCGAGACGGATTATTCCGGCTACCCCGATTGCCGCGATAACACGATGCAAGCCATGCAGCTTGCCCTGAACTTGGGCATGGAGCAACATTTTCGAATCGAAACTCCACTTATGTGGCTTGACAAGGCGGCCACGTGGCAACTGGCTGATGAAATCGGCGGCGCCAAATTAGTCGCCCTGACCCAGGAATACACCCACACCTGTTATCTGGGTGATCGTTCGGTCAGGCATGATTGGGGCTATGGCTGCGGAAATTGTCCGGCGTGCGAGCTGCGCGCACGTGGTTATAACGAGTTTTTCGCTCGGGCAGGGGCGTCGCATGACTAGTATTACCCGCAGGCTGGAATTTGATGCAGGGCACCGCATCCCAGACCATCGCAGTCAGTGCAAAAACCTGCATGGCCACCGCTATGTCATCGAGATTACCTTGGAAGGTGACGTGATCTGCGCGCCGGGCGAGTCCAGCAATGGCATGGTGATGGATTTTTCAGAAATTAAATCAATAGCAAAACAACATATCGTCGATCAATGGGATCACGCGTTTCTTGTTTTTAAGGGCGATACGCCTGTCGTGAACTTTCTGGCGTCGCTTGATAACCATAAAACAGTGATCATCGACAGCATACCAACGGCTGAAAACCTGGCGCAGCTTGCCTTTGATATTCTTGCTCCGCAGTACGCCAGCAAGTTCGGCGGCGGCTTGCACCTTAGTCGTGTAAGGCTATATGAAACTCCTAATTGCTGGGTCGATGTTTTTGCACAGCAGTCAGGGGGATAAGGATACTTGATCCGCAGATGCCTGCGGCGCGGGGGCTTGTTCAAAGCTTCCTTATTAACAATGACGTCCGAAGGGTTGAATCTCGCAAGCAATAGGCTCAAAATCAGGCGGAATATATAAAAAGAGTAGGGGCGTTATGAATACTATCTCTGTATTGCTGCTTACGTTTATTTTGTCAGTGACTGGTTTGTTTGTTTTTATATGGTCTTTGCGAAGAAGACTATTTGATGATAACCCTGAGGCGGCCAATGTCATTTTTTCCGAAGGAGAGATCGGAAAAATTGAAGAGCCCGCGGCGACGTCCGCCCAGCATCAAGCGCTTCAGCGTACGGTAGATGCTTCCCATGCCCCGCTCGATACCTCCGGTAAAGCCGCCCAGCTTAACGCTGAGCTCGCCGCGCGGCTAGAGGCTGATCAATCCACCAAAATGATCGTATTTGTTTTTTTGTCCTGTGCGGTCGTGTGGCTTTTAATTGCGTCGACGGCAGGGCTTCTTAGTTCAATCAAATTGCATGAGCCGGATTTTCTTACTAGCCAGGCTTGGATGACGTTTGGCCGTATGCGCACGTTGCATCTGAATTCAGTCGCGTACGGCTGGACGCCGATGGCGGCATTTGGACTTACGATATGGTTATTGCCCCGGCTGTTGAAAACTCCGTTGATGGGGGGCCGTTTTGCGCTGCTGGGCGTCATGCTATGGAATGCTGCGCTGATCGCGGGGTTGGGCAGTATTGCGGCAGGACTGAGCGATGGGCTGGAATGGCTGGAAATACCCTGGCAGATTGATATTTTATTTGTTCTGGGCGGCGCGCTGATTGGGCTGCCTCTGGTTTTTACATTGCAGAACCGGCGGGTCCAGCATTTATATGTGTCCATCTGGTATATGGGGGCTGCCCTTTTCTGGTTCCCCATTTTGTTTTTAATTGGTAATTTCCCCGGCCTGCATTTTGGTGTTGAGCAGGCCACGATGAACTGGTGGTATGGCCACAATGTGTTGGGCCTTTACTACACGCCTATTGCATTGGGCTGCATTTATTACTTTCTACCCAAAATTATCGGCAGGCCGATTCAGTCCTATAACCTTTCTTTGCTGGGGTTTTGGGCGCTAGCTTTTTTCTACGGTCAGGTCGGGGGCCATCATCTGATAGGTGGGCCTGTTCCGGGGTGGCTAGTTACTTTGTCTATCGTGCAAAGCATGATGATGATCATTCCGGTGCTGGCTTTTTCGGTCAATCAGCATCTGACCATGCGAGGAAGTTTCAGGACGTTGCTCTATTCCCCCACACTGCGCTTTATTGTATTTGGCGGAATGATGTATACCTTGAGCTCGTTACAGGGTTCGTTTGAAGCTTTGCGCCGCATCAATACTGTCACCCATTTCACGCATTTTACGGTGGCTCATGCCCATCTGGGTCTATATGCTTTTGTGGCGATGGTCATGTTTGGTGGAATTTATTTTGTCATGCCTCGTGTCATGTCATGGGAGTGGCCGTACCCGAAATTGATTGCGCTGCATTTTTGGCTGGTTGCACTGGGGTTTGCCGTATATTTTGTGGGCCTGTCCATCGGCGGGTGGTTGCAGGGGGAATATATGCTTGACGCCGCCAAGCCGTTTATAGAATCGGTAAAAGTTACGATTCCGTATCTCGAGGCTCGTTCGATTGGCGGTAGCCTGATGACTCTTGGCCATTTCGTTTTTGCTTTCCATTTTATTGCGATGGCGTTGCGCCACGGCCCTGCCAGGGTTGGGCCGGCGTTGTTTCATAAGCGTACGACCGCTTCAGCGGTAATGGAAGGAGCGTAACCATGGAGAGCGAATACAAACTGCTAAGCGGTGCGATGGTCACCTTAGCGTTGGCAACCGCGACGCTGGTTGTGATCCCCTATGTGCAATTGTCGGATGTGCAGCCTTCCGAAGGACTGAAGCCGTATACGGCGGCTCAGTTGCGCGGTCGCCAGCATTACATAGAAAACGGCTGTGTTTATTGCCACAGTCAGCAACCACGCAGCCAATCTCAGGCGCCCGATTTTCAGCGTGGCTGGGGGCGCGCGCCGGTGGCGGGCGACTATTATTACGATTCGCCTCACTTGCTGGGCACGATGCGCACAGGGCCCGATCTACTGAATATCGGTGCGCGCCAGCCCAGCGAAGATTGGCAGCTGGGCCATTTATATCAGCCGCGGGCTTATGTCGCCGACAGCATCATGCCTTCATATCCGTATATGTTCGACATCAAAGACAAGGTGGAGCCTGGCGATAAGGTCGTCAATTTGCCCCCTGGCTATGCCCCCCTTGACAAGGTTGTGGTGGCTAAACCAGAAGCCCTGGATTTAACGCAGTATCTGCTTTCTCTTAATAGAACCTACCCGGTCAAGGCAGTGCCTAACGAGCGTCATCCCCCGGACAGCAAGCAACCGGCTCCCGCAGCAAAGTAGACGTTACGGTACCTGGTTGTATCGGTGCCCATGGGCTAAAGCGATTGAGAATGGCGCGGAGAATTCAATATGTCTGATTTTTCAAAAAAAGTTGAAGCGGAACGGCGAGAAATGCCCGAGCCGTATGAAAGCAATCGTCCCATTCCGTGGATTGTGATACTGATTGTGGGTGGGCTGTTCGTCTGGGCAATTGCGTATATAGCCGTAACGCATCAGGCCGACCCTGCGGCGATGGGCGATCGCCGTACTGCAGCAGACTTTGCGGTTGCCGCCAGTACCGGGAGCGTTGTCGACGGTGGTCAGGTCTATACCGCCAATTGCGTCGCCTGTCATCAGGCAACTGGAGCCGGGTTGCCTGGGGTTTTTCCGCCATTGGCCGGTTCGGAATGGATAGCAGGCAAAGAGTCGGCAGTCATTCAGATTCTGTTGCACGGTATTACCGGCCCCCTGACGGTGCATGGTGCGGTTTATAACGGCGCGATGCCTGCGTTTGCGGCAACATTAAGCAATGACCAAATTGCTGCCGTATTAACCCATGTAAGAGC
>DATCVA010000040.1:0-3859 GCA_036567205.1 Eoetvoesiella sp. | reverse complement strand
GATTCTGGTTATCCCGGTAGTCGTGCGATCAACAGACAACATGCTGTCCCTTGTTCCCAACAGCTTGCGTGAAGCGGCTGCGGCGCTTGGTTGTCCGCAATGGCGCGTGGTTACTCTGATTTGCTATAGGGCGGCACGTTCGGGAATTATTACCGGCGTTTTGCTGGCCGTGGCGCGAATTTCGGGCGAAACGGCCCCGCTCCTGTTTACGGCGCTTAATAATCAGTTCATGTCCATGAACATGAACGCGCCATTGGCTAACTTGCCAGTGGTGATCTTCCAATATGCTGCCAGCCCGTTCGAAGACTGGAACCGGTTGGCGTGGGCCGGCGCTGTACTGATTACCTTGCTGGTGCTGGGTATCAATATTGCCGCACGCTCTCTTTTTCGTAAATAAATAAGGCAGGGCAGCTTGTCTGCTTTGCTTGGAACTGATCATGACCACATCCCTACCCGCCGAACGTGTAAAACTGGAAGTCAAGAATCTAAACTTCTATTACGGCAAGTTTCAGGCTATTCGCGACGTCAACATGACGATCAAAGAAAACAAGGTCACAGCCTTTATTGGCCCGTCTGGCTGCGGTAAGTCCACGCTCCTGCGTACATTCAACCGTATGTATGAGCTGTACCCAGGGCAAAGGGCTGAAGGCGAAATTCTTCTGGATGGCGAAAACGTTCTGACATCCAAAACGGATATCTCGCTTATTCGCGCGAAAATCGGCATGGTTTTTCAAAAGCCTACGCCGTTTCCCATGAGCATTTACGACAATGTTGCCTTTGGTGTGCGTTTGTTCGAAAAGCTCAGTAAAGGCGAAATGGACGAGCGCGTCGAGTGGGCGTTAACCAAAGCCGCTTTATGGAACGAAGTCAAAGATAAGCTCAACCAAAGCGGGAACGGCTTGTCAGGGGGCCAGCAACAGCGCTTGTGCATCGCCCGAGGCGTTGCTATTAAGCCCGAGGTGCTTCTGCTGGATGAGCCGTGCTCGGCCCTTGATCCCATATCGACGGCTAAAATCGAAGAGCTGATAGCCGAGCTCAAGTCTGACTATACAGTGGTTATCGTTACCCACAATATGCAACAGGCTGCCCGCTGCTCCGACTACACCGCCTATATGTATTTGGGCGAGCTCATGGAATTTGGCGAAACCGATAATATTTTTGTAAAGCCAACCCGCAAAGAAACGGAAGACTACATTACCGGGCGCTTTGGCTAGGCGAAGGCGCCGCTGCAGCCCCGAAGGGCAGCGCCGATTGCGATGGATTCCTTATAACGCGATACGACGTTAATTCAGGCGTCCGCCTTTGCCGCCCGCACTGAAGTTTCCTGCGCCCAGAAAGACAATGGCAAGGGCGCCGAACAAGAAAAGACCCTGCAGCTCCAGCCGCCATCCCCAACTGTTGCTCAGTTGGAGTAGCTGCGTGCTGTGTGCAAGTGCAATGGCCACCGCCATGTTGATGACGATCAGCGACGCACCCAGACGCGTATATATGCCCAGGATAAGCAGTAGCGGGGCAAGTACTTCGCCAATGTAAACCGCCCAGGCAAAAAAGGCCGGCAGTCCCCGTGCCGCAACCATACCTTCGATAGGGCCAATGCCATTTAGCATCTTGCCAACACCGTGCAGCAGGAGCAGCACTCCTATCGTAAGACGCAACGTCAGTTTACCGAGATCGTCGAGGCTGGTGGAAGACATGTTGTATTGCTCCGTGCAAAAAAAGAAATGTCAGCCGTCTCGGGCTGACGCAATTGAACCGACGAACATTATAGGGTCGCCGTAGTGTTTTTTTTGGCTGTTAATTGCGCATGGCGCTGCATCGGAATAAGCTTGCCGGAAATTGGCGCTATTCCATTTCCAGATCAATGACTAGCACGAAGGCGAGGAACAGACATTACTTTGTACGGCATGCGAAGTCGACTGTTTATGGTTGATTTAAAAATGGGATTAGGGTTCTGTTTTTCCCGGCCCGATTCCGGCTGCTGTATTTATGATGCATAAGGAGTACAGATGAAACTCAAAAAGATGGGCGTTGCACCCGTTACTTTTATAGGTTCGGCGCTGATTGCCCTTGCTTTGATATCGTATGCAATGGTATTGCCGAAACAGGCGGCGGCTGCTTTCTTGGGCGCCAATGCATGGGTTATTGCAGAGGTTGGTTGGTTCTACATGCTCTCTGTCGGTTTCTTTGTCGTGTTCCTATTAGGCTTGGCAATGAGTCAGCTAGGGCGCGTAAAACTCGGTCCGGATGATGCGGTCCCCGATTACAATTATGGCACCTGGGTAGCCATGCTCTTTAGCGCCGGAATGGGGATTGGCATTGTTTTTTTTGGTGTCGCCGAACCTATCATGCATTTTTCCCAGCCCCCGGATGCGATTCCACGCAGCGCGCAGGCAGCCCGCGACGCAATGGGCATAACGTTTTTTCACTGGGGCGTGCATGCCTGGGCGATTTACGCCGTGCTGGGACTTGCGCTGGCCTATTTTGGCTATCGGCGTGGGCAGCCGCTGGCAATTCGTTCAGCTTTTCATCCCCTTGTCGGCGATCGCATTCACGGATCTCTTGGGGATGTTATCGATATTTTTGCGGTGGTAGGCACCTTGGCCGGGTTGGCGACATCCTTAGGTCTGGGCGTGTCGCAATTAAATGCCAGCATGAACTATTTGATGGGTATTCCGCAAAATCTGCCTACACAACTGATTCTTATCGGAGTCGTGACGGCCCTGGCTACGTTTACCGTTGCGACGGGGTTGGATAATGGCATCAGGCGCCTCAGCGAACTTATTATTCTGGTGTCCGGTATTTTATTATTACTTTTGGTCGTCCTGGGTCCTACGAGCTTTCTATTGAGCGCCCTGGTTGAAAACGTAGGTCTTTATATTCATTCGTTTGTGGTTCGCACTTTTCATGTTTATGCGTATGAACCGAATAAATGGGTCGGTGATTGGACGATATTTTACTGGGGCTGGTGGATCTCTTGGGGGCCGTTCGTGGGTATGTTCGTCGCCCGAATATCTCGGGGTCGAACAATACGCCAATTCATCGTTGGGGTTTTGTTCGCTCCCGCGGGATTCAGCTTTATCTGGTTTACCGTGTTTGGCGATCTTGCCATATGGCTGGATATGCATGTAGCCAAAGGGCAGATAGCGCAGACCGTTGCAAGCAATATGCCTATCGCCTTATTTGCGGTCTTTGATTATTTACCATTATCCAGTTTGCTTGCCTGGATCACCGGGGTGCTTGTAGCCGTCTATTTCATTACAGCTTCGGACGCGGGAGCTTTGGTGGTTTCAATGATTACCTCCAAGGGTGACGAGGAGCCGCCGCTGTGGCTGCGCGTTTTTTGGGCTCTGGTGTGTGGCGGTGTTGCCGCAGGCCTGTTGCTGGTCGGTGGTCTGGAAGCTGTGCAGGCGGCGGCAGTGGTGGCTGCCTTACCTTTGTGTATTCTGATGTGGCTGATGTGCTATGGCATATGGAAGGGTCTGCGCGATGAGGTCTCTATACAGCTAAGCCGAAGTTTGCCAACGGCTCCGCTTATTACCTCGCAAGGGGGGCTTTCGCTGCGTCAGCGCTTAAATAGCATAGTCAGCCATCCGTCTCGCGACAGAGCCAACGCCTTCGTCGACAACGTTGTTGTGGAGTCGTTCGCTATGGTGGTTTCTGAATTGCAAAAGCGCGAAATTTCCGCTGAAACGGTACGCCTGGATGATGGAGTCCAACTGATCGTACACCATGGCGGCGATGTCGAAGACTTTACTTATGCAGTGCGGCTGGTAAGCCAGCCGATACCCGCTTTTGCGCTTTCGGACGCAGCGCGGCGAGAAGGCGAGAAAAAAAAATTTTACCGCACCGAGGTGTTTTT
>DATCVA010000039.1:0-14964 GCA_036567205.1 Eoetvoesiella sp. | reverse complement strand
TTTTTTCGTTTGGCTATAATTCGCGGGAAATTTTCCCAACTTGGAGATCTGCATGGAAAGCATCGAACAGCGCGTCAAGAAGATCGTCGCTGAACAACTTGGCGTTAACGAAGCCGAGATCAAAAACGAATCTTCCTTCCTTGACGACCTCGGTGCCGATTCGCTCGATATGGTCGAGCTCGTGATGGCACTCGAAGACGAATTCGAAACCGAAATTCCGGATGAAGAAGCCGAGAAAATCACGACGGTTCAGCAAGCTGTAGACTACATCACGTCGCATAGCAAGCAGTAATTTTAACTTTCATGGTGTCAGGCACGGCTCAACCGTGCCGCGCTAGGGCGGTTTCTAGAAAGCAGACCTGTCGTTGTGCCAAACGTTTCGATTTGGCGCCGCAATAGGTGTGTTTGCTTTAAACCGCTTTTTTATTTTTAGGAGTCATCCGTGAAGCGACGTGTCGTTATTACCGGCCTTGGTATTGTTTCGCCAGTAGGCAACGATATTGAAAGCGCATGGGACAATATCGTTAATGGGCGTTCAGGAGTTGGCCGCATTACGCGTTTTGATCCTTCTGCGTTCAATGCGCAGATAGCGGGTGAAGTCAAAGATTTCGACATCACGCAAGTCATGTCCGCGAAAGAAGCCAAGCAAATGGATACATTCATCCATTACGGCGTGGCTGCCGGCGTACAAGCATGGCGCGATGCCGGCCTTGACGTAACCGAAGCCAATGCAGATCGCATCGGGGTTATTGTCGGTTCGGGTATCGGCGGTTTGCCGCGTATTGAAGAACAACAAGTCGAATACCTTGAACGCGGCGCGCGTCGTATTTCGCCGTTCTTTGTGCCTGCTTCGCTTATCAATCTTATTTCAGGTCAGTTGTCCATTATGCTGGGCTTTAAAGGGCCTAGCTATGCCGTTGTCTCGGCTTGCACGACTGGTTTGCATTCCATCGGCGATGCTGCTCGCCTGATCGAATACGGCGACGCCGACGTCATGATGGCGGGCGGAGCCGAATCTACTGTGTCTCCCCTGGGTATTGGCGGTTTCGCCGCAATGCGTGCTTTGTCTACCCGCAACGACGATCCGGCCACTGCATCACGCCCCTGGGACATCGATCGCGACGGTTTCGTATTGGGCGAGGGCGCTGGTGTATTGATCCTGGAAGAATACGAGCATGCTCGCAAGCGCGGCGCTCGTATTTACGGAGAATTTGCCGGTTATGGCATGAGCTCCGACGCCCACCATATTACGTCGCCCGACCGTGATGGCCCTCGCCGTGGCGTGCTTAACGCACTGCGCAACGGGGGCATCAATGCCGATGAAATCAGCTATGTCAATGCGCACGGCACGTCGACGCCTTTAGGCGATAAAAACGAAACGGAAGCGCTCAAGCTGGCTTTCGGCGACCACGCTAAAAAGCTGGTGGTGAACTCCACCAAATCAATGACGGGTCATTTGCTTGGGGCTGCAGGAGGCATCGAGGCGGTTTTCACTGCGCTGGCGGTTTATAACCAAATCTCTCCGCCGACCATCAATATCTTTAATCAAGACCCTGAATGCGATCTCGATTATTGCGCCAATCAGGCACGCGATCTGAAAATCGAGGTGGCCCTGTCGAACTCTTTTGGCTTCGGCGGAACAAACGGGTCAATGATAGTGCGGCGGATTTAAACTGGGACGCCCCGTGTCTCAGGTCAGGCAATGGACAGTTCAGCGGCCACGTTGGGTTGCCTTGCTTGGCGGATTGCTCTACGGCGGGGTGCTAGCCAGTCTTGGCTATTGTTTATCCGGTGTCTATCCCGCCGCTGTTGTTGCTGCGCTAATCGCATTGTTGGCGGCTTTGGTGCATGCGCGCCATAAAAGGCAAGGCGGATTGGCGTTAAACGGGTTACTCTCTGTAAATAACGAAAATCACTGGGAATATGCTCTGGCTGGTTCACGTCGTCCATTATTATTAAGTCATGCCTGGTCCGGTTTTGCGTGGATTACCTTGCGCTTTTCCGACCCGACGGCCAGCAATCTAAAGGACACGATGCTTGAATTAACCATTTGGAAATCGAGTGTTACGCCCGACGCATGGCGTCAGTTGTGTGTGTATATTGCCGGCGAAATAACATCGCCGGGGCAATCCACCGCACGGAGGATTTAGTGAGCGAGCGCGACGTCGATGCCGAGTTGGTGGCCCGTGTTCAGCGCGGCGATAAGCGCGCCTTCGATTTATTGGTGCTGAAATATCAGCGCAAGATCATGCGCTTATTGTCGCGTATGGTTCGAGATCCGTCCGAGGTCGAAGATGTCGCCCAAGAGGCATTTATCAAGGCGTATCGGGCGCTTCCGCAATTTCGAGGCGAAAGCGCTTTTTATACCTGGCTTTATCGTATTGCCATCAATACGGCGCGCAACTGGCAAGTGGCCAATGCGCGCCGACCAAGCACACCAACTGCAATTGAAAATGAAGACGGTGAAACTTTTAGCCAAATTGACAACCTAACCGATATCAGTACGCCGGAATCGATGATGGCGAGCCGTCAAATAGTCGATACCGTTAATGGCGCCATTAACGCACTGCCCGAAGAGTTGCGTACGGCAATTGTGTTGCGTGAAATCGAAGGCATGAGCTACGAAGATATCGCTCAAAGTATGGATTGTCCTATCGGCACTGTGCGCTCGCGTATTTACCGGGCGCGTGAAGCGATAGCGGCGCAGTTGCGTCCTGTTTTAGGTACCGATGTCGAGCATCGGTGGTAAGGAGTGAGTAAAATGCAAGTTGTGGCTAAACCGAACCCGGAACAAGAGGTCTTCGACTGGGAATCCACCGTGTCCGGATGGATCGATGGCGACGACGACATTCGCCCCGAAGACCTCGATTCGCCTTATGGCCGTCAGGTTTGGGATACCTATCATTTGATTGGCGACGTGTTGCGTAGCGAAGAGCTTGCCATCAAGCCGTCCGATTTTTTTTATGCGCGCATTTCCAAGGCAATCGACGCCGAGCCTGCTGTCGTGGCGCCGCATCGGCGCAAGTCTTCTCCCGTGCGCCTGGGGCTATCCGGCTTGGCTGTGGTCGCTGCTGTTGCTTCTGTGGCGTGGGTGGCGCAACCTTATTTTTCGCCGTCTCAGAATGGCGGTTCGACGCAGATGCTGGCGGTGGCAACACCTAATGATGATGCTGCCTTGCGCGATTATGTCGACGCTCATAGGCAATTAGTGGGTATTAACCCTGTACGTCAGGTTTCCTTCGATGGCGGGGTGTCCAAATAATGACTGGAGGTGTAAGCGTTGAAATAGCGCCATCCTTCAGGCGCGTTTGCCGACCTGTTAACGTTTTGCATTGGTCTTGTCTGTTATGGGCGGCTTGTATGTTTATGCAGCCGTCTTTGGCGGCAGACGCTGATCAAACTGGCAGCAAGGCGTTGCCGATCTTGCAAAAGGTGCAGGCAGCGGCCCGTGAACTCGATTATGCTGGTGTTTTTACTTATCAGCAGGGCGCTGCCATGCAATCAAACCAGGTGATTCATGTGGTTGATGGCACGGGCGAGCGCGAGCGGCTTTCTATGCTCGATGGTCCGGCGCGCGAGTTTCTCCGGCATAACGATACGGTTCAGTGCCTCATCCCCGAGCAAAAACTGGTTCTAATCGAGCCTCGGCACGGCGAGCGCTTTCCCGGTGTTTTGATCGGCGACGGCAAGAAAATTTCAAAGTTCTACACCTTAAAAATAAGTTCGGAAAGCAACCGTATTGCCGGGCGCGACTGCACGACGCTCGAACTGACGCCCAAGGACGATTATCGCTACGGGTATAATTTTTGCGTCGACACCGAGACCAATTTGTTGATAAAGGCCCAAACCCTTAATGGGCCGAACGAACTTGTGGACCAGATTTTATTCACATCTTTGCAAATCGGCTCGGCGGTTCCTGCTGATCAACTGAAATCGCAATGGAATACCCGCGACTGGAAGATTCTTCAAATGCCGATTCAGCCGATTGATCTGTCTAAGCTGGGTTGGCGTATTGCCTCACCTCCGGGTTTTGATTCGATTACGCAAGTATCCCGGCCTATGAAAGGCGGCAAGTCGGTCAAGCAATTGGTCATGTCTGACGGACTGGCGGCTATCTCGGTATTTATCGAGCCGTATGATTCATCTCGCAAGCCGCTGAGCGCTGGCGCGGCCACCCGGGGCGCCATAAATATCTATGGCGCCCGAATCGGTGACCATTGGCTTACGGCCATCGGAGAAGTACCAGCAGATACGCTACGCGAACTTGCTGAGCGTACCGAATATGTACCCCTGGCAGCCACGCAGTAATTCTTGATTTCGACTAAGGAGTTTTTATGATGCCTTCTACCTTTATGCCCAAGCAAAAAATCCGACAAATTATGGGAGCAGTATCGGTGGGTGCTGTCCTTGCGTTCGCCCCTCTGGGGGCCGCTGTGCACGCTCAAACAACTCCTGTTCCGACATTGTCAATACCCGATTTTTCGTCGATTATTGCCAAGACAGAAGGCTCGGTCGTTAATATTCGTACGACGGAAGCCGTGCCGGTGCGCCAGTCTCCCATGGGCCCTAACGGTACAGACCCGTACGATATGTTCCGTTGGTTTTTTGGTCCCGACTTTATGCCGCCCGGATCGCAGCCTCCGCGTCGGCGCGGCGCTCCAAATCCCAAAGAGCAAGAGCAAGAGCGGACCGTTCCCCGTGGCGTGGGTTCCGGCTTCATTATTTCGGCAGACGGGTACATTCTTACCAATAACCATGTGGTGGCCAACTCGAACGGTATTTTTGTCACAATGACCGATGGCAAAGAGTACAAGGCCAAGATCATTGGTACTGATCCGCGTACCGATGTTGCCTTGATCAAAATCGAGGCAAAGGATTTGACGCCGTTACCCATCGGTGATTCCAAAAGCTTGAAAAAAGGGCAGTGGGTACTGGCTATCGGTTCGCCATTTGGGCTTGATTCCACGGTTACGTCCGGGATTGTCAGCGCTATTAACCGCGACACGGGTGATTACCTGCCTTTCATCCAAACTGATGTTGCTGTGAACCCCGGTAACTCCGGCGGGCCGCTCATCAATCTTGCGGGACAGGTTGTGGGCGTCAATTCCCAGATCATTTCGCAAAGCGGCGGCTTTATGGGTATTTCTTTAGCTATTCCCATTGACGAAGTCATGCGCGTCGTCGAGCAGCTTAAAGAGCATGGCAAAGTGACCCGGGGACGGATCGGAGTACAGATCGGGCCCGTTACCGATGATGTTGCCAAAGCAATCGGACTTAGCAAGGCGCACGGCGCCATGGTCAGCAATGTCGAAGAGGGCGGGCCAGCCGGAGAGTCGGGTGTTCGTTCGGGCGACGTTATTACTAAGTTCAATGACAGTCCGATTACACATTGGACCGACTTGCCGCGTATTGTAGGCAGCACCAAGCCGGACAGCCGGGCAACGATAGAGGTCTGGAGGAAGGGCAAGTCCATCACGCTCAATGTGAAGGTCGGTGAACTGAAAGCCACCGAAGCTCCCGTGGCAGGTGCTGAGGCAGTCCCGCCCGTTGCAACGCCGGCCGATGCATTAGGCCTTAGCGTGACTGAAGTGCCTGAAGCGGTGCGCGTCAAAGAGAAAATCAAAGGCGGGGTTCAGGTGACCGAGGTTGAAGAGCCTGCAGCGACCGCGGGAATTGCTCCGGGCGATATTATCCTGACCGTTAATGATGTCGACGTAACGGATGTCAAACAATTTGCCAAACTAGTGGGTCAGCTAAATAAATCGCGGGCGGCGGCGTTGCTGGTGCTGCGACAGGGCCAATCCCAGTGGGTTCCGGTTACGCCTCGAAAATAATCTCCAGAAACAGCTAAAATGGCACGTTAGCTGCAAGAGGAGCGCTATAGGCGCTCCTCTTTTGCTTAGTCCCTTCAACATTTACCTGCTTCGTCAAACAAGCGGGCTTCTATTTCCTGGTTTATGGATCACATCCGCAACTTTTCTATTATTGCTCATATTGACCACGGTAAGTCAACGCTTGCCGATCGTTTAATTCATCGTTGCGGAGGTTTGGCTGACCGGGAAATGTCGACCCAAGTGCTTGATTCCATGGATATCGAGCGTGAACGTGGTATTACCATCAAGGCGCAAACCGCTTCCCTGAGCTATACCGCCAAAGACGGCCAGGTATATGCATTCAATCTTATCGATACGCCCGGGCACGTGGATTTCTCATACGAAGTCAGCCGCTCGTTGTCGGCCTGTGAAGGTGCGTTACTGGTCGTCGATGCATCGCAAGGCGTCGAGGCGCAAACAGTCGCTAATTGTTATACCGCGATCGAGCTGGGGGTCGAAGTCATTCCGGTTCTGAATAAAATGGACTTGGCGTCGGCCGATCCTGATGGTGCGCGTCAAGAGGTAGAGGATGTGATCGGGATCGACGCATCCGATGCGATTTTGGCAAGTGCCAAGACAGGCATGGGCATCGATGAAATCCTCGAGGTTATCGTTGCGCGTGTGCCGCCGCCCGTTGGCGACCCTGCCAAGCCGTTGCAAGCGCTTATTATTGACTCGTGGTTCGATAACTACGTTGGTGTCGTCATGTTGGTGCGCATCATCAATGGTGTGCTGAAACCCAAAGATAAAATTTTGCTAATGGCCAGCGGCGCCACCCATCTTTGCGAGCAAACCGGGGTTTTTACGCCCAAGTCCGAACCGCGTAAACATCTTTCGGCGGGCGAGGTCGGTTTCGTCATCGCAGGCATCAAGCAGCTTGAAGACGCTAAAGTGGGCGATACCATTACGTTGGCCGGCAGCCCGGCGCCCCAGGCGCTGCCAGGCTTCAAAGAAGTCAAGCCACAGGTGTTTGCCGGGCTTTATCCCGTTGAAAGCAGCGAATACGACCAGTTGCGCGATTCGCTTGAAAAACTGAAGCTTAATGATTCGTCATTGATGTTCGAGCCTGAAGTATCGCAGGCGCTGGGCTTTGGTTTCCGTTGCGGTTTTCTGGGGCTTTTGCACATGGAGATTGTGCAGGAGCGCCTCGAGCGTGAATTCGACATGGACATTATTACCACGGCGCCTACCGTGGTGTACCAGGTCGAGCAGCGTGATGGCTCGGTCTCCATGATAGAAAGCCCTTCGCGCATGCCCGAGGTTGGCAATATTGCCGAAATCCGCGAGCCCATTGTTACTGTTACGCTGTTCATGCCGCAAGATTATGTCGGGCCGGTCATGTCTTTGTGCATGGCTAAGCGCGGGCTGCAACTGAACATGACCTATCATGGCCGGCAAGTGCATTTGACTTATGAAATGCCGCTGGCCGAAATAGTGCTCGACTTCTTCGACAAGCTTAAATCGGTGTCGCGTGGTTACGCATCGATGGATTACGAGTTTAAAGAGTACCGTACCTCCGATGTGGTGCGAGTCGATTTGCTTATTAATGGCGACCGCGTCGATGCGTTGTCCATGATCGTGCATCGCGCTAACGCGCGTTATCGCGGACGTGAAGTCGTCAGCAAAATGCGGGGTCTGATCCCTCGCCAAATGTTCGATATAGCCATCCAGGCCGCGATCGGAGCTGAAATTATCGCGCGTGAAAGCGTCAAGGCGTTGCGAAAAAACGTTTTGGCCAAATGCTATGGCGGCGATATTTCACGCAAGAAAAAACTGCTTGAAAAACAAAAAGCGGGCAAGAAGCGCATGAAACAAGTGGGCAACGTCGAAATTCCTCAAGAAGCATTCCTGGCTATCTTGCAAGTCGAGGATAAATAACATTGAAAAACAATAAGGTGTGGCAAGTATGAGCTGGGATTTTGCACTGATTTTATTTGTGCTCTTGGTGGTAACCGGGGTGGTTTGGTGTCTGGATTTCTTTTATCTGCGCGGCAAGCGGCGCCGTAAAGCCCAGGCGGCGATGGCTGTATATGACGCGGCCACTACAGGCGTGGGCAGTCTGGATGCTGCTCGCCATCGCCAGGAAGCCTACGATAAGGCTAACCGGGTACCGTGGTGGATCGAATACTGTGTTAGTTTTTTTCCGGTTATTTTGTTCGTTTTTGCATTGCGCTCATTTGTAGTCGAGCCTTTTCGAATTCCATCGGGCTCGATGTTGCCAACGCTGCAAAGCGGTGACCTGATCCTGGTCAACAAGTTTCAGTATGGCATCAGGCTGCCGGTCGTCGATGCGAAGGTCATCGAGCTTGGTTCGCCGCAGCGCGGCGATGTTATTGTTTTTCGTTATCCTGTAGATCCGAATGTCGATTACATAAAACGTGTGGTTGGACTGCCGGGTGATGTGGTTTTGTATCAGAACAAAGTCTTGTCGATTAATGGAAAGGAAGTGGCGCAGGTGCGCGATGGCGATTATTTCGAGCCGGATCGCTCTACCTATGTGGGACGTTACAACGAAACGCTGGGCAAGATCGACCACAAAATTTTGCTGAACAAACAGGCGCGGCAAGACTTTATGGCTATTTCGGATTATCCTTATCGTAACAATTGTGAATACTTGGGGAACGGCGTGCGTTGTACAGTGCCTTCCGGCCATTACTTCATGATGGGCGATAACCGCGACAATAGCCTGGATAGCCGTTATTGGGGCTTTGTGCCCGACCAGTATATCGTTGGCCGGGCATTCTTTATTTGGATGAATTTCAGCGAGCCCAGCCGCATAGGCCGGTTCCACTAATGACTACTAGTCTATCGTCTCTTGAACTGGCTCTTGATTATCAGTTTCAGGACAAGGTATTGCTTGAGCAGGCTGTTACGCATAGAAGCCATAGTGCGCGTCACAACGAGCGTCTTGAGTTTCTGGGCGACTCAGTCCTTAATTTCGTTGTTGCCGCTTTGTTGTATAAGCGTTTTTCAAAAATTGATGAAGGCGACTTGTCACGGTTGCGGGCGAACCTGGTCAAGCAGGCCTCTCTGGCTGAAATCGCTCAAAAACTGTCCTTGTCCGAGTATTTGCGGTTAGGCGAGGGCGAGCTGAAAAGCGGCGGCTTTCGGCGCCCGTCCATATTGGCCGATGCGCTTGAAGCAATTTTCGGGGCGGTTTTCCTTGACTCGGGCTTTGATGCTGCACAGAAGGTGGTGGCGCGTCAATATGCACCCATTCTGGTCAGTGTCGATCCCAAGACCTTGGGCAAAGATCCGAAAACCTTGCTTCAGGAAGTTTTGCAAGGGCGCAAGCTCGATTTACCGCTGTATACGGTAATAGCTACCCATGGCGCTGCGCATAATCAGTTGTTCGAGGTTGAATGCTCGATTGCGAAACTGGACATCACCGTCAGTGCGGGCGGATCAAGCCGCCGGGCGGCAGAGCAATCGGCAGCGACGCTGGCCATTGCCGCTATACAGGCGCAGGCCCCGGCCAAAGGCGCTTCAGCAGCCTCTCGCTCCCGAGCCCGCGCACAGAAATCAACGCAATTATCCTTACCGGTGGCCGTGCCCCAAGAGAGAAAATGACAAATCCCTTTCGTTGTGGTTTTGTGGCCATTGTCGGGCGCCCTAATGTTGGTAAATCGACGTTGGCCAATACCCTGATCGGCAGCAAAATATCGATAGTATCGCGCAAGGCGCAAACTACCCGGCATCGTATTCATGGCGTGTTAACGCGCGAGCATGAACAGTTTGTGTTTGTGGACACCCCAGGGTTTCAAACACGCCATGGCGGGGCTATGAACCGCATGATGAACCGGGTGGTTACTCAGGCGCTGGCCGATGTCGATGTCGTGTTGCATGTGGTTGAGGCGGGCAAATGGTCTAGCGGCGATGCTCAGCTTGTGCCGCTACTGCCAAAATCGGGGCAAACCATTTTGGTGGTCAACAAGGTTGACGCCATCAAAGATAAAAACGAGATGTTTGCCTACGTCAGCAAAATTATGGCGCAGCATCCCTATTCGGCCGTGGTCCCTGTTAGCGCTTTGCGCGGAGTGCAGCTGGACAATCTGCTGACTGAAGTCGGGGCCCGCCTGCCCGAGGGAGAGCCTCTTTTCGAAGAGGATACTCTTACCGACCGCCCGGTACGCTTTATTGTTGCCGAGCTCGTTCGTGAAAAAATCTTCCGCCTGGTGGGCGACGAGCTGCCTTACGGATGCACTGTGGTTATCGAGCAATGGGACGAAAATGAACATGGCGTACATATTGCCGCATGTGTCGTTGTCGAGCGCGAGACCCATCGTCCTATCTTATTGGGCGCAGGCGGAGTGCATATGAAACGGATCGCCTCCGAGGCGCGCCAAGATATGGAAAAACTGCTTGATAAGAAAGTGTTCCTGGACGTGTACATTAAGGTGCGCAAAGGCTGGTCGGATCGCGAAGGGGCTTTACGCGAATTAGGGTATGAGTAGACGGACACAACGTGTTCAAGATGAGGCCGGGTTTTTGTTGCATGCCTCGGCCTGGCGCGAAACCTCTCTAATCATTCAGACATTCACCCGCAACTACGGGAATGTTGCGTTGGTGGCCAAGGGAGCCAAGCGTCCGTATTCAGTCTTGCGGCCGGTCCTGTCCGCATTCCAGCCGCTGGCCTTGTCCTGGAGCGGCGCAGGCGAGGTGAAAACGCTGATACGCGCCGAGTGTGCGGGTATCAGGCCGTTAGGCGGCCGTGCATTTATGTCGGCTTGGTACATGAACGAATTATTGTTGCGTTCGTTGCCCCGGGAAGATCCGCATCCTGTTTTATACGATGCTTACGACATGGCCTTGCAGCAATTGGCTCAAGGTTCAAAGGCGGCGGGCGCGCTACGTCGTTTTGAGTGGACGCTGTTAAATGAGACAGGTTACGGAGTCGATGAGCCAGACCCCGATTTCGATGACCCCGGCGCAGAGCCTTCGTTACGCTTGTCGTTGCGCGAGCGCCTGAATGAACTGTTGGCCGGGCGGCCGTTGCTGACACGCAGAGTATTGATGGAGCTGCAGCGATTTTGACTACTATGCCTGATGTGGTCGTTATTGACACCTGCGTACTGATATCGAATGTATTGCGCCGGCTTTTGTTGCATCTGGCCGGGCACGCTTATTTTAAGCCCGCCTGGAGTCCCATTATTGGTGACGAATGGCAGCGTAATGCAGCACGCATCTGGGATGTGCCCTTGCCGGACATTCAAGACCAGTGGGCAGAGTTGCAACGGGCGTTTCCCGACGCAGACCAAGGTGATGTTGCTATATTTAAAGCGGGCTTATCCCGCAGCGATGCCAAGGATTGGCATGTTATTGCAGCGGCCCGGGCAGCTCGCGCCAAGGACGAGACATTGTCAGTAGCGGTACTAACACGCAACATCAAGGATTTTAATCGTACTGAACTGCGAAACCTGGGTTTGTCCTTATTCGACCCCGATCAGTTTCTGGTTCGGTGCTGGGCGCATAATCCCGACCTTATAATGCGCATCTTCAGGCAAATGGCCGTGGATATCGAGGTCGCCGGAGGCGTTGTGGAGCCGCTAGAGGCGGTCCTGAAACGCGAGCGCTTGTTTCGCTTAAATCGGTTATGCTCGACAGCCTTGGCATCCGCCTGAAAATTACAAGCAGCGAGCGTCTTCAGCAGTGAAAAAGGGTATCGTCCTATCGGTCTTTTCGTCCGTTTTATTTTCGGTTCTCTATTACTACTCCACTGTTTTGTATCCGCTGGGCGGCGCTGAAATATTTTCGTGGCGTGTGCTTCTGGCGTTGCCGGCGCTGGCGCTATTGATTACTCGCGGCAGGGCATGGGGCGAGGTTGCACAGGTGGCGCGCAGGCTATGCCGGGAATGGACACTGGCCTTGTCGTTAATAGCAAGTGCGGCCCTTATTGGCGTGCAGCTATGGCTGTTCATGTGGGCGCCGTTGCACCAGAAGGCCCTGGATGTGTCGCTGGGTTATTTTTTGCTGCCGCTGGTAATGGTGCTGGTGGGCCGATTGTTCTACCGCGAACGGCTTAGCGCGACACAATGGGTTGCGGTAGCTATTGCGGCGGTGGGAGTTGTGCACGAGCTCTATCGCGTCAATGCATTCTCGTGGGCAACCGTGGTGGTTATGCTAGGGTATCCTCCCTACTTCATGTTACGAAGGGTGCTGCGCATCGGTTCCCTGACCTCGTTGTGGTTCGATATGTTGCTTCTGGCTCCTGTGGCGGTGTTTATTCTGCAAACACAGGACGTGGGTGTAATAGGGCAGTTTTTTAATCATCCTCGTTTGTTAGGCTTGATACCGGTGCTCGGCTTAATCAGCTCTGTGGCTTTGGTCAGTTATATTGCCGCAAGCCGTTTGCTTCCGTTGGGACTTTTTGGGATCCTGGGCTATGTCGAGCCTATTCTGTTGTTTTGGGTTGCGCTGTTGTTCTTGAATGAAAGTATGGCGCCAGGAGCCTGGTTCACGTATATCCCGATCTGGATTGCCATTTCTGTGATTGTGGCCGAGGGCTTGTTGGCGTGGGTCAAAGAGGCTCGCCGGACTTGTTCTTAAGACGTGTGCGGGGGGCGGTGTGCTATCCGCTGGACCCTCAGCCCGGTTCGTCGCCGTCCGGCGCCGAACGCCGCTGTGCTCGCTCGTCCGGCCCTTCGGCCTCCCTTCGCCTCCGCTGGCTCGGGCTTCAAAGGTCCCGCGGATAGCACACCGCCCCCCACCCACTGCGTCATGGTAAGTGGTGATGCAACTGGTCTTTGCTGGCGGTTCGTTAGTTACTGATCGCCTGGCATTATGGGGCCTGCTCTCTGATCGAAGCGTCGGGGATTGGGGCGTTGTTATTGTGAGGCCAGGCCTATGCATGTGGATTTGTACTCAGACCATGGGCCACTACCAAATAAAGCCGAAAATTCACGAATTCACAAAGCCATGAAGCCATGAAGCCATGAAGCCATGAAGCCACAAAGCCTTCATTAAACTCAAAGATGCATCCAAGGCATCAAGCACACCAACCGTCCAATATCGCTTCAATCATTCCCATTGCAGTCGTGGTGGGGGTGGTTCAGGCTGGAGGGCGAATTCGTGGGTGCCGGTCAATCGGGCTGGAGCGGGGAGGCAAGACCGCGCCTGTTTGAACCGGGCGCTTTGTGACAGTCCGGGGGACTGTCACACCCGGTGAGTTCGCGGTCGCCCCGATTCAGACGGCTTGACCGGGAAGTCCCGCAAGGGACCGCCCGCGCGTGAGCCCGGAACGCCTGAATCTTCCCCGCCACGGCGTGTTAAAGAACCTGAAGCCCATATCAATCAATACTGCCCAGTTCAGCAAGCATCAACAAACCCATAAAAACTCAGCAAAAAATAATCCCCCGGAACACTAGGTTCATGGGGGGATTAAAACTAACAGTACGAACTATTTGCCGGCTTAAGCGTTAAGCGCTTTGATCAGCAAATCCCGGCTGGAAAAAGACACGAACAGCCTATTCGCGATTGCCGCCGAAGATACCCAGCAACATCAGAAGGTTCGTGAATATGTTGTACACGTCCAGATAAACAGCCAGTGTGGCCGATACGTAGTTGGTTTCACCGCCATTAATGACTCGTTGCAGATCAACCAGCAACAGCGCCGAAAAGATTGCGATGGCCATTACAGAGACCGTCAGCATCAAAGCTGGCAACTGCAGGAATATATTGCCAACCGACGCGACAATAAGAATGATAACGCCAATAAACAGGAATTTCTGCATACCAGAGAAATCACGCTTGCTGGTACTGGCTACGCTTGCCATCGCGCCAAACACCAGCGCCGTACCCCCGAATGCAAACATAATCAGCTGCGCGCCATTGCCCATGCCCAATACAAAGCCAAGCAAACGCGACAGCATTATGCCCATAAAGAAAGTAAAGGCCAGCAGAAGAGCCACGCCGATCGAGCTGTTCTTGTTGCGCTCAATCAGATACATAAGACCAAAGGCCCCAATCAGAAATACGATGGCGCTGGTGCCGGGGCTTGCGCCCATTACGCTATTAATTCCCGTGTTCAGGCCAACCATGGCCCCCAGAACAGTGGGTATTAACGATAGAGCCAATAACCAGTAGGTATTGCGCAATACCCGATTGCGCACCACGTCGCCTGTAGCGCTGGCGTAGCCACGTTCCGGAAGACTGGGTTGTCGGAAATCACTCATGTTGAATCCTTTAGTGTCAATAGACTGTTGTGCATCGCTTAAGTTAAAGCGTGCGTACTTCGTGCTTTATCTTCAAGATTAACTGACAAACAGCTGAATACGCAAGTAGACCGCTTAAGCCTTTAGGCAGCGGCGTTAACATTTCATTAGAGCATTAGCTCGGAATTCGGTTCCCTCAACATATTAACCGCTAGTCCGCCCGGGATGATGCAAGAGGGCGAGACGATACATCGTGAGCATGCAGGGTATGCCCTTCGGTTTTATATTGCCGCCAGCGCTCCCGGGCGGCGGTTGTGTCGTCGGGGTCGTTCGAGACAATTTCCAGCACGCGCTCGAATGACTGGATGTTGGGCGGGCAGTTCGTATCCAGATTGACGAGCCATGGCGCCTTAGACAGCCCCGCGGCGGCTTCCACATGCAAAGAAGAGGTGTTGCCTTCCGTATTCGCCGCGGGTGGCACAGGCGCGTTCGAGGTCAGTAGCACAGGCGTCTGTGACGCAAGGGGGTCGGTAGCGTCGACATGGGGAATAAATGCCGTGGCATCAAACCCCCATAACAGACGGTCAAATCGTGCCAGGAGTTGTGTGTTTTGCGTGTAAACAACGATACGGCGCCCCGACAGGTAGTGCTTGCGTACGACTTCGCATGCCATACGCAGACGTTCCGGGGCGCCGAAGGCAAAATCAATACGGGCCATTACGCCAATGGCTCCTTGCCTTGGAGGTTAATAAAGAATGCATGATGTTTTACGTTCGCCGCCAGTTTTGTTTAAGTGCGATTTAGCAAATACTGTACCAACAATGGCACAGGACGCCCGGTAGCGCCTTTGTCTTTGCCGCTGCGCCATGCCGTACCGGCGATATCAAGGTGGGCCCAGGTGTAGCTGCCGGTAAAGCGTGAAAGGAAGCAGGCCGCAGTAA
>DATCVA010000038.1:0-13740 GCA_036567205.1 Eoetvoesiella sp. | reverse complement strand
AGCAGCCGGGCGTTCACGCCCAGCGCGGTGACCATTTCGGGGTGTGTGGAGCTTGCCCGCACCAACATCCCGACCCGCGTGCGGTAAATAAGCAGATAACTGCCCAGTGCTACCAGCAAGCCAGCGGCAATGATCAGAAGGCGGTAGCTGGGATAGGTAATGCCGGCAAAACTTACCGAGCCGTCGGCCCAGGTGGGCAGCGCCGTGAAAACGGGCTGGGAACCCCAGATCATGCGCGCGATTTCGTTGAAGAACATAATCAACCCCAGTGTCGCCAGCACCTGGACCAGATGGTCGCGCGAATAAAGCCGGCGCAAGGCAATTCGCTCGACAACCAATGCCAGCAACATGCCGCCGCCGATGCCCGCCACTCCGGCCAGCAGGAAAGAATCGGTGCGGGCCAATATGGCGGCGGCGAAATAAGCCCCCATCATATAAAAAGAGCCATGGCTCAGATTGACAAAATTCATAATGCCGAACACTAGCGTCAGCCCGGACGCGAGCAAAAACAATAGCATTCCTAATTGAATGCCATTCAATATTTGCGATAAAAAAAGGCTCCAGCCCATAAATGTCCTTTTAGTACAGAGAACGCGAGGATTGCGCATCGGGGTGTGACTCGCGCACCCCGATCAGATGCCATACAGTCCTTATTCCGTTTCCAGATCAAGCGTGAAGGCGAAGCGCAGACATCACTTTTTGTGCGGCTGCTGCGCCAGCGACATGCGCGCTTGATTTAGAAATGGAATTACGACAGTTTGCACGCTGAAAAATAAGCATCCTTGCCGTCTGTCACAACTTTGCTCTCGGTCTTCAGGGTTGCGTTGCCCTGCGCATCTTTCACAACTTCGAAGACATAAAAGTCCTGAATTGGGAACTGATTGCTGTTAAATTTGAAATTGCCGCGAACTGAGTCGAAGTCGGCCGCTTTCAGGGCTGCCGTAAGTGCTTTCAAGTCGCTGACCTTGCCGTTGGTTTTTGTCAGCGCCGAATCGATCAGCAGCGCTGCGTCATACGACTGGGCGGCGTATTCGGACGGAATACGCTTGTACTTTTCGATAAACTCGGCAACGAACTTCTGGTTGACGGGGTTGGCCAGGTCAGGGCCCCATGCCGACGCATGCATGGCGCCGACAGCGGAATCCTTCAGTGCCGGCAACGTGGTGCCGTCAGCGGTGGATACGCTTAAAAATGGTATCTTGCCCATAAGGCCAGCCTGCTGATAGGCTCGTACAAAGCTCACCCCCAAACCGCCAGGATAAAACGCGTAGACGGCATCGGGCTTCTCGGCGGCGATCCGCGACAGCTCCGCTGAAAAATCAAGCTGATTAAGCGGCGTGTAGACTTCGTCCACAAGTTCGGTCGTGTATGTGCGCTTGAAGCCGCCTACGAAATCCTTACCCGCCTGATAGTTCGGCGCCATGGCAATCACGCGTTTATAGCCCTTGTCAGTCGCATACTGGCCCATCGCTTCGGCGAACTGATCGTTTTGCTTGGACACGACAAACAAGTTTGGCGAACACTGTTTGCCGGCCAGGGGCGCGGGGCCCGCACCAGAGCCGACCACGACGACGCCTGCGTTGGTCAGTTTCCTGGCGACAGCCATCATAATGTTGGAAAACGAGATTCCGGTAACAATTGCCACCTTCTCTTTTTCGATAAGCTCTTCGGCAATTTGATTTGCTACTTCCGGCTTGAGCTGGCTGTCGCGCCGAAGAATTTCCACAGGCACGCCGCCCATTTTGCCGCCATTGCGATCGACAACCATCATGAAGGCGTCGAGCTTGTCCTGCCCAAGGGCAGCCTGCGGTCCCGAAAGCTCGGCCATAAGAGCAATTTTTACGGGATCTGCCGCGTGGGCGCTGCCTAGCATGCCAAAGGCGAAGATCGCTGTTGTCGCTGCAACTAGTTTTTTGATTTTCATGTATGTCTCCTGGTTTGAATAAAACGTCAGCCCTGGCATTCGGCCATCAGCAAGCCTGTACTGATGAGCGAATGCATGGCTGCCTTAAAACTTAAAAGTGCGTTACACAAAACGCACCGACAGCGAGCCCAAGTGCTGATAACGCACAGTGATGCAATCGCCTTTGGCCACAGCAACCGCTTCGGTCACGCCACCGGTCAAAATGAGCGTGCCAGCCGGAATTTCCTGTCCGAGCGCGCCCAGCATATTGGCCAGCATGGCGACACTTTGCGCTGGGTGGCCAAGTACGGCGGACCCTGCCGCAGTAGCAACCACTTCGCCATTTTTCTCCATGACAACGCCAAGGTTTTTCAGGTCGATACCCATAGCGCTACTTGCTTGTCCGCCAACAACATAGCGGGCCGCCGAGGTGTTATCGGCAATCACGCTTTTAAGATCAAACTGGAAATTCTTGTAGCGCGAGTCAATAACTTCAAGCGCCGGAAGCACAAAGTCCGTTGCCGCCAGCACGGCGCCAATATGGCAACCCGGCCCTGATAGGGCGCGCTTTGTAACGAAGGCGATCTCTGCTTCGATCTTGGGATGGATAAGGCCGGAGGTATCGCATTCCCCGCCATCGGCCACCATGCCGTAGTCCGTTAAAAAGCCGCGCACCGGATCAACGACGCCCATCTGCTTCATTTTGGCGTGCGAGGTCAGGCCCATTTTCAGGCCGACTATGCGCGTCCCGCCGGCTTCTTTGATACGTCGCAGCGCATCCTGTATTGCATAGGCGTCATCCCAATCAAGGTCGGGATAGTCATCGGTGATTTTTGTGACTTCCTTGCACTGCATTTCTGCCTCGTGCAGGTGCAGGGCAAGTTTTTCTACGATTGCTGTTTCTAGCGCCATTACTATTTCCTAAATTAGATAAAACGCACACCTACCGAGCCGATGCCGCCAAGGCTGACCCGTAGATTGTCATTAGCTTTAACCGGCACCATGGCGGCCAGCGAGCCCGATAAAATTACTTCGCCCGCACGCAAGCCAATACCCAGTTCGCCCAGAGTATTGGCCAGCCACGTAACCGCATTAAGAGGATGACCCAGCGCGGCAGCGCCAGCGCCTGTGGAAACCACTTCGCCATTTTTCTCGAGCGTCATGCCAACCAGCGACAAATCGAGTTTGCGCGGGTCGGCTGCGGCGTCCCCCATTACAAACACACCTGACGATGCGTTATCGGCCACCGTATCCTGAATACGTATCTTCCAGTCGCGGATGCGCGAATCAACAATTTCAAAACACGGCAAAACATATTCGGTAGCGCGCAGCACGTCGGCATTGGTAATGCCGGGTCCGACCAGGTCGTGTTTAAGCACGAACGCGATCTCGCCTTCGGCCTTCGGGGCGATCATCGAGTCTGCGGCGATTACGGCGCCATCGCCAAACACCATGCCCGAAGTCAGATGGCCGAAATCGGGCTGATTGACTTTAAGCATGTCCATCACCACCTGGCTGGTAACGCCGATTTTCTTCCCGATCACGGTTTCGTTCGTGGCGGCAAGGCGGCGCTCGATCATGCGCAACTGAATACGATAGGCGTCATTAATGGTGATTTCCGGCTCGGTTTCTGTAAGCGGGGCGATCGAGGCCCGGTCAACCAAGGCGGCATACAAAGCGTCGCCGTAATGCTGAATTTTTTCTGGTGTCATGATTTTGGGCTTAAAGTTTGATGCAAACATTGCGTAATTCGGTATAAAACTCCAGCGAGTGCACGCCGCCTTCGCGGCCGATGCCGGACTGCTTCGCGCCGCCGAACGAAGTGCGCAAGTCACGTAAGAACCAGGAGTTGATCCAGCACAGGCCTACGTCGAGCGCGCTGCCCATCCGATGTGCAACACCAAGATCCTGGGTCCAGACCGTTGCGGCCAGGCCATAGGCGGTAGCATTGGCCAGCGCAACAACTTCCTCTTCAGTATCAAAAGGCGTGATATGGCAGCATGGCCCGAAAATTTCTTCGCGGATTACGGCAGAACTTTCTGGCAAGCCGGTCCAGATGGTGGGCTGCACCCAGGCCCCTGCATTAAGCGGTGCAGGCATTTCGGGAATGCCGCCGCCCGTTATGATTGTTGCCCCTTCAGCCCGTGCTTTTTCGTAGTAGCTCAGCACTTTTTCACGATGCGTCAATGAAACCAAGGGACCAAGGTTTACATTTTTATCAGTAGGATTGCCCAGTTTGAAGGCCTCGGCGCGCAGCTTCAGGGCGGCCACAAAGCGCTCGAAAATGGGACGTTGCACGTACACCCGTTCGGTGCCCAGGCAAACCTGCCCGGTGTTCTCAAACGACGAACGGGCAATGCCGGCGACCGCCTTGTCAAAATCGGCATCGGCAAACACAATGCCGGGGTTTTTCCCGCCCAGTTCAAGCGAAACGGGGCGCACGCCCGAGGCAGCCGCCTTCATGATGGTCTCGCCGGTACCGGTTTCTCCGGTAAATGTAATCCCGTCGACACCAGGGTGATCGGTTAAAAACTGGCCTGCCGAATTGGCGCCGAAGCCGTGCACAACGTTATATACACCGGCCGGTACGCCAACCTGGTTCATGACCTCGCCCAGCAATGTTGCCGTCGCGGGGGTTTCTTCAGAAGGCTTCACCACGACCGTGTTGCCGCAAGCCAGCGCCGGCCCTACCTTCCAGGTCATAAGCAGCAAAGGCAGATTCCATGGGCAAACCACGCCAATCACCCCGCGCGGCGCCCGCACTGAATAATTCAAGGCACGTCCGTTGTCAGGTGTATCCATGCCAAAGCTTTCGTTGGGCACGTTGCGGATCAAGTCGGCAAAAACTTTGAAATTAGCTGCACCGCGCGGAATATCCAGATGGCTGGCCAAACCATGCGGCTTGCCGGTGTCTTTGATTTCGGCATCAAGGAATTCATCGAAACGGGCATTGATGCCATCGGCTACCGCGTGCAGCAGCTCGACACGGTCCTGAACCTTCATTTTTCCCCACGGGCCATCAAGCGCTGCGCGAGCGGCCTGAACGGCGGCATCGACTTCGTTTGCACCGGCCTCGTGCACTAATCCATTCAGACTGTTGTCCACCGGGTTGCGGTTCTCGAACGTTCTGCCCGACTCAACCCACTGCCCATTTATGAAATTTTTAAAATCGCTCATTTACTGCCTCGTTAATTATTAAAGGACCTCGGCGGCTTCTGGATCGCCAGAGGTCAGGTATTCCCACATTCGTTCAAAAATTCGGCCGGCGTCGGTAGCCCGGCTCTTGGCCTGGTCGCTGGTCATCACACATCCGTCCAATGCCAGCCCCGCCCCGCGCAACTGAAGCTCGATACGGGCCGCATCTTCCAGATACCACGTTAGCGACACAGCCTTCTCCAGCGTTGAAGCGGCCACCACGGCGCCATTTCCACGCATGACGACAGCGGGCTGCAAACCCATTGCTTTCACAACCCCCGCGGCTTGGGCTTCGCTGCGAATAAGCTGCACGTCGTCCCACAGCGGCACCACGGGAGAAAAATAAGAGCCCATGCCGTGACGCGGCAGTGGCGTGACACCAGCGGCCGACAGCGTCATGACATCGCGCGGCATGCTGCGCACCACGCCGCCAGCGTCCGGCCGGCTGCGATAGATATGCTGATGAATCCTGACTTCGCCCAGAACCCCGTCGGGCAACTCGCCTTGAACAGGAACCACAGTGCCCTCTTCAGTGCTGATCAGGCCCATAGGTTTGGCCGCGCATACCAGGAAGTAATCGCTATTGAGACGAACGCTGCAATGTCCATAGGCATGAACCAGATTGGCTCTGGCCAGCGCCCGCGCAGCCGCCCGCACCAGGCGCTGCCGACTGGTATCGGGAACAGGAGTTTTTATATTGCTCACGACTTGAACTCCGGAATATCGGGTTTTGAACCCCACATGCAAAATGAGGAAGGAACGGCTGGAAATACCCGTGGACGATAGGTTTTTTCGTCCTCTTCAGTGATCAGGCGCACGCCCGTGGAGTACTCATAAATCATGCCGTCCGGACCTTCGAAATACAAAAACATGGCGCCTGACGTGGGATGCCTTCCCGGTCCAAACTTGATGGGAATATTGCGTTCTTTCAACATGTAATAGGCGCGCATGATGTCATCGATGCTTTCCACCTGATGATTAATGTGCTGCACCCCGGGATAGGACGAAGGGAATAAAGCGATCTTGTGATGAACCTCGTCAATACGCAGCAACGGCGCTTCGCCGATACGGTCGCTTACTTTTGCGCCCAGAAGCTGCGTCCAGAAGGCTTCGTCACGGCGGGCATCAAGGGTGCGCAGGCCAATGTGGCTAAAGCCCGTAACCCCGGCATCGCGCGACGGAAAATACCTGCGGCCGCTGTGGTGGGGAGCGTAAACCAGATCGATACTATTGCCCGAGGGGTCAACAAAGTTAATGAACTCGCGCACGTAACGCTGTTCGGCCGCTTCGACAGTACCCTGACGGACCTGATAGCCATTTTCGGCCAGCATGGCGGCCGCATTGTTAAGCTCTTCCGATGTATCGACCTCGAACGCCGCTGTGTGATCACGCACATCGCCTTCGAAGTAGCACAAAGTATGGTCGCGACTGTCGGAGCGAAGATAAACGGACCTGCCATCTTTCCTGGCTACTTCCAGCCCAAGAACCTCGGTGGCGTAACGAACCGATGACTCAAGGTCTTTGGTCCCCAGCCTGACATAGCGTATGTCGTGTAAATGAATCACTTCTGTCTCCTTGCCCCTGTCCGGCGGGATGGGCACTTTTCATGACCGGTAGGATAATTTGATAAAATATCGAAGTCAACACATATTATCGAGATTTTATAAAAATATCATTATTTATGCCATTTTTACGCTGAATGAGCTAAACTTAAGTCATCGTGTTAACAGGCGGGCGATACGGCCCTGTCATAGCCATGCTGGATAATCCTGCCGAAACTTTACCCACAGCCCCGCCACCGGGATCTGAAACGCCCGCGGCCTCTACTGCCAAAACGCTGGTGGGATCCGCATATTTGCATTTGCGGCGCGACATCATTGACGGGCGGCTGGCTCCCGGGGCAAAGCTGCGGGTCGAACACTTGAAAGACTCGTACGGGGTGGGGGCCGGCACATTGCGCGAAGCCCTGGCCCTATTGGTATCCGACGCCCTGGTTGTCGCACAAGGGCAGCGCGGTTTTCACGTCAAGCCAATATCGGTTGCCGATTTTTATGACATTACCCAAACTCGCATTCTGCTGGAATGCGAAGCTCTCAGGCAGTCTATTAAACTGGGCGACGATGCCTGGGAAGGCAGCGTTGTAGCAGCGTTTCATCGTTTAGATCGCGCGGAAAAGCGCCTTACCGGCACCACGACAGAACGCTTCGAAGAATGGGAAGAGCGCAATCGCGAATTCCACCAGGCATTGATCAGCGCCTGCGCATCGCCCTGGATACGTCATTTTCTTGGTATTTTGTACCAGCAGGCCGAACGCTACCGGCGTTTAACCATCACGCGCAAGCCGATCCCCCGCGACGTGCATGGCGAACACCAGGCTATTCTGGATGCCACGCTCGCACATGATGCCGACAAAGCCTGTGCCATTCTTGCCGAACACATCAGCATGACATACGAAGCCGTTAAACACCTGCCCGGCACGCTGTTTAACGGTTAAAGAATCAAACTGTCCAATTTGACAGATGCTTCCACACCTGATTTAAACAACAGCGGCATGTCGGCATTGCCATGATGGCGGGGAGCATGAGCTGCTGCGCCAATCGCGAGGTTCTGGGGCGACTCGGCGGCAAGCTCGGAATAGCTTCTGCCGCCTGAAAAAACATGCTGAATGGCTTCGTTCTGGGCCGCATCAGGATTTTGCTGTAGCACCGCTTGCAACAAACTGTCGTGTTCAAGCCAGGATATTGCAATTCGTTCCGAATAATCGGCTTCTTGCAAACGGTAAGGATTAACCCGCTTTCGCGTCAATAAAATTTGATTGACCAGATACGCATTGCCGCAACTGTTATAAAAACCTTCATGGAAAGCCTTGTTGTAAGTGGCAAATGCATCCAGATTACGGCTGGCGACCGCCTTTTTCCCTGTCTTGTGCACCTGGCTCAAGGTTTTGAGTTGTTCAGGAGTAATACGCTCGACAACAAGTTTGGCGCAAAGGCCCTCGGCGTAGGCAAGCACTTCAAACATGGCCGTCAGCTCTTGCACAGAAAGCTGGGCAACGTAGATGCCCGAACGAGGCACAATGCGGATAAAGCCTTGTGTAGACAGCTGTAGAAGCGCCTCGCGTACAGGTGTGCGCGACACCGCGAATGCTTCGCTTAGCTGCGCCTCGTCCAGAGACGCGCCGGGAGCCAGAGAGCCGTCGACGATACGATTTTCGATTTCTGCGCGTACGCGGTCGGTTGCTGTGGCAAACATAAAATTGAATCGTACTCTTATTAAAAGGGGCAGTTAAAAAATGCCCCGAGAGCTAAAAAGGGGGAAAAATTACCCCCATATTACCCACTGAGCCAATTTATTGGCGCAATAGATTTTATATACACGAAAAAAGTTTCGCAATAGGCTGTCGCGGTCCATAAACTCATAACGTACAGCCCCGTGCATGGCACTACTTCAGGCAACGCATGGTGATAATTTGTATTCTGGCAACGAGCTATTTAAAACTCGACCTACAATACGCCAATCGTTCACTAACCACTCTTTGATCGCTATGAAACCAATCCGTAAAGCTGTATTTCCTGTGGCAGGCATGGGCACGCGTTTTTTACCGGCTACCAAGGCCATGCCTAAAGAGATGCTGCCTATTGTGGACAAGCCTCTTATTCAATATGCCGTCGAAGAAGCCATCGCGGCCGGGATCACGGATTTAATTTTTATTACCGGACGCAATAAACGCGCTATCGAAGACCACTTTGACAGTGCTCCGGAACTGGAAGCCGACCTCGAGGCCAAAAACAAGACCGAACTTCTGGACGCCGTACGCAACGTAATTCCATCGTATGTCAATTGCATCTACACGCGTCAATCAGCGCCGTTAGGCCTGGGCCATGCCGTATTGTGCGCAGCGCCCATCGTAGGGAATGAACCCTTTGTCGTATTATTGGCAGACGACCTTATCGACGCCAACACGTCGGTAACGCACCAACTGATCGAAGCCGCGCATCAGCAAAACGGCAGTGTATTGGCCATTCAAAATATCGAACGGGATCAGACGAATAAATACGGGATCATTTCCGGTCGGCGCATCAACGACAAAACCACGCTTCTGGAAGGCATTATCGAAAAGCCGGCTCCAGCCCAGGCCCCCACCACGCTGGCAGTAGTGGGCCGATACGTGCTGGAACCCGAAATTTTCGAACATCTACGGTCGACCCAAGCTGGCGTGGGCGGCGAAATTCAGCTTACCGATGGCATTGCAAGCCTGCTAAACGTACGTGGCGTCTATGGTTTCGAGTACGAGGGCTTACGCTACGACTGCGGCAGTAAAGCAGGTTTCTATCAAGCTACGCTTGAGCTTGGGCGAAAATATCACGGCCTGTAACTCTTTATTTCATTTAGTCCAATCACAACGCGGGCCACAGCGCCCGCGTGATTTTGCACCCAATGCGCCCCCGCTTTCCCCATCTTGCTGAGCCGCTGCGGATCGGCCAACAGTTGCAATGCCATTTGCAAAGCCGCGTCAGCATCCGCCACTCGTATGGCTGCACCTTCATCGATAGCATCAACCACGGCCTGTTCGAAATTCCGGGTGTAAGGCCCCACCAGAACCGGCACGCCAATCGCACTGGCCTCAATCAGGTTTTGCCCCCCCAGAGGCTCGAAACTTCCCGCCACAATAGCTACCTGGCTGGCAGCGTAATACCGGGGCATCTCGCCCAGGCTGTCGCCAAGCAATACCAAAGCGTCACGGCAAATTCGCAATATTGAAGTGCCCGCATCCGGGGCGTCCTTTAACTGAGATCGCCGCACAAAAGGCAGATCCGCCTTGCTTAACAAAGCCGCTGCCTCATCAAAACGCTGCGGATGCCGGGGAATCAGTACAAAAAGCAGTTCGTCGGCCAGATTCTTGCCTTGCGTACGGGCACGTTTTTGCTGACGGACGATCGCACGTATGAACAACTCGTCCTCACCTTCGCGCGTGCTGGCAATGGTAATAACCTTGCGCGGAAATGCGCTGGCGAAAGCACGTCCTCGGGCAACCTCGTCCTCGGGCAGGGAAATGTCAAACTTGAAGTTGCCCGACACCCGCACGGCGGCAGCCCCCGCCTGCTCCAGACGCTGCGCGTCGTGCAGCGTCTGCGCATAAACGCCCTGCAAACTGTCGTAGGCTTCACGCATAACGCGTCCGGCCCGCAAACTGTGGCGCAGCGACCGATCTGAAAACCGGGCGCTGACCAGCATAATGGGAATAGCCGAAAGCCGGGCCGCCGCAATTAAATTCGGCCAGACCTCGCGCTCGATCAGCACCCCGACCCGTGGCCGGTAATGCGCCATAAAGCGCCGAGTGCAACCCGGAAAGTCATACGGCAGCCATTCTTGCGACAGACGGCCTTGTTGAATCGCCTCAGCAAAAGCCCTTGCTCCTTCAGCGCGTCCGGTAACGGTCATGTGCGTCAGAAGAATCTGATCCCCTTGATCCAGCAGCGCCTGAATAAAAGGCTGCGCCGCCCGCGTTTCACCCAGACTGACGGCGTGCACCCAAATGGGCCGCTTAAGCGGGCTTGCCCGCGCGTATCGACCAAACCGCTCGCCCGAAAACACTTGCGCGTCGCCGCTGGAACGCCGTGCCCGTATAGCCATCCACGCCAGTAAAGCTGGCGACAATAGCCGGATGCAAGCCGTATAGAAGAATCGATTCAAAACAAAAACCCGCACTGAATTAACTGGTAGCCATTCTAAGCGCAAACAAGACATTCAACGAGCCGCTAAATTCCCGATAAGGTGTCAGAGCCCGGGTCAGTGCTTTTCGAGTACGCCAAGGCTTGCTCGATCGCGCTAAGAACCGTTTCAGCAGAAGGCGCCTGCCCGCGCTCGCCCAGACTTGCCGTATAAGCGGCCCCCTGTAGCGGAGTACGCACGGGTGTGGAAGCTTTATATATACCGATGGTCGGACGCCCCAGGCCCGCCGACAGATGAGTAAGGCCGCTATCCAGTCCTACCATAACCGTGGCACGGGCCAGCGTCTTGGCCACATCGCGCAGTCCCATGCGCGGCAACACCAGCGCCTGGGCATTGCCCTGGACGAGCGCTTGCGCGCGCGCGGTTTCGGACGCATTGCCGGCTAATACCTTAAGCGTCAAGCCGTGCTCTTGCAAACGCGCAAAAACCCGATGCCAATCGGCCTGCGGCCATAGTTTGTCGTCCCGGCTTGCCGACGGCATAATCACTGCATAAGGCTCAATAGGCTGACCTTGCGTAAACTGATCAAGGCCAAAATCGGGTGGCCCCTCGTAGGTATAACCGAAGGCGGCGGCAGCCAGTTCGCGCTGCCGAATCACAGCTGGCTGCCAAAAGTTGACCGTATGCTTTACGTCATAGAAAAGCGACGCCAGCGGTTCACGCGCCGAACGGCGATCCAGGCCATGGCGCCGCCCGTTAGTCTGCCGTACCAGCCATACCGACTTCATCAGCGCCTGCATATCCAACACGATATCGTAATGGCGTGCCCGCAGGTTTTTACGTAACGCAGCGCGCTCTGCACGCGTGTCGGCAGCCCACCAATGCTTGCGCCAACGCCTGTGCGCCACCTTGATGACCTCGTTCACGGCCGGATGCCATGCCGGGATCTCGGCAAAACTTTCTTCGACCAGCCAATCGATTTGCGCATCGGGAACATGCCTGGCTATATCGGAAATAGCCGGCAGCATGTGCACTAAATCACCCAACGACGAAGTACGAACAATAAGGATTTTTTTTGTCATGGCGCGATTATAAAGAGAAGCTGCACAACCCGATAAGGCCTATCGGCCAAAGGTACTATGCATATAGGACATTTACCCCAAACCGGCACGATATTAACGATTACGCGCGTATACTCACAGCTCATGTGATGAGGTTACATTGGATTACACAATGGGCTCAAACAACACAGATCCAAATGTAAAGACCGCGTTCCGCGTAGCAGAGATCATCGAGACGTTTGCCCGCGAGCGCAAGCCGCTATTGCTCAGCGAAGTCGCACGGCACCTGGACGCGCCGGTATCCAGTTGCCTGGCGCTGCTACGCACACTTATCGAGTCCGGATACATATACGAAACCGGACGCCGGCAAGGTTATTATCCAACAGGGCGCTTACTGACCATGGCAAAACGTATTTCGGACGCCGACCCTATTTTGGCCAAGGTTTCTTCAGCGTTGCACGACCTGTGCGATGCCACTGCCGAAACCATTATATTTGCCAAGCTCGAATCCAATGACAAAATTATGTTTCTCGAGGTTGTCGAATCGCCGCAAGCCATTCGCTATGTGGCCATGCCCGGTACACAACGCGACGTCCATACCAACTCGCTGGGCAAAGCCTTGCTTTCTACACTGGGCGCCGATGTACGTCACAAACTTCTGACAGCACAACCGCTAAACCGCTATAACGATCAAACAGTCACCGACGCGGTTCAAATCGAAAATGACATCAAACAATCGATACAACGGGGCTGGTTTGAAACTTTAGGGGAAACCGTGCCCGGCGTAGGCACCATTGCCTGGCCGCTAAAAGTGTCTGGCAACGATTATGCTATTTCAATTGCGGGCCCGATGTTTCGCATCGAGCCCAATCTTGTAAACCTGGTTCAAAAGTTGCGGCTGGTGTGCGCCTCGCTGGAACAAAGCACCTGACTCACTCCGCTTTAGGCCGCATGACAGGCGGCTGCCAAACTTAAGCGCCATCACGTTAATACGCGGCAATTTCGCCCCGGATTAAATTACGGGCAACGAAAATGTTAGCGTTAACATCGATCGCGTCAAAATGGTATGGTAACGCCTATGGCCTCTGGTTCGCGATATCAATGAAGGTGTTGGTCACGTCCCCTTGCGAAGCTCTATTGCAGCAGAACGAATACAGTCATACGTACACGTTAAGGAAGAAAAATGGATATCACTGGCGCAATGCTAATCGGTAAAAACGATGTTTTTGGCACCAATAAAGAAATTAAAGCGATCAACCCCGCCACCGGCGAAACGTTGGAACCCGGCTTTAAAGGCGGTTCCGCCGCCGATGTGGACACAGCCGCCCGTTTGGCGCGTGCCGCTTTTTCAAGCTACCGCGAGACCTCGCTGGAGCAGCGTGCCAAATTTCTGGAGGCGATTGGCGAACAAATCATGGCATTGGGCGATGATCTGATCATTCGCGCCCAACTCGAAACGGGTCTGCCACGGCCGCGCCTTGAAGGCGAACGTGGCCGCACTGTCAACCAGTTGCGCCTGTTTGCATCAGTGGTCCGCGCCGGAGACTGGCTTGATGCCCGCATCGATAGTGCCCAGCCCGATCGACAGCCCATGCCGCGCAGCGACATTCGGCTGCGCTACATTCCTGTCGGCCCGGTTGGGGTGTTTGGCGCCAGCAACTTTCCTCTGGCATTTTCAGTTGCCGGCGGCGATACCGCCTCGGCCCTTGCAGCCGGTGCTCCCGTCATTGTTAAAGGCCATTCGGCCCATCCGGGTACGTCCGAGCTGGTGGGGCGCGCCATACGTGCTGCCGTGGCGCAATGCGGCTTGCACGAAGGCGTATTTTCATTGATTTTTGGCGCCGGCAACGATGTAGGCCAGGCGCTGGTGGCGCATCCGTACATTAAAGCCATCGGCTTTACCGGCTC
>DATCVA010000037.1:0-4925 GCA_036567205.1 Eoetvoesiella sp. | reverse complement strand
GTTTTTTGGGCAGGGCGTAAAAACGCTTTCCCGGCGGCAGGGCGTGTATCTCCGGATTACTACTGCATGGACGGCACCATTCCGCGGCGTCACTTAGGGCGCGTGCTTAGCGCGATTGAGCAAATGGCAGACGAATACCAGTTGCGTTGCGCTAACGTTTTTCATGCCGGCGACGGTAATTTGCATCCGCTCATTATGTTCGATGCCAACCAGCCGGGGGAAGTAGAGCGTGCCGAAAAATTCGGGGCTGCAATTCTCGAGCTGTGCGTACAAGTTGGCGGCACTATTACCGGCGAGCACGGAGTGGGCATCGAGAAGATCAATCAGATGTGCGTCCAGTTTACGCGCGAAGAATTGCATACGTTCACGGCTATTAAAAAGGCGTTCGACCCGTACGAACTGTTAAATCCCGAGAAACTCATCCCGACTCTGGTGCGTTGCGCTGAGTACGGCAAGATGCACGTTCATAGCGGCCAAATCAGCTTTCCCGACCTGCCACGTTTTTAAGGAGGCGAGATGGAGTTTGTATTATCGGAACTGTGCCAGCAAGTCATGACGGCGCGTGCGGCCCATCGCCCGGTTTTTATTCGAGGCGGCGGCACCAAAAGCTTCTATGGCGAGCTGCATGCATTGAACGGGAAAGGCAATCACGCCGAGCTCGATTTGTCGGGCTATTGCGGTATTATTAATTATCAGCCTTCCGAGCTTGTCATCACGGCGCGGGCGGGTACCTTGCTCTCCGAGATCGAGCAGGAACTTGATGCGCAAAATCAGATGCTGGCGTTCGAGCCGCCGCGCTTTGGCCCTGCGTCCACCATTGGCGGCTGCGTAGCTGCCGGCTTGTCGGGCCCCCGGCGCATGGCGGCAGGCAGCGTGCGCGACTATGTGCTGGGCGCAAAACTGCTCGACTCTACGGGCATGGTGCTCTCGTTTGGGGGCGAAGTTATGAAGAATGTAGCAGGGTATGACGTTTCGCGATTGCTAGCGGGGTCAATGGGTATTTTTGGCGCCATGGTCGAGGTGTCAATCAAGGTTGCTCCCAAGCCGTTTCAGGAAAGCACTGTAGTGCTCGAGGCCGATGAGGCGGCGGCGCTGGCTAAATTCAATCAATGGCGCGGCTTGCCCCTGCCTATTTCAGCAACGGCATGGCTGTCCTCAGGTTCACAGCAAGGGCAGCTTTGGGTGCGTTTGTCAGGCAGCGAGCCGGCGCTGGCCAATGGCCGGGCGCGACTGGGCGGTCAGTTAATCGACTCGCTTGAAGCGGCCGCGTTCTGGGACAGCCTGCGGGATCAGTCTCATCCTTTCTTTCAGGCACGTCCTTTGTGGCGTGCCGCGGTACCACCTACGACTGCGGCATTAAATCTGGGGCCCACCCTTATCGAATGGAACGGCGGGCAGCGCTGGTTGGCCAGCCCGCCCCAAGACGGCGCTGCCTTGCGTACAGCCATAGCTGCCTGTGGCGGACATGCTACTTTGTTTCGTTACGATGTGCGGCCTGACGGCGTTCCTGTTTTTCATCCGCTGGAGCGCGGACTAATGAACGTATCAACGCGCATGAAGCAAGAACTGGACCCCATGGGGATCTTTAATCCTCGCCGCTTATTTCCAGAGATGTAATTTAAAACCATGCCAAACGATGGGGCAAAACTGTGCAAACAAATTTAGCAGCATGGGCGCGTGATAGCGATCTGGGCCTGGAAGCGGACGAAATATTGCGCCGTTGTGTGCATTGCGGTTTCTGTCTGGCTACCTGTCCGACCTATCAGGTTCTGGGTGACGAGCTCGATAGTCCCCGGGGGCGTATTTACCTGATAAAGCAGGTGTTGGAGGGGGCCCAGCCCACCTCGACGACCCAGGAGCATCTGGATCGCTGCCTTACTTGCCGTAACTGCGAAACGACCTGTCCGTCTGGTGTTCAATATGGTGCGTTAGTCGACATTGGCCGTCATCTGGTCGATCAGAAGGTTGAACGGCCCGTGGGGCAGCGCGTCCAGCGCGCGGCATTGCGCAGCCTGTTGAATTCACGTTTGTTCGGGCCTGCCTTGAAAGTGGGGCGTTGGGTACGCCCCTGGCTGCCCGAGGTGTTGAAAAACAAGGTTCCTGCAGCACGCCCGGCCGGGGTATTGCCCAATACCTCTCATCATTCGCGTCAGGTGCTGATGCTGGCCAGTTGCGTGCAACCCGCCATGATGCCGTCAATCGACGCGGCCACCATCCGTGTTCTTGATGCCGTGGGTGTTGGTACGCAGGTTGTCGCCGGAGCGGGTTGTTGCGGCGCCATTAATTTTCATCTGGATGCCCAAGAGGCCGCGCTAGCGCAAATGCGTGTCAATATCGATGCCTGGCTGCCTTTACTCGATAATGGCGCGGTTGAGGGCATTGTTATGAATGCTTCCGGATGTGGTGCCATGGTTAAAGAGTACGCGCATCATTTGCGTGCCGATCCCGAATATGTCGTCAAGGCGTTGCGAGTGGTTGCCAAGGTCGTCGATGTGGCAGAGCTCATTGCCCCTCATGCCAGCGTGCTCAAGGCGAAAATGGCTGGCCTTCCCGATAAGGTGGCTTTTCATCCGCCTTGCACGCTCCAGCATTGGCAAGGACTGCGCACAACCAGCGAACGCGTATTGAATGAGCTGGGTTTTAATCTGCAGCCTTTTACCGAGTCCCATTTATGTTGTGGCTCGGCCGGCACGTACTCGGTAACTCAGCCCGAGCTGTCCAAGTCATTACGCGACCGAAAATTGCAGGCCATAGGCGCGGTTGCCCCCGATTGCATCGTCTCGTCAAATATGGGGTGTATCGGTCATTTGCAAAGCGGTACCGCCACACCCGTGCGGCATTGGATTGAAGTCGTCGACGAGGCTCTTCGTTAAGGGTGGATCAGGCAAATATTCAGCCAGGGTCGGCTTGCTTGCCAGTTCAGTTTAAAATACGCCATGGCTAAACTATCTGCATCAAAAGGGCGTGTTGTTGTCGGTATGTCGGGGGGCGTTGATTCCTCAGTTACCGCATGGTTGCTTAAAGAGCAAGGCTACGAGGTTGTGGGCTTGTTCATGAAGAACTGGGAAGATGACGACGATTCCGAATACTGTTCGACCCGCCAAGATTGGCTTGACGCCGTCAGTGTGGCCGACCTTATTGGCGTTGATATTGAAGCGGTTAATTTTGCGGCTGAATACAAAGATCGCGTGTTCGCTGATTTTTTACGCGAATACTCGGCAGGCCGTACGCCCAATCCCGATGTTCTGTGTAATGCAGAGATTAAATTCAAGGCATTCCTGGATCATGCGATGTCGCTGGGGGCCGAGCAGATTGCGACCGGCCACTACGCCAGGGTGCGTGCGGTGAAAACGGCAGGCGGTACCCAGCATCAGTTGCTTAAAGCACTGGACCATACTAAAGATCAAAGCTATTTCTTACATCGGTTGAACCAGGCTCAGCTTGCCAGGACGCTATTTCCCTTGGGGGAAATGCCCAAAACCGAGGTGCGCCGTATTGCGCAATCATTGCAGTTGCCCAACGCGGCTAAAAAAGACTCGACAGGTATTTGTTTTATTGGCGAACGGCCTTTTCGCGAGTTCTTGAATCGCTATTTGCCCACTAAGCCGGGACCGATTAAAACGCCCGAAGGCGTCGTCCTGGGACAGCATCAGGGTTTGGCATTTTATACACTGGGGCAGCGCAAAGGCTTGGGTATTGGCGGCGTCAAAGGGCGTCAGCGCGACGACGGTACAGCCGACGCCTGGTATACGGCGCGCAAAGATCTTGAAAACAATGCGCTTTATGTAGTGCAGGGTCACGATCACCCATGGCTGCTTACGCACAAGTTGCAGGCGCAAGACGCTAGCTGGGTGGCTGGGCATCCGCCTGAACAAGGTTCGTACGCCGCAAAGACCCGGTATCGCCAAGCCGATTCGGCCTGTACGCTGCAGTCTTCGTCTGATGCAGAATTCAGCCTGGATTTCAGTGATGCTCAGTGGGCCGTGACGCCTGGACAGTCGGCGGTACTTTATGACGGCGACGCATGTCTGGGCGGCGGCATTATTGTCTAGATTCCATTTCCAAATCAATGGTGAGTACGAAGGCGAAGCGGGGACAGTACAGTTGTACGGTAAGCAACGCCGATACAATTCACGATTGATTTAAATGGAATAAGGCAGATGGGCGTTCGTGGTCAGACTGGGTTACAGTCGAACACTTTTCTAGTTCAAAACTTTAGGTAGCTATGGATCCCGTCTTTATCGTTAGCCTGGTTTGTTTGGGGGCGGCTGTAGGTTTTGCTGCTGGCTTGTTGGGTATTGGCGGCGGCATGATCTTGGTGCCGTTTTTGACGATGCTCTTGCCCGTTTATGCATTACCTGAACACCTGGTGATACATGCGGCAATTGCCACATCAATGGCAACCATCATTTTTACATCGGTATCCAGCGTGCGGGCTCATCACTCGAAACGGGCTATTCGTTGGGATATTGTGGCTGTCATGGCACCGGGGCTGATTGTTGGCGGGTTGCTCTCGGGCGGAGCCATATTCGCGTACCTTAGCGGTGCGTGGCTTGCCTTGATTTTTGCCCTGTTTGTGGGCTATTCGGCCGTTAAGATGTTGGTTGGAAAACCGCCAGCCGTGTCAAGTACCATGCCGGGCAAGGTTGCTACGGCAGGGGTAGGTGTTGGCATTGGGCTTGCATCCGGCTTACTGGGCGCCGGCGGGGGGTTTTTGTCCGTGCCATTCATGACCAGCGGCAACGTCAAGATCCACAGTGCAGTAGCCACTTCGGCGGCGCTTGGCTTCTTTATTGCCGTCGCCAATAGTGTCGGGTATATATACTCGGGTTTTCAAGAGGCGCAGGGACATTCGGGAATGCTGGGTTATATTTACTGGCCCGCGCTACTCGTGCTGTCGGGCATGAGCGTCATGACAGCCCCGT
>DATCVA010000036.1:0-7197 GCA_036567205.1 Eoetvoesiella sp. | reverse complement strand
AGGTAATGGCCCAGCTTAATGCCTGCATGCCGCCCAGCGATCCGCCCATTACCGCCGCCAGCTTCTGAATGCCAAAGTAGTCAGCCAGGCGGGCCTGGGCGCGAACCCAGTCCTCGACCGTCAGCATAGGAAACGCCGCCCCCCATGGCTTGCCGGTATCGGGATTGATACTGGCCGGCCCAGTCGAGCCGAAGCACGATCCTATGTTATTGACGCCAATTACAAAAAAACGATCGGTATCGACCGCTTTTCCCGGCCCCACCATGTTGTCCCACCAACCCACATCCTTCGGATCGGCAATGGAAATTCCGGCAACATGGTGCGATGCATTGAGGGCATGGCAAATCAGTACGGCATTATTGCGTTCTTCGTTCAGGGTGCCGTAGGTTTCAACGGCCAGCTCATAACTGGGCAATACCTGCCCACTAAGCAAGTGTAACGGTTCATTGAAAGCAATGAATTGCGGGGCCACATAACCGACAGATCCAGTCGGAGCAAACATTTCAGGCGAAGGCTCAATATCTGGGCCAGGACCCGGTGTTCCGGTTAACGGCTCAGGACTGACCCCGCCAGCCGTGGTTTTATCGAGGGGGGTGGAAGTTGTTGCGATGGTAGGAAACGTAGATGCAGATAGTTGGGCCATATGGACCTCTTTAGCTGGATTTATGAGGCGCCCGCAAGCAGATCAAGCAAATCGGCGCGAATGAAGCGTTTATTTTATCACTATCTACCAGCCGGGCAGAGGCGCGCACCCTTACCCCGCAGTCGGCCGGAAAGACGGTTTTATCCAGCCTCATTTTACCAAAATGAAAATAATTGATACATTTAAATATAAAATGTAATTAGAAAACATCAAGCTACTACGGAGACAATGCAATGAAGCCCCTGACCACACGAGAATTGACCTGTTTATGCTGGGCCGCGGTAGGCAAAACCAGCTGGGAGATGGGAGTAATTCTGGGGCTTACCGAGCGTACGGTAAATTTTCATATTCATAATGCCTGCGCCAAACTTCAGGTGCATGGACGGCAAGCTGCGATTACTGCCGCGCTGCAAGCGGGCCTGTTGCCTCAGTTAACCGGCCCGTCAACTACTGACCCGCCGCAAGATATCCGAAAAACTCATCCGCCTGTAGCTCGGGAAAAGAGGCCGTCGGCGACGTTACGATCCCTTCGACCAGAGCGTGTGGCAGCATCCAAGCCGTAGCCTGAAGCGTGGTTGCCCCTTGCGCGCTATGCCCATCGATCCGGAAGCGAGTCCCGAAGGCTGGCAAGTCGTCGGGCACAGGGACACCCAGGTTTTGATAAAACGAACGAATTACCGCGCGGCCCATTTCGTTGCGCGCCGGCTCGTCGCTACGCAGCGCCTCTGGCAAGGGAGCATAACCCACAGCAAACACCACACCATCAACAGTCGCCGTCGTCAGCGAGAATATGACTTTATGCCCCGCAAACTCGAGCGTGCGCTCCTGGACTTTCGGTTTGTCGGGAAAAATAGCCTTGACCATCCCATCGGCCACCGCTACATTGCGCCAGTTGTAATCGGGTGAACACCCACTCAACAATACCAGCAGCACTGCGGCCAACCCTACTCGTAGTAACACTCTCCAACCCCTTTTTAACAAGTTCTGCTCTTATTTTAAGGGCTCGGTTAAAATCGGCAACGATACATAAAATATTAAAGATATCCCGTAATGACAATAAGTACCGAACGCAATGCCTCACTGCGTGCAAACCTTCCATCCCTCACCAGCATTTTGCGGGGTATCGAGAAAGAAGGCTTACGCGTCGACAGTCAGGGGATCTTGGCCAAAACACCGCATCCGCCCGTTTTGGGCAGCGCGCTGACCCATCCTAAAATAACCACCGACTACTCCGAAGCCTTGCTTGAGCTTATCACCGGAACGCAGTCGTCGGTGCCGGACTTGCTTGACGAGCTTACCGAAACACATCGCTTTGTTGCACAACAACTCAACGACGAGCTTATCTGGAACCAATCCATGCCGGCGCACTTGCCGCCGGAAGCTGAAATTCCCATTGCCTGGTATGGAACGTCGAATACAGGGATGCTGAAACATGTGTATCGGCGCGGCCTGGCCGTGCGTTATGGCAAAGCCATGCAATGCATAGCTGGCGTGCATTACAACTTCTCGTTGCCCGATAACCTATGGGATGCGTTGGGCGCCCAGGGAAAAACACTTCAAGAAAAACGCTCGAATGGCTACTTGTCGCTTATCCGGAACTTCACCCGCAATTCCTGGTTATTAATGTATTTATTCGGCGCCTCGCCAGCCGTATCGAAAAGCTTCATGAAAAGCGTCGATCATGCTTTAACCGAACTGGACAGCGACACCCTTTATTTGCCGTACGCGACCAGCTTGCGCATGAGCGATCTGGGCTATCAGAACAAAGCCCAATCCGACTTGCAGCTCTGCTATAACGATATCCAGACATTTATACAACGCGTTTATGATGCCGTCACGACCCCATGGCCGGCGTACGAGGCCATAGGCACACACCGTAACGGCGAATGGATCCAGCTCAATACCAATCTGCTTCAAATTGAAAACGAATTTTATTCCAGCATTCGTCCCAAGCGAACGACCGAGCGCTGCGAACGTCCCTCCACGGCACTCGCGGCTCGCGGGGTGCAATACATTGAAGTACGCTGCCTTGACATCGACCCGGCCTCACCCATCGGTATTTCGGCACAAACCAGTTACTTTATGGATGCATTTTTGCTGTGCTGTGCCGCCGAAGACAGCCCAATGTTTCCGAACGCCGGCTTCTGCCAGGACAGTCATGATAACTTTGGCCTGGTTGCCAAAGAGGGCCGCAAACCGGGCCTTACGCTGGTCAGGCAAAGCCAGCCGGTCAGCCTGGCCGACTGGGGCAACGACCTGCTCGAGCTGATCCAGCCTTATGCCGAAATCCTGGACAGCGCCTATGGCGTCACAGACTACACAGCCGCCGTTAACGCGCAGCGTATTAAACTAACTGATAGCGAGCAAACGCCCTCGGCACAATTGCTACGGCAACTTCGTGCAGAGCAAATAAGCTTGCATGATTTTTCGTTACGGCAAAGCCGCCAGCACCGCGATACGCTGCTGGCCACCCCGCTAAGCAAGGCACAGCAAGAAGAGTTCAAGCAGCTTACGGCCGAGTCCCTGCTGCAACAAAAGCAGATTGAGCAGAGCGACCGGGAAGACTTCGCGTCGTACGTCGCCCGCTACCACGCGGGACTAAAGAAGCCAGAGCTTGTTTCAGCTGAGTCTTAAGCTGGTGTGCTGCTATTCCATTTCCAAATCAATCGTGAACGCGAAGGTGACGCGCTGGCGGTACCTTTGATGAACAGCGAAGTCGACACAGTCCACGTGTTGATTTGAAGATGGAATTAAACGCTTACGGCTTCAAGCACGGCCTTTTCCACCTCAAGCAAGCCCGTAATAACCTTCTGTACCTCTGGCTTTTCGGCGGCCGTTATATTGGACACCATGGGCAAAAGCGGCCCCATATCGGCAACACCCGAAATACTGACCCCATCGTGCAGCACTTTCATACTGCCGATTCTGCAGCACAATTGCTGGAACTCTAGAAACGGTTCGGCCAGTTGCTCCGCCCGCTCGGTGTCTCCGGACTTATGCAAAGACAACAGCTCCATTGCAGCAGCAGGCGCTATGCACACCGCGCCCGATGTAAATGTAGCCAGCTTGCGTCGTGCCAGGTGATCGGCAATGGGAACTTCGCCCATGCCGCTGGCAACGACGTCGGTTCCCACCTCGGCAAGGATTGAATCAAGATAGGAATCGTTAACCGGGTCCTCACGGTCGACTGCGTATTTAACGAAGCGTACAACACCCTCGCGTATAAGCCGCGCCAGCTCATCGGGGTGAACGTAGTTTTCATCTTTGATGTAAAGAATTACACCAAAACCCAGCTCGTTGGCGACCCGGCGCGCACCGTTGGCAACCCCGGCAGAGTCAGCGGGAAACGCCATCGGCAATAGCATGACATTCTTCAAGCCAATCTCGCGCACTGCTTTGGTCTGATCCAGCATCTTGCCAAAATCGGGCCCAATCGACGTAATAACACTGGTCCGTTCAGTTTGAAACGCATGCATCATCTTTAGCGCATCGCGATAGAGCCTTTGGCCATAATGATAAAGGTTGGCATTGCCCCCATACAGCAGGATTCGTGCGCCGCCGCTCTCGATGTGACGCGTCAGGGCAGCGTTCTGGTCGTACGCAATTTCAAAATCAGACGTTAACGCAATGGGAGGAGCCGCTACAACTGAAGACTTGAAATCCTGAGGCAGCAACTGGCTATGTGGCATAGATATTCCTTTACGGTTGCACGCAACTGAAGAGAAATCATTGTGCCCCCGATTGGCAAGGACGGCAATTGAAATACCATAAGGGAAAACACTTTAACTGCGTATCTGTACGTCTTTCAATATAAAAAAACCCGCGGCGCCAATGGGCGATGCGGGTTCAGCACAACTGTTAAAAACAAAAAAATCAATAAGACGTCGATATGGGAATGTATTTATGGATGCTTTTCCCCTCGGCATCGACAGCAACAGTAACGGGCATGTCTTTAACCTCGAACTCGTAAATGGCCTCCATACCCAAGTCAGCAAATGCAACGACCCTGGAGCTTACGACGGACTTAGAAGCAAGATAGGCCGCGCCCCCAACGGCAATAAGGTAAGCCGCGCCGAACTCCTTGATGACATCAACCGCGGCTTTGGTACGTTCGGCCTTGCCGACAGAGGCTAACAACCCTTGTCCCATCATTTGTCGCAGGAACTTGTCCATACGCGCCGAGGTGGTTGGACCGGCGGGGCCAATAACCTCGTCTTCGACGGGGTCAACAGGGCCAACATAAAAAATCACCCGGTTTTCAAGACTAACTGGCAAAGGCTCGTTACGGTCCAACAAGTCCACCAGCCGCTTATGCGCAGCGTCGCGTCCTGTCAGCAGCTTGCCCGACAACAGCAACAACTGCCCCGTCTTCCATTGCTTCACGCCATCGGAAGATAACGTGTCAAGGTCGACCCGGATTCCCTCGGCAGAATTGAATGAATCTGGGATTGAAGCCCAGATGGATGGGTCGGTTTCGGGCATCCGGGCCGGGCCGCTACCGTCCAGAGAAAAGGAAATAAAACGAGTTGCGGCACAATTCGGAATAATGGCAACCGGCTGCATGGCAGCGTGGCAAGGTGCCGTATTAACCTTGACATCAAGCACGGTTGTTTTTCCGCCCAGCCCTTGCGCGCCGATTCCCAAGTCATTAATCCGATCCATAAGCTCCAGGCGCAGTTCTTCTTCCTTGTCTTGCGGGCCACGAAGCCGAAGCTCCTCAATATCGATTGGCGTAAACAACGACTCTTTAGCCAAACGCATAGTATCTTCGGGGCCGCCCCCGCCAACACCAACGCCTAAAACGCCAGGCGGGCACCAGCCCGCGCCAAGCTTGGGAATCTCGCTGACAATCCAATCTGCCACCGAATCACTTGCGGTCAGCATTTTGAAACGCGCCTTAACATCGCCGCCTCCGCCCTTGGCTGCGACCGTGACATCAAAGACATCGCCCCCGACTATCTGGACGTTCACCACACCGGGCGCATTATTTCGCGTGTTGGTCCGGCGCCCCAAAGGATCTTCAATAACCGTTGCACGCAAAGGATTACGAGGATCGTTGTAGGCCCTGCCAATTGCCTCATTAACCAGTGTTTCCAACGCAGGAACATCAGAACCATCTGCGCAATACAGCGAAACGCCGGTGCCCATCTTGACGTACACGTTGGCAACGCCGGTGTCCTGGCAAACCGGACGCTTATTAAGCATGCTCATTTTGCTATTGACCAGAAGCTGCAAAAGAGCCCCTTTAGCGGGGGGGTTGTCCTCTTCGTCGAACGCGCGTTGCAATGCCTCTACAAAATCAGTCGGATGTGTATAACTGATGTATTGCAGCGCGGTAGCAACGCTATCGATAAAGTCGGCGACGTTAATTTTTTTCATGAGCTAGTATTTCCTTAAGCACTACTGACGCGGAATTCCAGCATTTTCAATCACTTTAGCCCAGCGTTGAATTTCGTCTGCCGTCAATTTCTGAAAGCTCGCGGGGCCGTATTTGTCGCCGCTTAGAAGCTGAACCCCCTGATCCGATAAAGACTGCGTGAAATCAGCATCGCCCATTACTTTCAGATAAGCCTTATGAAGCACCTCTATCTGCTCATCAGACGTATTCCGAGGGGCATAAAGGCCATACCAGGTAGCGGCCTCAAACCCTGGAATAATGGACGCAACCACGGGAACATTGGGAAACTGTTTCATTGGTTCCAGTGTCGCTACCCCCAGTGCTTTCACTTTCCCGCCACGCACGTGGCCCAGTGCTGTATTGCTCTGGTCAAATAACGCATCGAGACGGCCACCCATTAAATCGGCCATCGCTGGTGCATTACCTTTATAGGGAATCATCTGAACTTCAATATTCGCGGCCGAGGCAAAGAGCGCCGCGATAAGGTGAGAGGCCGATCCCACGCCTGCAGTGCCAAAATTGACCTCGCCTGGATGACCCTTGGCGTAATCCACCAACTCTTGCAAGGTCTGGAATTTCGGATTCTGGGGAACCAATAACACGGCAGGAGTATCTGGAAACCGGATTACCGCCTTGAAGTCCTTTACGGGATCGTAGCTTAACTGCTTATAAAGCGACGGCGCGGCCCCCATGAAACCCATATGCCCCATAAGGAAATGATAACCATCCGCTGGATTATTGACGGCTTTTCCCGCACCAATAGTGCCACCGGCGCCAGCCACGTTCTCGATGACGATAGACTTCCCTAACTGCTGACCCATTTTGTTGGCGATACTGCGCGACAACGTGTCAGCCGGACCGCCTGGAGCCAGCGGAACTACCCATGACATATCTTTTGCGGGATAGTCAGAAGCCCAAAGCGCCGAAGAAAAAGAAAGACAGGCAGCCAAAGCAGCCCAGCGTGCAATGTTTTTTTTCACAGATATCCCCATATTTTCGATATAGCAAGCTAATATCCGCCGCGTGCGGGCAGATAAACCTCGCCATTCTAACTGCGTGTCTATCTTTATGTGAAATACCAGGAGTATCTATCTTTATACGAAATATCGGGGCTTAGCGGAATATTACGGATGCGCTCGGTCCAAAACGCAAACGG
>DATCVA010000035.1:0-42375 GCA_036567205.1 Eoetvoesiella sp. | reverse complement strand
ATTCACCGGTGCTTGTCCGTTCAACTTCGTCATCCAGTACGCACTGTACCCGGGCTGAAAGCTGTTTGATGGCAGGGTTGAGCAGTCCTGCTTCAAAGTCATCCACACTCAACGAGAACGCGTCTGAGTGTCGCCCCTTGTCAATGGCCAGCGCCACACTGAACGGCGAACTCATTTGAGCGGCCTGCAAGCTATCGGGTTCGGTACCCGTCAACCGGCCTTGGATAACGCTGGGGATGCCTAAGATAATCGCTGCAATATCGGCGGGACCTAGGTTGTGTTGCCGACACAGTGTGGCCGCTGCTTCAATGGCGGATTGCACGCGGGCACTGCAGGCGTGGGGTTTGAAGGCGACCTCGAGCAAGCGGTAGGTGGTACCCAGGCCATCAAACAGAGGGGAAAAGTCCGCGTGATCGGAGTAAGCGCGGGCAAATCCGTCCTGCCCCTCCAGAATGTCGGTGGGTCCCGAGAAACCGGATTCAGCCAGCAAGGCGGATTGGACGCCCGAGCGCGCGGCTTGCGCGGCGTGCAGGCGTTTGACGGTAGAGCCTGAATGAAAGAACTGCACCAGACCGGCGCTTGTCGAGGCCGCCAGGCCAAGGGTCTCCGCGATTCGCCGAGGGCGATCGGGCTGAGTAAACAGGAGCATGGACGCCGCCGTTGCCGAACCGAACACGCCGCAGGTGGCAGTACTTTGAAAGCCGCGCTGAAAATGCCCGGGTTGTACGCAAAGAGCGATACGAATCATGGCTTCGTAGCCCGCTGCCACGGCAGCCAGCACCTGCTTTCCTGACAAATGGCGGTCTTGGCCCATGGCCAGGGCCGCTGAAAATACAACGCTGCCCGGATGCAACATGGCGCCCACATGCGTATCATCCGCATCAATACTGCCAGCGTAAATTGTATTTTGAAAGGCAGCGCTGGCGGGGTCGGTTTGATGGCTGGAATACAGTAAGGACGCGGTGCCGCTGGCACCCGTTTTCTTGATGTACTCGCGCGTCCAGGCGCTCCAGGGCATGCGCTCGCCAATCGATGCCACGCGCAGGTAGTCCAGCGCACATACAAACAACAAATCGCGCACATTCTGCGGCAGGCTGTCGTAAGACAGGTCAGCGGCGAAATCAGACAAGGCAAGGGTAGGAGAAACAGGGTTCATAGCTTTGGACCTTTGACTTTGATTTTGTCTTACCGCGGGCGCAGCGCCAGCAATGGTTTTATGGATGGCAAGCTCTCCAGCTGGCGCACGTGAGTCAGCCAGGTTTCGATAGCCTGCTGCTCGCAGCGCGCACCGGCAATTGACTTGAAACGGTCAAAAATCTCATCCGGCGTCAACGGATTTTGTGGACAGCCTTTGGGGTGCTCGATGAACTGCTCGAAGCGACGTCCGTCGCGCATAAGGCAGGTGACTCGGGCTGGCACGGACTCAGCGGTGGTCAGCCGTTCAACGTCCGGATCGGCGGCGCACTCGATGCGGGCTGACAAGTCGCGGACCTGCTCATCATTCAAGCAGCGGTCATAGTCATCGATCGACAAAATGAACGGCCCACTTCGTTGCGGCGCCAGTTGCATTGCCATGGCCACGGCAAATGGGGTGCTTAGCTGAGCGTGTTGTGAATTGATGGGCTGGTTGGCGGTCAGCTTGCCGATCATGGCCCGGTGAACGCCAATTTCAATCGAAGCCACGTCTTCCATCGCCACGCCGCTGCGTGCCAGAACCCCGGCTGCTTCAATGGCTGCCTGCATGCGTACGCTACCGACATGCGTCTTGAGCGAGATCCACTCCGTGGGAAACGTATGCCCAAGGTTTTCAAGCGCCCGCTCCGGATCGAAGCGATCGGAGAAGGCTCGGCCAAACCCCTGTACACCTTCGATGGCATCGTGAGGCCCGCTTAGGCCGGCGTTTGCCAAAAAGGCTGCCTCGACCCCATTGGCCGCAGCTTTGCCGGCATGAATCCGTTTAATATCGGAGCCAGATACAAAAAACTGGGAAATACCGCAGGCAAATGACGCGGCGATCCCTAGCGCGTTGCGGGTTTGCTCAGCGGACAGCTGCAGCAGCTTGGCGCTGGCCGCCGCTGCACCGAACACGCCGCAAGTGGGGGTTCCTTGAAAGCCGCGCAACGAATGTTCCGGTTGAATCGCCATACCGATACGGATGGCCACTTCATAGCCCGCCAGGACGGCGGTCAGCAATTGCCGTCCGTTGGCTTGTACCGCTTCGGCCACCGCCAGGGCGGCGGGCCAGACGCAAATACCGGGATGGATGATGGCCGCAACATGCGAGTCATCCCAATCCAGGCTGCCGCAGGCCGTGCCGTTAATAAACGCCGCATAAGCCGGCGAAGCCTGCTGGTTCGAATAAAACAAGGCGGCTTGTTGGGCCATAAGCCCATTCGCCGCGCCGGCGGACGCGACCGTATCCGTTGGACCGCCCAAGAGCTTTTCAACGCTATGAGTCCAGGGCTTATCGCTGCCAATGGCCGCCGCGCGAAAGATATCCACCAGTAAAAGCGGAATTAGAGATCGGACACGGGGAGAGGCCGCGTCCCAATCCAGCGAAGACACAAAATCCGCTAATTGTTGAGTAACGGGCAAGGATGGGTTGTTTGTCATTATTCGGCCTTGATCCCCGCTGCTTTAATGACGGCGGTCCATTTGTCGTAGTCTGTGCGCAGATAATCGGTGAGTTCTTGGGGCGTGCCGCCAGTGAGCTCGACGGATTCCTGGGCGAAGCGCTTCTTCACTTCAGGGTCTTGCAAGACTTTGTTCACCTCCGTATTGATTTTGGACACAATGGATTCGGGCAGACCGGCGGGCCCCCAAATACCCCACCACTGGTTGGACTCGAACCCTGACAAGCCTGATTCGGCGATGGTTGGCAGATCGGGGGCGACACTGATTCGTTTCGCACTAGTCACGCCTAACGCCCGCAGTTTTTTGGATTCCACCATGGGCGCTACACTGGCATACGCGGCGAACAAGGCGGCCACTTGCCCACCCGCAGTGTCGGCAACTGCGGGCGCCGCGCCCTTATAGGGCACGTGCAACATTTCAATATCCGCCGTTTGCTCGAATAGCTCGCCGGTAAGGTGGCTTAATGTGCCGATACCGTTCGAGGCAAAATTTAGTCCTCCAGGCTGCTTCTTGGCGGCGGCGATTAAGTCGCTGACCGAGTTGATCGGCAGGGATGAATTCACCACCAACACATTGGGCGAAGTTCCCACCAGAGCGATGGGCGTAAAGTCCTTGAAGGGGTCATAGGGAGGCTGAGCCCGTAGCTGCGGGTTGATGGACATGGTGCTGGACGATGTCAGCAGCAAGGTATAGCCGTCGGGTGCGGCGCGTGCCACGAACGCGGTGCCAATAGCGCCCCCCGCACCGCCTTTGTTTTCTACCACCACCGGGGACTTGAACGACTCGGTTAAGCGTTCCGCGATCAAACGTAACACCACGTCAGCGGCACCGCCGGGCGGAAAGGGTGTAATCATTGAAATCGCATGATTTGGATACGGCTGGGCAAAAGTCAGGGAACTTGCCGCCATTGCTATGGCGCCTAAAAACACTTTGACTGTCGAAACTTTCTTCATCTCCATCTCCTTTGGGTATAGCGGTGTAAGCCTATATCTGGCTTTTATCCGCAGATTAAATAAGTATTGCTTCTTTGGTGCTTATCAAATTACCGGCGCCGTTTTCCCAGTGAAGCTTGGCGAGGTTGGCTTGAGTGTTATTTTTTGATAGACATCCGGCGAAATATATTTGTATACAAAGATATGCAAAATTATCGATGAATTGGAGCTTGATGGCAAGAGGGGATAAAATTTTATATTGGTGCAACGTGAAAATGTTCGGTATCTGCTGAATAGAAATGTCCAGTTCAATAGAGTTTCGCAGACCATATGAACGGGCAGAGGCGATGATATTCAACAAGCACTAAGTTATGGCCGCACTTCGCACTTAGTCATCTTCGCCGTGTACTATCAGCAACATAAGACGCCCTCCGCGTAGGTGGTGCCTAGGCTGGATGGTCGATAACCGATTGAAACCGAAACAGAAAGGGCCAACATGAGCGAACTCACTCCTGACGATAAGCACTCTTACGCACGCGATACACATCCCCTTGATGCGGTGCGCGCAAAATGGAAATGGTTTTTGGGGCTTGGTCTGTTCCTTCTTATCGTTGGCTTTGCCGCCTCTTATCATGTTCTGACGGCGACCCTTGTCAGCGTGATTTTCGTTGGAACCCTTATGCTGTTTGCGGGTGTCGGCATGCTGATCAACGCATGGCGTGTAAAAGGATGGACCAGCTTCCTGTTCTGGACGATCAGCGGCATCTTGTACCTGGGGGCGGGGTTACTTGCGTTCTATAACCCCTTGACAGGCGCTGCGGTACTCACGTTGCTTCTGGGCGCAACGCTGATTGGATCAGGAGCATTCCGTCTGTGGATATGGTTTCAAAACCGGGCACAGCCAGGCTGGCAGTGGCTGGCCCTGTCTGGCATTGTGACACTGCTAGCGGGTCTTGCCATCGCAGCAGGCTGGCCCGGCAACAGCGTATGGGTGCTCGGGTTGCTGCTTGCCATCGACCTGATCTTCCAAGGCCTGATGCTCATGATGCTGGGGATGGCGTTGCGACGCCAGGAAATCGACTTGGTGAAATAAGCAGACGAACCTGGCATATCTACGCGCATACACTGAAGGTTCGAAACGGAAGAAGCGGAAATTCTTGGGACAACACGTCCGAGAATTTCCGACCTGATCAACAGAAAGACCATTAAATTCACCATTGATGCATTGGTGGACATGCTGACGCGAGCGGGCAAGCACCTTCAGCTGTCTGTTCAATGATGCTCAATAGCTACCGGCAATAGCGAACAAAGTTGATCAAAAGCACGAGGCCCACAAGCTTCTCAACTTATGGGCCTCGGATTCTCAGCTTATGCCTTCACCTACAACAAAAATCAAGTATCGATATTACCCGCCTGCAGCGCGTGCTCTTCAATGAACGCCCTGCGCGGCTCGACGTTGTCGCCCATTAGGGTTGTGAACACTTCGTCGGCGGCAATCGCATCTTCGATTTGCACACGCAGCAAACGGCGCACTTTGGGGTCCATTGTGGTTTCCCACAACTGTTGCGGATTCATTTCACCCAAGCCTTTGTAGCGTTGCTTGCTGATGCTGCGATCGGCTTCGCCACGCAGCCATTGCATGGCTTCGCGGAAATCGGAAATGTATTTTTCCTTGCGTTTGTCGCCTTCGCCACGCGCTACCAGCGCGCCTACGCCCATCAGACCCAGGAAAGTTTTAGCGGCCTTGGACAATATGGCATAGTCGGCGCCACGTACAAACGCCCGGTCAAAGACACTGACGCGAACGTTGCCATGATGCATGCGATGAACGATAAGGCGCCATGAAGTGCCTTCTTCATTTTCGTCTACCGTGACTGTGACGCCGTTAGGAACCGAAGGATCGTCAATGGCGTCTTGCAGGCGCTTGGCCGAGGCAGCGGCTTGCTCGGCGTCGTCAAGGTTAATTTCAACCCCTTCGGCCATTGCCGACACAGACGCCATATCGATGTGGCGCGACAAACGGGTAATGACCGAGTCAGCCATAATGTATTGGCGCGCCAGTTCGGCCAAGGCATCACCGGTAATGGGCGTTGCACCGTCTTTGACGACAAGGGACGCATCTTTCAGCGCAACTTGCATCATGAACTGCGCTTCTTCCTGGTCATCTTTCAGGTAGCGCTCTTCGCGGCCGACCTTGACTTTGTATAGCGGGGGCTGAGCAATATAAATATGTCCACGCTCGACAAGCACGGGCATTTGCCGATACAACAGCGTCAGCAACAAAGTACGAATGTGCGCGCCATCGACGTCGGCGTCAGTCATGATGATGATACGGTGGTAACGCAACTTGTCGATATTAAAGTCGGGGCCAATGCTGGTGCCCAGTGCGGTAATCAGCGTGGTGATCTGCTCGCTGGCAATAAGGCGGTCGAAGCGCGCTTTTTCAACGTTAAGCACTTTACCGCGCAGTGGCAAAATAGCCTGGAATTTGCGATCTCGGCCTTGTTTGGCCGAGCCGCCTGCGGAGTCGCCCTCGACTATGTAAATTTCGCACAAGGCAGGGTCTTTTTCTTGGCAATCGGCCAGTTTGCCCGGTAGCCCCGCCCCTTCAAGAACGCTTTTGCGGCGCGTCATTTCACGCGCTTTGCGGGCGGCATCGCGCGCGCGCGCGGCGTCAATGATTTTGTTGCACAGCGCTTTGGCGTCGTTAGGGTTTTCAAGCAACCAGGTTTCCAGCGTACGAGCTACAGCTTCTTCGACCGCAGGACGAACTTCGCTTGAGACCAGCTTGTCTTTGGTCTGGCTGCTGAACTTGGGCTCGGGAACTTTCACCGACAAGACGCAGGCCAGGCCTTCGCGCATGTCGTCGCCGGTGGTATCGACCTTGGCCTTCTTGGCCATTTCATTGTCGCCAATGTATTTGTTCAACACACGCGTCATGGCCGCACGCAAACCGGTCAGGTGAGTACCGCCATCTCGCTGCGGGATGTTATTGGTAAAGCATAAGACCGTTTCGGTGTATGAGTCGTTCCATTGCATTGCCACGTCGACGCCCACAGTGGTATCGCCGATGGTCGACTCTGTGCTTACGGAAAACACGTTGGCATGCAAGGCAGTTTTGGCGCGATTAATATATTCGACAAAGCCTTTAACCCCGCCAAGAAACGCAAAGTTTTCTTCTTTGTCGTTGCGCTCGTCAATAAGGCGAATTTTGACGCCGTTATTCAGGAACGATAGCTCGCGCAAACGCTTGGCAAGAATCTCGTAGTGGTATTCGATGTTCTCAAAGATAAGGTCGTCGGCCAGGAACTGAACGCGCGTTCCCTTTTTGTCGCTGTCGCCAATTACCTTCAGTGGTTCAACACGCTCGCCGCGGTTAAACACAATTTCGTGTTCTTTGCCGTTACGCCAGATCGTCAGCCGCAACCATTGCGACAGTGCATTCACGCACGACACGCCCACGCCATGCAAGCCACCCGAAACCTTGTAGGAGTTGTGGTCGAACTTGCCGCCGGCATGCAGCTCGGTCATGACGATTTCAGCCGCGCTGCGATGAAACTCGTCGTCTTTGTGAATGTCGGTTGGAATACCCCGGCCATTATCGCTGACCGAAATGCTGTTGTCGGCGTGGATGGTAATAACGATGTCGTCGCAATGACCCGCCAGCGCTTCATCGATGGCGTTATCGACGACCTCGAAAACCATGTGGTGAAGACCGGTTCCGTCGGAGGTGTCGCCAATGTACATGCCAGGACGCTTGCGTACTGCTTCAAGGCCCTTGAGCATTTTGATTGAGTCGGCACCGTATCCGGTATCGGGGGTATTCATGGCTTGATCTGACATAGCGTGTTTAAAACCTTATATAAGCCTTGCGGCTGTTGAAACGGCAGGCGCCACCGCGGCGCCGGCCGAATCTAGACGTTGACTCCAGCGCGCTTAGATGCGCATTGGCATAACGACATACTTGAACTGATCATCCTCGGGCGAGGTGATTAATGCCGACGCATTCACATCGGGCTGAACAGACCATTGAAGAGTCTCGGTTTTGACATTGGCCAGAACATCCAGCAAATAGCTGACGTTAAAGCCAACATCCAGTGGTTCATGACTGTAGTCGATATCAATTTCTTCTTGTGCTTCTTCTTGTTCGGCATTGGACGAGGAAATTTTTAGCTGATGATCGGACAGCTGAATGCGAACCCCTTTAAGTTTGTCGGTCGTAAGAATAGCGGCACGCTGCAAGCTGCCTTGCAGCAGTTCGCGACTTACTGAAAAGTGGCGTGTGTAGTTGGTGGGAATGACACGCGTAAAGTCGGGGAATTTACCCTCGACCAATTTGGAAACGAGCTCGACATCGCCGAACTGAAACCGAATCTGACCCGGAGCCACGTCGATGGACACGGGCTCGTCGGTATCGGCAAGCAAACGCTGCATTTCCAATACCGTTTTACGGGGCACGATAACGTCGTGCTTTTGAGTAATGCCGTCAACAGCCGTACCGCTATGCGCCAGGCGGTGACCGTCGGTCGCCACAGCGCGCACAAACCCTGGCTCAAAAACAAAAAGCAGGCCATTCAAGTAGTAACGGATGTCTTGCTGCGCCATCGCAAAATGCACCATATTGAACAGGTGCTTAAGCGTCTTTTGCGGCAATGTCAGCGATACATCCCATTTTTCGGGTTGCGACAGGGTCGGAAATTCGGCCGCGCCCATGGTTTGCAATGCGAACCGGCTTTTACCGGATTGAACGGATAACTTGGCACTGGCCAAGCCCAGCTTAACGTCGCCCGACTCGGGCAAGGCACGCAGAATGTCGAGCAATTTACGTGCGGCAACCGTGATGGACTCGTTGTCGTCGCCCACGCCGAATTCGGCATGTGTGGTGATCTGTACTTCGAGGTCGGTTGCGATAAATGCAACGTTGTTGCCTTCTTTGCGCAGCAAAATATTTGCCAATATAGGCAGTGTGTTGCGTCGTTCGACAATTCCCGCCACCGTTGATAACGGCTTCAACAATGCATCGCGAGTCGTTTGTACGAGTTGCATGGTTATCCTTTTAAGGTTTGTTCTAATACGTGTAAAGAATGGTTAAGTTCGGTTTGCTTGGACCGGGCATCGGAGATTTTACGTACTGCGTGAAGCACGGTTGTGTGGTCGCGGCCACCAAACAGATCGCCGATTTCGGGCAAGCTTTTTTGGGTTAGCTCTTTGGCCAGATACATGGCGATCTGACGGGGTAATGCAATATTGGCAGGACGCCGCTTCGAATACATGTCAGCGACTTTGATCTTATAAAAATCAGCCACGGTTTTCTGGATATTTTCAACCGTGATTTGTCCGTTCGATACCGACAGCAAGTCTTTCAGCGCATCTTTGCAGACTTCAACAGTAAGCACTTCGCGGCCATGAAAACGTGCGTACGCAGACACCTTGCGCAATGCCCCTTCCAGCTCGCGCACATTACTGCGCAGATGCTTGGCAATGAAGAAGGCGACTTCTTCGGGCATGGTCACGCCCTCGGTCTCGGCTTTGCGCAGCAAGATAGCCACGCGCATCTCAAGTTCGGGAGGCTCGATGGCTACCGTTAAGCCCGAATCGAAACGCGAAATTAGCCGGCTATCGATATTAGCCAATTCCTTTGGATAGGTATCGGACGTAATAATGATTTGTTTGCGCTGTGCGACCATCGCCTCGAACGCATAAAAGAATTCTTCTTGCGTACGATTCTTGCCGGCAAAAAATTGAATATCGTCGATCAGCAATAAGTCGAGTGAATGGTAGTAACGCTTGAACTCATCAAATGCCTTGCGCTGATAGGCCTTGACCACATCGGATACGTATTGGTCGGCGTGCACATAGCGCACGCGCGTACCGGTACCGTTGGCAAGCAGTGCATTGCCGATGGCGTGAATCAAGTGAGTTTTACCCAGTCCCACGCCGCCATATAAAAACAGCGGGTTATATGACACACCGGGGTTTTCAGCCACTTGCAATGCTGCTGCGCGTGCCAGTTGATTCGCCTTTCCCGTAACGAAGTTATCGAACGTAAGGTCGGTATTAAGGCGCGAGCGATCGTGCATGATTTCAGCCGCTGCCGCATTGACCGCCGCCGCAACCGGTGTCGCCGCCTGGGTGCTGGCACGCGATGTTGTGCTTGCATCAAATGTTGATGCCGACTGCCCGTTAGCCTGCACGGGCGCCGCTGCGCGATGCGTCGCCCCAGAGGCCGCGGCCAATTCAAATGCGACTTGTACCGGGCGCTCGTACCATTCGGAGGCAAGATCTTCGATTTGACGCGAGAAGTTCTTGCGTACCCAGTCTAATTTAAAACGATTAGGCGCAGACACCCGTAGCACCGCCTGCGCATCATCGAACGCAAGGGGAACCAATGGCCGTATCCAGGCACTAATTTGCTGCGGGGGGAGTTCTTGCTCCAGGCGCTGGACGCAAGTCTGCCAAAAATCTTTCATGTCCACCACTTTTGTAAACCTCGATTCTACCCTGTCGCGCGGGTAGTTATCCACAAGGGTAGATAGTAATAACGCTTGGTATTACTGCTAACCATTTGACTAATCGGGAATAGTTTGATGAAATAGTGGGCTTTACAAGAATTTCTAACACTAGGAACACCTATTTCAAGGCGCGTTTCTAGTAGCTCTTTTATTTGGATAATCCATGAAACGCACTTTCCAAACATCCGTTACTCGCCGCAAGCGTACCCACGGTTTTCGCGTCCGTATGAAAACACGCGGTGGCCGCGCCGTTATTAACGCGCGCCGTGCCAAGGGTCGCAAGCGCCTGGCCGTTTAGTCAGGTCAGCAAAGGCTGTCGCCCCAATTAGTTGTCTGTTGGCGCCAACGCCCATGCGTGCCACGCTCACTCCAGCGGCGCGCTTGCACCGCCCCTCGGAATATGCCTCTGCCCTTAAGGGTAAACGCATCGCCAGAGGGGCTTTGTTTGTTGTAACTACACCACGCGAAGTCCAGGCAGATGCGACGCAGGCACGATTGGGACTAATCATTGCCAAGCGTTTTGCCGCAAAAGCCGTTACCCGAAACGCCATCAAACGCGTTATTCGTGAAGCGTTTCGAACCAAACGGCACGAATTACCGCAATGCGACTTTGTGTTTCGGCTGCATTCCAAGGTGGGCCCCTTCTCGCTCACCGAGCTTAAAAAGCTCGTACGCACCGAAGCAGACGCTCTATTGCAGCGGGCAATGCGATGATTAAAGCCATTCTTATCGCCCCTATCCGGTTTTATCGATATTTTCTTAGTCCCTGGCTGGGACAAAGCTGTCGTTTTACCCCAACATGCTCTGCCTATGCTATCGAAGCTATCGAAACGCATGGGCCTTTGCGTGGTTTGGGACTGGCCGCGTGGCGTATTGCCCGTTGCCACCCCTGGTCCCCGGGTGGTTGTGATCCGGTACCGAACTCGAAGCACACATGTCACTAGCCTTTTAAGGCCTACGGCATATTGTGGTTTTTTTCCGACGTTCTTATGCTCAACTTTGATTCAGCTGAGCTACGTTAAACTAGTGGGCTTTTCGCTCAGCTTTAACTTAAAACAGGCGCTATGGATATCCGACGCACCGTCCTCTGGATGATTTTTTCTTTCTCGCTCTTGCTGCTATGGAATAACTGGCAAGTGCATAACGGTAAACCCTCGTTGTTTGGCGGCAACCCAACCGCCACGCAGCCGACAACGGCACCCGCAAGCCCAAGCCCGGCTCCGGCGAGTGCCGACAGCAGTATCCCTTCGGGTCTGCCTTCAACCGCTGCTGCCCCTGCTGCCGTTACCGATACAGCCGTCCCGGGCAACACGGATATTGCGGCCGGCTCGTCAGAAAAAATCAACGTCAAGACCGATGTCTATGACCTGACCTTTGACACCTTGGGCGCCCAATTGGTCAAGGCCGAACTGCTTAAGTTCAAATCCGACGAAAACCCCGATCAGCCCATGGTGCTGCTGGATAACTCCGGCCACTCTATATACATGGCGCAAACCGGCATCGTAGGAGCCCCTCAGGGCCAAAGCTACCCAACACATCTGACGCCATTCAAGCTGATTTCGTCAGAACAGGTGCTAACCGGTGACTCGCTTAAAGTTGTATTCGAAGCGCAAACCGATGGTGTCAAGGTGGTTAAAACCTATACCTTGCACAAAGGCCGCTACGATATCAATGTTCAGCACGATATCTACAATGAAGGCACTGCACCGATTACGCCTTCGCTGTATTTGCAACTGACGCGCGACGGCAACGATCCGCCAAACACCTCGCACTTCTACAGCACCTTCACCGGTCCCGCAGTGTATTCCGATCTGGAGAAATTCCAGAAAGCCAGTTTTTCGGATATTAAAAAAGGTAAAGCCAGTTACGTTGCGCAGTCCGACAATGGCTGGATCGCCATGGTGCAGCATTATTTTGTCAGTGCCTGGGTACCGCCACAAGGCAAAGTCCGGCACAACGAAATACTGCAAGTCTCCGATAATTTATTTGCGGTACGTGCAATTGAAGCCGTTGGCGCAATTGCTCCCGGAGCACACCTGGTTGTCGAATCGCAATTGTGGGTTGGCCCACAAGACCAGGACGCCTTGCAAGCGCTTGCGCCCGGGCTCAACGTAGTGGTCGACTATGGTTTCCTGACGATCATTGCCAAACCGCTGTCTCAGCTTATGGCGTGGTTGCACAGCTTCCTGGGCAACTGGGGATGGACTATCGTTGCGCTGACGTTGCTCATCAAGCTGGTGTTCTATCCGCTGTCAGCCGCCAGCTATCGCTCGATGGCCAAAATGAAGCAAGTCGCGCCGCGTCTGCAAACACTGAAAGAAAAATTCGGTGAAGACAAGACCAAGCTGAATCAGGCCATGATGGAGATGTACCGGACGGAAAAAATCAATCCGCTGGGCGGCTGCCTGCCCATGGTGGTACAGATACCGGTGTTTATTGCTTTGTACTGGGTACTGCTTGGTAGCGTCGAAATGCGCGGTGCACCGTGGATTCTCTGGATTCACGATTTGTCGGTACGCGACCCGTGGTTCATTTTGCCCGCCATCATGATGGCCACAATGTTCTTGCAGATCAAACTGAATCCGACCCCTCCAGATCCAATGCAGGCAAAGGTCATGATGGTTATGCCTTTGGTGTTCGGCGGCATGATGTTCTTCTTCCCGGCTGGTTTGGTGCTGTACTGGTGCGTCAACAACGCCGTATCGATCGCACAGCAACGCTACATCATGCACAAGCTCGATAAAGAAACCAAAGCCGCGGCACGTTAACCCTGCGCTGAATAAGTTGTAAAACAAAGCCCGACCATCGCAAGATGAGCCGGGCTTTTTCTTTATGCGCTTGTCGCATAAGCGCGTTCTTGCCGGAATGAGTCCCGCCCTAACTCTGTTACGACAATTATGAGCGCATCATTTGCAACACCTTCGCCACCGTTTTCACCGCTGGATTCTGTTCATCACGGCGCTGAGCGCAATACAGATCAATCGCCGCGAAAGCGCCAGCGCCAGCCAACGGGCGATAACATACACCTGCGGGACGAAGCCCGGATGCTGACTCCGGCACCAACGCGACTCCAACTCCAGCTTCTACCAATGCCAGTAAAGTTGGCATAACGCTCTCGTGCATGATTCTAGGCTGAATTTGAAAGTGCAAGAAAAGACGTTGCAACCGCTCTCGAAAGTATGGCGTGGCTTGCGGGGAAAATCCCACAAAAGGAATATCGTGCAACTCTTGTACCGATACTTCACGCTGCGCTGCAAAACGATGTGTATTCGGCATGGCGACGCACATATTTTCCTGGCTCACCCTTTGAAAAAGCATAGAGTTATGAGCTGCAGTCGCCGACCGACGCAAGAAAGCGAGATCAATTTTCTCGGTTAAGAGCATCTCCACCAGGTTTGTGGAGACATCCTCCTTCAAGCTTAGTGAAACATCGGGATACCAGAGCCTGTATCCGGCCAATACTTTTGGCAGCAATTGATAGGCGGCAGTACTTGTAAAGCCTATTGCCAGATTACCTGCCTCGCCCGCCGCGATACGGCGTGTTGCGAGCATTGCTGATTCTGCATCCGCGGCCATCTGCTGTGCTTTCTTCAGCAGGACCACGCCAGCCGGGGTCAGCCTGACCGCACGAGTCGTTCGTACGAATAGATGCGCGCCCACTTTATCCTCTAAGCGACGGATTTGTTGGCTCAATGGGGGTTGAGTCACATGCAGGCGCTCTGCCGCTCGACCAAAATGCAACTCCTCGCCTACAGCGATAAATGCGTGCAAAGCACGTGAAAGCAAAGGCATGATCATCCGCGGAATTAGATTAAGTCTAAATATAACCTAATTGATAGTTGAATTGATATTAGACATCTTAATTAATAGACTTTAGAGTACTTTCAAACAAGAACATAAACCAGGCGGCCATTTATATTTTTGCAAAAAGAACAACCTATATATTCTGAGGAATGGAAATCAATGAGCACTTCAATTAGAACTCGCATACTATCGACAGCTCTCACAATGATGGCGCTTACAGCCATAGTCGCGCCACAGGCAACACAGGCGGAAGAGTACCCCTCAAGGGCTGTAAATTTGGTTGTCCCGTTCGGAGCTGGTAGCGTTACGGACCTGCTGGCAAGAATTGTCGCGAAGCAACTAACGGAATCGTTGGGTCAGAGCGTAATCGTCCAAAATAAAGCGGGCGCCGGCGGGAATATTGGTGCAGCCGAGGTGGCTACGGCGGCCGCAGATGGATATACGCTATTACTGGGCCCCACCAGCACCAACGCAGTAAATCCAAGTTTGTACAAAAATCTCAAGTTTGATCCCCTGCGCGACTTTGCACCGATTACGAATGTAGCTACGGTTGCTAATATATTGGTGGTACACCCCGACATACCCGCCAAGACAGTCAAAGAGCTTATTGCTCTACTCCCGCAAAAACAATATGCCTACGCATCAGGTGGTACCGGTGGCAGTATGCACCTGGCAGCTGAGCTATTCAAATCGCTGACTAACCACGATATGCTGCATGTCCCGTACAAAGGCGGAAGTGATGCGCTTGCGGACTTGCTGTCCGGAAGGGTGCAAGTCATGTTTTGTAATTTGCCTGTGTGCCTGCCCCACGTCAAGTCCGGCAAACTCCACGCCCTTGCAGTCACGTCATCCAAACGGTCCGTCTTGCTGCCCGAAGTGCCCACCATGGCCCAGGCGGGGTTGCCAAGCTACGAAGTCAACGGGTGGTTCGGCTTATTCGCTCCCGCCAAAGTAGAGCCTGCAATCATTGAAAAACTTAACGCCGAAACCCGAAAAGTACTGGATATGCCGCAAGTCAAACAGCAACTTTTGGCTCAAGGGGCCGAACCCGCGGGCGGGTCAAGCGCGGATTTCGCCAAGTTTGTTCACGACGAACATGACAAGTGGGCCAAGGTTATTAAAGATGCAGGAATTAAAGTCGAATGAGCAGCATTGAAAAACCGTTAAATCAATTAGGTGCGGTACAAGCAGCAGACGCTATTGAGCGCGGAGACATAACGAGTGTAGCGTTGGTTCGAGCGTGCCTCGAGCGCATCGAAGAACGCAACTCCCTCGTCCATGCTTTTGTCACTTGTGATGCTGCGCGGGCGTTAGCCAGCGCGGAACAAGTCCAGGCAAATTCAAATGCGGGACTATTACGTGGTGTTCCGTTTGCGGTGAAGGACATCATTAACACAGCGGACTATCCTACCGAATACGGTTCCCCAATTTATCAAGGGTTTCAACCCGAAGCTGATGCAGCGTGTGTAGCAGTAGCAAAAAGCCGAGGGGCTATCTTATTGGGTAAAGTGGCAACCGGGGAATTTGCCACGCAAACTCCCAGCAATGCCCGTAATCCCTTACGGCTGGAGCACACACCCGGAGGATCCTCCAGCGGATCTGCCGCAGCTGTGGCGGATTTTATGGTTCCTGTGGCTTTTGGCACCCAAACGACCGGTTCAATTATCCGACCGGCCGTCTATTGCGGCGTGATCGGCTACAAACCCAGTTTTAATCTCATATCGACAGCCGGCGCTAAAGCACTGAGTCCGTCCCAGGATACCATTGGACTCATCACCCGGAACGTAGAAGATGCCGCCTTCTTTTCCTTGGGTTTGCACGGCGCCAAAACGGTGCATCAATCGCTGGCGAGGCCACGCATCGCCGTGTGTATGTCGCGGCAATGGGACTACGCCAAGCCCGAAACCGTCCACGCTATTGAGCGCATGATTCAACACCTGGAAGCAGCCGGTGTCTCAGTCAAACATATCTGGCTTCCATCCGAGCTTGAAGCTGTGATCGCCATTCAGCCTCGTCTATTTATGTACGAGGCTCGGCAAGCACTGGCTCATGAACGCTTGAATCATGGCGACCGGCTAAGTCCGCGATTACAGGCACGCTTGAAGGCAGGCGAAGATATTCAGCTGGACGAATACATATCAATGCAATTGCAACTGAACCGTGCTCGTTTTCAGGCTCAATCGCTGTTTCAGGATAATGACGCGGTGTTGTACCCCGCTGCCGCAGGAGAGGCTGAGTTGGGCTTAACTAATGCTGGGGATCCCCGATTCGGCGCACTGTGGACTTTACTGCATCTGCCTTCGGTGTCATTCCCGATTGACCTTGGTCCGGCGGGACTTCCCCTGGGAGCACAACTGATTGGAGGTTTTGGTCAAGATGCGCGTTTACTAACCGTAGCGAACGCCATAACGCGCGCAATCCCTCAATGCAAATAAACGCGGACCCTAGCTTCAAAAAAGAGACTCGTGTAAAACCCTATTCTCTATAACAAACACAAGCAGCTTTAATTAACTGCACAGCGCCCGTAGACCATAAAAGGTTTGCGGGCTCTTTTTTGGCATGCCGCTAATAATGGTCCACGACAGAGCCTTCTCGATAGTTATAGTTTTTTACTATATAGCGATTTAAATCAATTAATTTTATTTTTATCCGTAGTCTGTATAAACTATGTTTCTTAGGGCGGTTGTGAAAACACACTACCGCTCCGTTTCCATGAAGGGTATAGCCGCAGCTCTAGTTTCCATTACCGCTTCAGCTCGCTTAAAGGACGTCTATGAAAAAACTTACTACCGCCGCAGGGGCTCCTGTAGTCGATAACCAGAACATTATTACGGCCGGGCCGCGTGGCCCAGCTTTACTGCAAGACGTATGGCTCATAGAAAAACTCGCCCACTTTGATCGTGAAGTTATCCCAGAGCGTCGTATGCACGCTAAAGGAGCAGGCGCTTACGGTACCTTTACCGTTACGCAGGACATCACCCAATATAGCCGAGCCAAGATCTTTGCCGAGGTGGGTAAACAAACGCCGATGTTCATCCGGTTTTCCACCGTTGCGGGCGAACGCGGCGCCGCCGATGCCGAACGAGATATCCGTGGCGTGGCAATGAAGTTTTACACCGAAGAAGGTAACTGGGACCTGGTTGGCAATAACACCCCTGTATTTTTCTTTCGTGATCCGCTCAAGTTTCCCGACCTGAATCATGCCGTAAAGCGTGATCCCCGCACAGGTATGCGCAGCGCCCAGAACAACTGGGAGTTCTGGACAGGTCTGCCCGAGGCACTACACCAGGTCACCATCGTCATGAGCGACCGCGGTATTCCCACCGGTTTTCGCAATATGCATCTGTTCGGAAGTCATACGTTCAGCTTTATCAACGCGAATAACGAACGCTTTTGGGTAAAGTTCACCTTTAAAACACAGCAAGGCATTAAAAACCTGAAAGACGCCGAAGCCGGTGCCGTTATTGCCGGCGACCGTGAAAGTTCCCAACGGGATTTATTCGAAGCCATTGAAAACAAGGACTTCCCCCGCTGGACGGCCTATGTGCAAATCATGCCCGAAAAGGACGCCTCAACATATCACCTGAATCCTTTCGATCTGACCAAAGTCTGGCCGCACGGCGACTATCCGCTTATTGAAGTTGGCGTACTCGAACTGAATCGTAATCCCGAAAACTTCTTTGCTGAAGTAGAGCAGGCCGCGTTCACGCCGGCCAACGTGGTACCGGGCATCAGCTTCTCGCCCGACAAAATGCTGCAAGCGCGCCTGTTCTCCTATGGCGACGCACAGCGCTATCGCCTTGGCGTCAATCATCACCAAATTCCCGTCAACGCTCCGAAATGCCCGTTTCATAGTTATCACCGCGACGGCGCAATGCGCGTGGACGGCAATTATGGCGGCATTACAGGCAACGAGCCCAATACCCAGGGAGAATGGCAAGAACAGCCCGATTTCCGCGAACCGCCATTAAGCATCGAGGGCGCAGCCGATCATTGGAACCATCGTGTCGACGAAGACTACTTCTCGCAGCCTGGCGCACTGTTTCGCTTAATGACACCCGATCAACAGCAGCAGCTCTTCGACAATACGGCTCGTGCCATTGCCGGTGTGTCTGCCGATGTTCAGCAACGCCATATTGAACACTGTGCAAAGGCAGATCCAGCCTACGGCGCAGGCGTAGCTGCAGCCATCAAGGCATTGGGATAAGCATCTGGCTTTAGTCTGGGCGTGCAAATTACGTTAATACGACGTAACTTGCACCGATAAAGGGGATACGATCACGAATCGTATCCCCTTTATTTTGAACGCTGTCCCAGCGACGATGCGCGACCCGCACGGACGCACTCGGATCATCCCGATACTACAGGTAGCTTTGCCCGTCCAAATATGCTTTGCGCCAACGCGTAATCACAATGTGTTCAAACAGTCCGCCTTTGGTAAAGGGATCGTTATTTATAAATTCTTCCGCCGCCTGACGGGTTTCAACGTCAACAATATATACGCTGCCCGAGCCCACAATGCCATCGTCATCAAGCTTGGCACCGCAAGCCAAAAGCAGCGACTTGTTAGCTTCCAGAAAGTCCAGGTGCTGATCTCGCAAAGCCTGACGCAGCGCTTGTGTGTGTTCCCTATCGAACGTATCGATTAAGTACGGCATGTTTGAAGTCCCTTGCAAAAGTTAATGGCAGAAGGCCTTCATCTTAATCGCAGCATACGATCCTGCCAATTATGAGTTTGCAACGACAAGCACATCAATCCGTAGCCATCTACAATCGAAGGCTAGTGAAACCTTCAGAACCAACCCCTGCCATGACTGCCACTTCGCACGAACCTATTGTTGCCATCGCCACCGCCCCCGGGCGCGGAGGTATTGGCGTCGTCCGCATATCCGGCCGCGACTTAAGCGTTCTGACAGCCAGGCTTTTTGCAACGCCGCTAAAAACGCGGCACGCTCATTACCTGCCATTTAACGATGTAGACGGAAAAGCGATCGACGCGGGCATCGTCATGTTCTTCAAAAGCCCCCATTCGTACACCGGCGAAGATGTGCTGGAGCTACAGGGGCACGGTGGTCCGGCGGTACTTCGCCGCTTGCTGGAGCATTGTCTGCACGTCGGCAAAGAGCTTGGCCTGCGCCACGCCGAGCCCGGCGAATTTACCCACCGGGCTTTTCTGAATGAACGCCTCGATCTGGCCCAGGCCGAGGCGGTTGCAGACCTTATCGATGCCTCGTCCGAAGCCGCAGCGCGTAGCGCCATGGCATCATTAAGCGGTGCATTTTCAACCCACGTCAACGCTTTGGGCGACCGTATCGTGCATCTGCGCATGCTGGTCGAGGCGACCCTGGATTTTCCCGAAGAAGAAATTGATTTCCTCGAAAAATATCAGGCACGCGAAACATTAATCAGTATTCAAGACGACCTGACCCGACTGATTGCACAAGCCAAACAAGGCATGATCTTGCGAGAGGGTCTGCATGTGGTGCTGGCCGGTCAACCCAATGTGGGTAAATCCAGTTTATTGAACGCCCTGGCTGGCGACGAAGTCGCCATTGTGACCCCTATTGCCGGTACGACCCGCGACAAAGTCACCCAGCAAATTCACATACAGGGCGTACCCATCCATATCGTCGACACTGCCGGGCTGCGTGAAACCGACGATACTGTTGAAAGCATAGGCATTGCCCGCAGCTGGGCGGAAATCGAAAAAGCCAATGTCATCATCCACTTGCAAGACGCACGCACCCAAAATGATGAACTCGATTCAGCTATTACGAAACGGCTGCCTGCTCGCACTCCGGTGCTCAAGGTATTCAATAAAATTGATTTGCTCGATCAAAATGCCTTTAAGGCGGCAATTGAAGAACGCCGACCCGATGCCGATGCTGAAGAAATCGCCTTGGGAATTTCCGCCAAAACCGAAATCGGCCTGAACGAGCTTCGACAAAAATTACTGGACATTGCCGGCTGGAACCCCAGCACCGAGTCACCGTGGCTGGCCCGCGAACGTCATCTGCGCGCGCTGAATGACGCCGGGGAACATCTGGATCTGGCCGCCGAGCACGCCAGCCACAACGATCGCGTGCTTGATTTGTTTGCCGAAGAACTGCGCCTGGCCCACGACGACTTGTGTTCTATTACCGGACAGTTCACTAGCGACGATTTGCTGGGCGAGATTTTTTCAAGCTTCTGCATCGGAAAATAAAAAAAGCCGGGCTGATCGTCTCTAGCCCAGCTTTTTAACCCGCTCTACACATTACTGCGCCGAGATATTACGGCTTTTGATCAATTTGCCCAAGGCGGCATGATCCCTTTGCAACAGTTCGGTAAATTCTTTTTGCGTATTCATCACAGGTTCGGCCCCCAGATCGCGCAAACGCGTCACCACTTCAGGCGCATTCATGGCTTTATCAAACTCGGTGCGGATACGCTCCACAATGGCGGGTGGAGTACCTGCGGGCAGAAAAAGTCCGGTCCATTGATGGGGTTTAAAGTCGGGATACCCCGCTTCGATAAAGGTCGGTACATTAGGCATCTGTGCCGACCGCTCGCTGCTGGTAACAGCCAGTGCCTTGATTTTTCCACCTGGCAGCTGTGGCGCTGCGACAGTGCTGGTGATCAGCAATGCCTGTACATGCCCCCCCATCAGGTCAGACATCGCCGGACTTCCCCCTTTGTAGGGCACATGTTGAATGTCCAGCTTAGCCATGTCCTTGAACACTTCGAAAAACAAGTGATTGCTCGTACCGCTGCCAGGACTGGCATAACTAACCATGCTGGAGTTAACACGGGCATACTCAACAAAATCCTTAACCGTGTTGGCCGGAACCGACGGATTAACCAGCATGACTAGCGGTATCCTTACCAATAGACTCACAGGCAACAGATCCTTGAACGTGTCGTAAGGCAAATTGGGATGTAAATGCGGGTTCGCCGCAACACCGTCCGCCGTCAGCATCATGGTGTACCCATCAGGGGAGGATCGGGCAAGTGTGCCTTCGGCCAAGGTTCCGCCAGCCGCACCACGGTTTTCGATAACGACCGGCTGCCCCAAACCCTCGGACAAACGAGGCTGCAGGGCGCGGGCGATCGTGTCTGTAACGCCCCCGGGCGGGAAGCTGACAATAAGCTTCAAGGGCTTATTCGGCCAGTCCGCTGGCGCCGCCTGCGCACAGACAGGTTGCACACCCACTACGCCCAATGCCACGGCCATAAGAGTCGCGCGCAACCCTTTCAAAGATTTACGATGGTTCATAAAAGTCTCCTCTATTAATTTTCTGTTCTTAATCAAACGGCGGGATGCAATATGTGCCATCCCAAGGGGTTGCTATACAGTGTCGGGGGCTTCTCCTTGTCAGGTACTGGAAACGAAGCGCTCAGCATGAATACGGGCGTCGCTTATACCGTTGTCGCGCAACCAGTCAGTTGCAGCCACTATCATGGGCGGCGGCCCGCACAAATATGCATCGCCGTCGCCAGCGCTTAAAAGCTCGGGCCGCAAGAGACTTGTCACATGCCCTGTTGGGCCCTGCCAGCCAGACCCGGACACCGCAATACGCTCGATCGTTAACGGCAGACGCTGGCAAAAGCCAGCAAGTACATCTTGTGCAAAAAACTCTGACGCTTCATTAACACCATAAATCAGATGTATTGGCTGAGCAGTGGGCCCTGCCGCCTCAATGCTGCGCAACATCGCCAGCATGGGAGCCAGGCCCGTACCGCCAGCAACCATGAGCACAGGGCCGCGAATCGGTCGTAGATAAAAATGCCCGGCCGGGCCTTTGATACGAATTTCGTCACCAACAGCAGCCCTGCCCCGAAGGTAATCGCTCATCGCCCCTTGCTCATACACCTTCTGGAAAAACTCCAGATCCTGCTGGCCAGGCATATTGGCGAATGAATACGAGCGTACAACCTCGCTTCCCGGTACCGACATGTGCACATACTGGCCCGGCAGGAAATCCAGCCCATCAGCCTTCAGGCGAACCACCGTGCGAGTTACCGTGGAGGCCACCTGCTCTATCGACACCACTGTGGCATCGAGCCACTGCGGCTCCTTTAGCGTCGACAATAAACTGGACGGGTAGGGAAGCTCGACAACGCACGGCGTCTTTGCCTTCATCCTGCATAGCAAGGTGTAGCCTTGCGCCCTTTCAGCATCAGATAATGCTTCGTCGCTAAAGTCATCGATTTCGAATTCACCTTGAGTACAGAGAACCTTGCATGAGCCGCAAGCGCCTTCCAGGCAATCATGCTCTAACCGCACATTTGAACGATAGGCCGCCTGGTAAACGACCTCGTTGGCCCGCGCCGGAAACGTCACCAGATGCGCGTCTTCGAAAATAGCGGTAATTTGATACGTGTCCATAGCAATCCGTGAAGGTAGTTCAAATATGGTAGACATCCACCGTGCCTTCCAGTTTTTCATCGATCATGATCGTCACTTTTCTGGCTATTCGCAGTTTTCCTTCGCTGCGGCGCAACGTATATTTATAACGGCCACCGCGTGTGGCTTCGCCACGTGAGCCGACACTATGAACCAGCCAGTTCGCAGCAACGCTAACTGTGTCGCCATCCATACTCGTAAGCAATAAATTGGAGGTAATGTGAGTAGTGCGGTCAAGCGGCAACGATGCAAACGAATCGCGGCTTTCTATACGGAAGATGCGCTCTTCGAGCCCCAGCCTGGACGAGATATAAATCAAACTCAACTGAGTTTTTGGATCTTCAGTCAGTTTGTCTTCGGTTTGCCATGCCGGTACAAAATACACCGCATCTTCGGTATATAAGTCCAGCCATTCCTGCCAGCGCTGCTCATCAAGAAAAAGAGCCTCGCTCGCAAGTAATGTGGACACTTCGGCATAAATCATGGGATCAGTAACCATCATTATTTATTCCTGCTCATCATTTTCAACCAATGACGGTAATACCCGTGGTAGAACGTATCGTGGTCCCAATTGCGTGTTACCGCAGTTGCGTTACAGCCAATCCCCATCAGTTCTTCGCACTGGTCGCCTGGTATCGTTTCCTGAACGCCCCGGCTATAGTCATTCCATTGGCTAAGACGCCCGTGACCGCCGATCGATGTGTCCTCCAACGCAGCAATGTCATCGGATGTCGCCATCCCCGTCGGTAGGTAAAAATCCAGAAACTTGCGCAATCTGGACTCCCTGGCCTGGGCACTTTCTCCTCTTGGGGCGATGCACTGGATTTTCACCTCGGTACGCTCGGCAGAGAGAGGCCGGAACGTGCGGATCTGAGTCGACGGTTGATCCATCAGCAACATATTGGGGAATAGGTATAGGTTTCGCCCAGCGCCGATCATCCACTCGACTTTACGTACGTCGAACTCTTCAGACAAGCGATCCTTGGCCTCATACAGCGGCCCCGCCTCCGGCGTTTCGCGCCTGGCCCAAATGCCTATATGACCATTACCGAAATCTGCACTTCCCGAATCAACATTGCCGGTAATCCGGCCAGACTCGGTTTTTTTCACCCCTGTATAGCTGCCGGACTCCTCCCGCTTGGCCATGGTCGCTGCGAACACGCGGTGTACCGTGCTGACGTGATAGCCATCGACCCCGTTTTCACCGCCCATCTTCCAGTTACCACGAATAATGTAGGTCGACTCCCCCGGCAGAACCTCCAGACCTTCAGGCGACTGGTCCGCCACTAAATCGATCCACACCTTGGCCGGACCAAGGTTATCAATCAGCTCAGGCACATCAGCTACCAGACTGCCGAATACAAAACCCTTATAGGTATCCAGACGCGGGATGTCCTTCAAATCGAATTTTCCGCGGCAGCTCCCCGTACCAGGATATGCGCCCGTTGTTTCGTTCTTAATCTTGATGCAACGCCCGCTATCACTATATGTCCAGCCGTGGAAACGGCAGGTGAAGCTCTTGGCGTTACCCTTGCGCAAAGGCGCAATAACAGTCCCGCGATGCGAACAGGCATTAATAAAACAACCGATGGATCCATCCTTGCGCCGGTTGATAACGACAGGTTGCCGGCCCATGAAGCGGGTAACGTAGTCGCCCGCTTCGATGATTTCGCTCTCGTGGCAAAGGTAAATCCAACCACCTTCATACAACTGGCGTATTTCAGCATTGAACACGTCCTCATCGATATAGATGGAGCGATCAACCAAAAAAGTGCTTGTATCAGGCTCGTCCCGGATGAGTTTTTCCGGATCGACGCGCTGTGTGTTGTCCTGCCTCTGCATTTTGTTCCTCTTCCTTTTAACGGCTGGAATCAGTATAGAAAGGCAATAGACATTCTAGAAATGAAATGATTTAATTTAAGTTATTCATATTTTGGATGACTCTAGTGTCTGGAACACATCGCAAACCGATATCGCGACAGCTCAATCTGAATCTTCTCGATCTATTCGATACCGTCTATCGAACACGCAACCTCACGGCGGCAGGAGAAATACTAGGACTGAGCCAACCCGCAATGAGCCATGCACTGGCGCGTCTGCGTGAAATGTATGGCGACCCCCTCTTTGTCCGGTTGGCGCAAGGCCTGCGCCCGACACCGTTCGCGGAACAACTGGCTGGGCCCGTATCGGATGCGCTGCAGATTATTCGCTCTACGCTCGATAACTCTCCATTCAATCCATCAACATCACAGCGTACCTTCCGCGTAGCAATGACCGATATCGGCGAGCAGATATTTCTGCCATTACTTACCCAATATTTTGCCGAGCACGCTCCCAATATCAAGTTTGAAACCACGGTAACCAGCAAAAGCACAAACGCCCTGGTCAATGAACTATCAACGGGCGACATTGATCTTGCGTACGGATTCATTTCAAACCCTGGCAAAGAGATTTTTCAGAAAATTTTGTTCAGCGATACATATGTATGTGTCGTACGCGGCACCCATCCGGCGGCGCAAAAAAAACTTGATCTGGCAGGACTCAAACAACTACGGCATGTCGTGCCAAACGTAGCTGGCACAGGGCACGCCAACTCCATCGACAAAGTACTATTGGCTCATGGAATAAGCGAAAACGTGGTATTACGAGTAACTCATTTCCTGTCGATCGCACCGCTGATTGCCAGCACCGACCTGGTTGCGACAGTACCGCGTAACCTTGCCAATACATTCGTCAAATCGTGGAAGCTGGCGCTGATCGAACCGCCCGTCCCATTTCCCTCCTTCGATGTCACGCAGTACTGGCACACCCGGTACCATCACGAGCCCGGGCTTATGTGGCTACGCAACGTTTCTGAATCGATTTTCCTTGGATTTATGGCCAACACGGACTAGGTCGGCGCAAGCCAGGACAAGCCGCCTAGCTAGCCATACGGCGTACCCGCTCTTCTTCCTCAAGACGAGAATCTTCAATATCCTGCATCAGGCCATCAAGATCCACAGGGCGCCTGTCAACCTCGATGCGGCCGGTCAGGGCGACCTCTGGGTCCAGCTGGCCCGCCTCGAAAAGCTTCCAGATTTCCTTGCCGTACTGGGTCTTAAGCAGTTGGGGGGCAAACTGTCCGAAATAGGTCGCAAGGTTATTCACATCGCGCTCGAGCATGGCCGCGGCTTCGCTATTGCCGGCTGCGTCAACGGCCTGTGGCAAGTCGATAATGACGGGCCCATCGCTTGCCAGCAAAATATTATATTCGGAAAGATCGCCGTGAATCACGCCTGCGCACAGCATGCGCACCACCTCGTTTAGCAGTTGCGCGTGCAGTTCAAGCGCGCGTGCTTCGCTTAGGTGAACATCGTTAAGTCGCGGCGCCACATTACCCGACTCGTCAATGACCAGCTCCATAAGCAGTACACCATCGGTGCAGATATACGGTTGCGGGACACGCACGCCCGCATTGGCAAGCCGGTATAGCGCGTCGACTTCAGCGTTCTGCCACATTTCCTCTTGCATCTGACGCCCGTACCGGGTGCCTTTTTCCATTGCACGCGCCTGACGGCTATTTTGCACCTTGCGGCCGTCCCGATAAGCCACCGCCTGTTTGAAACTGCGCTGCTTCGCGTCTTTATAAACCTTAGCGCAACGCGTTGAATCGCCGCTGCGCACCACGTATACCGTTGCTTCCTTGCCGCTCATTAATTGGCCCAATACTTCGTCGATGAGTCCTTCTTCAAGCAGCGGTATTAACCGTTTAGGCACTTTCATGCGAACGCCAATCGCAGGCCATGATGCGCGTAATTAATATGCGCCCCGGAAACATGGGGCGTAGATGCGGCTGCCAGCAACGCAACTGAGCGGAAAAAAATTAGGTTCATGCCTGATTATAAGGGGCTACGCAAAAGATGGGATGGCGCCAGACGGACTTGTCCACCATCGGCCGATATCGCAGGAATACAGGCAGCCCGTCGTACTCTTGCGCAATCGTCCGCACATCACTTTGTCTTACAACCGTACATCCGAATTAAAGACACGCCACCAAGACAACAGATATACGTTAAAATCTTAATTTTTCATTATTAAATCAATCTGTTATAAAATAATACGGGCCCTGAATACATGTTCGCACTCGCTAATGATTGGCATGCCAAACTAGAACTTTCATTCGAGCGCCAGGGAACAAACAAAACCGTACTGGCCAGGCGCAAACATGAAGGGCCTTTGCTTGTACAAAAAGCACTTTATCCCGAAGGTGCCGAAGTTTGTCATGTCACTATTTTGCACCCCCCGTCCGGTATCGCAGGCGGCGATGTCCTACAGATAAATATTGATGTTAAGCAAGATGCCCATGCATTGCTGACTACACCTGGCGCAACGCGCTGGTACAAAGCCAATGGCCGTCGTTCGGCCCAGACCGTCATTGTTAATCTAGCCGCTAACGCGCGACTAGACTGGCTGCCTCACGAGAATATTTTTTTTGAGCAAGCCAACGCTGCGATTACAACGCAGATAAATATGCACACCGGCGCAAGCAATATAGGTTGGGAAATTACCCAGTTAGGCAGCATCACCAAGAAAAATCATTGGGACGAAGGTCTGGTACTGCTGAACACGCAGCTGACTCTTAATCAACGCCCCTTGTGGCTCGATGTCGGCGAACTGTGTGCAACAAGCCCGCTGCGCACCAGCGTCAACGGACTGGACGGTTTTCCCGTCCTTGCCACTTTATGGGCATTTGGACCAGGTCTTACCTCGGAACAAACCGATGTACTTGCCGAAACGCTGCCTTGGGATAACACTGTGCGTGCAGGCCTTACCTATATGCCTCAGGCAAATGAGCAAGGCCTCAGCCTTATCCGGGTATTGGGTCAGCATGTTGAGGATGTAAAGCGGCTGCTAATTGAGCTCTGGACTCTGTTGCGCCCCTTAGTGCAAAAAAAAGAAGGCACTTATTTGCGTATTTGGAATACCTGAAGTATTCCAAATACCTAAAGTCGTCAAAAATACCGGCTCATATTTTAAGCCGCTCAGCGATTGTTATTCAGCTTAATTGACAGTATTTTTACTGTATAAAAATTTGAATAAACGTGATTCATAGAAAGGAATAAATCAATGGAATTAACTCCCCGCGAAAAGGACAAGTTGTTGATATTTACGGCTGGTTTGTTGGCCGAACGGCGCAAGGCCCGTGGTGTCAAATTGAACTATCCGGAATCCGTTGCGCTAATCACTGCGGCCCTGCTTGAGGGTGCTCGCGACGGTCGTACGGTGGCCGAACTTATGCATTACGGCACCACAATTCTTACGCGTGACGATGTCATGGACGGGATTCCCGAAATGATCTCTGATATTCAAGTCGAAGCTACCTTTCCAGACGGTACCAAGCTGGTTACCGTGCACCACCCAATTACTTGAAACATGTCATTCCGTTTCCAGATCAGGCATGAACGCGAAGGCGAAGCGCAGACCTTACTTTTGTAAGGCAGCGAAGCCGAAAAAATGCATGTTTGATATAAAAATGGAATCAGGCCTGTTGCTTTATAAGCCGAACGCTCATTTAAGTTTTTTTCGCATAACCTGCTTATTTCTGGACTCTAACTATGTCAATTTCCTCTTTTAAATCCGTCGGTGTATTTATGGCGTATGCACTTGGGCTGAGTCTTGTTTCCACCGCCGCACTTGCACATCCGGGCCATGAAGTTGCCGACAATCTGTTTTTGTCTGGCCTGGCACACCCTTTGACCGGGGTCGATCATCTTTTAGCCATGCTAGCCGTCGGTCTCTGGAGCGCCCTCACCCATGACAATGTTCGCGCTGCGGTCTGGACCCCAATCAGCTTCTTGTGCCTGCTATTGATCGGTGCACTCATGGGCATGGCCGGTATTGCTTTGCCAGCGATTGAACCCATTATCATGGCTTCGTTGCTTGTATTGGGTCTTTTGGTTGCCAGCCGGGTTTCATTACCTAATTGGGCCGGCGCCGCGTTGGTCGGCTTCTTCGCTTTGTTCCATGGCATGGCCCACGGCTCTGAGTTGCCCCTAGGCGGCAGCGCGGCAGCGTTCATCGCCGGCTTCATGCTAAGTACATTTGCCTTGCATTTGATCGGACTGACGGCTGGCTTCACATTAAAGCAGCGCAATGTATGGCTTACACGTCTTGCCGGCGCAGGTATTGCCGCGTACGGTGTTGCCCTTTTAACCGCATGAACTCTCGTAACCTATTCGTTTTCAGGACACAAAAATGATACCAGGCGAAATTCTGACTGAGCCCGGCGAAATCGAACTCAACGTCGACCGGACCACATGCGTAGTCAGTGTTATCAATACGGGCGACAGGCCCATACAAGTCGGCTCTCATTACCATTTTGCCGAAACAAACAAGGCGCTGGATTTCGATCGAAAAGCCGCGCGAGGCTTTCGCCTGAATATTGCGGCAGGCACTGCCGTGCGTTTCGAGCCCGGCCAGAAACGTACGGTTGAACTCGTTGAATTAAGTGGCGAGCGCAAGGTTTTCGGCTTTAACGGCGACATTATGGGAGCTCTCTAATGGTTGCAATTTCACGGCGTGCCTATGTAGAAATGTTCGGGCCTACCTGCATTAATGGTATTGGCGACCGCATCCGGCTTGCCGATACTCAGTTGTTGGCGGAAATAGAAAAAGATCACACCATCTACGGTGAGGAAGTGAAATTTGGCGGTGGTAAAGTGATCCGCGATGGCATGGGCCAAAGTCAGCGTTTAAGCGCCGACTGCGTAGATACCGTTATTACCAATGCCGTTATTATTGATGCCGTCACCGGCATCATTAAAGCCGACATCGGTATTAAAAGCGGCTTGATTTCAGGCATCGGCAAAGCTGGAAATCCAGATATCCAGCCCGGCGTCACTATTGTGGTGGGCCCGGCTACCGAAGTCATTGCAGGTGAAGGCCTGATCATCACTGCTGGCGCAATCGATACGCACGTGCACTTTATTTGCCCGGATCAAATCGAAGAAGCCCTGGCTACCGGCACAACCACCATGATCGGCGGCGGCACCGGTCCGGCTACCGGTTCGCTCGCAACAACCTGCACCTCAGGTCCGTGGCACATCCATTCCATGCTTGCGGCATTAGACGCCTTTCCCATAAATATCGGTTTACTGGGTAAAGGTAACGTCAGCGTTCACGGCCCGCTTATCGAGCAAGTAGCTGCAGGAGCCATTGGTCTAAAGTTGCATGAAGACTGGGGCGCTACACCTGCCGCCATCGACTCGTGCTTGAGCGTTGCCGACGAGATGGACATCCAGGTCGCTATTCACAGCGACACTCTAAATGAATCGGGTTTCGTCGAAGACACCTTCAAGGCATTTAAAGGCCGCACTATCCATTCGTTTCATACGGAAGGAGCAGGAGGCGGCCACGCCCCAGACATTATCCGGGCGGCCGGTATGCCCAATGTTCTGCCCGCTTCCACCAATCCGACCATGCCTTTTACTACTAACACTATCGACGAGCACCTGGATATGCTGATGGTTTGCCACCATCTGGACTCGTCCATCGCCGAAGATCTTGCTTTTGCTGAAAGCCGCATCCGCCGTGAAACCATTGCGGCTGAAGATATTCTGCACGATCTGGGCGCATTTTCAATTATGAGTTCCGACTCCCAGGCCATGGGACGTGTAGGTGAAGTCGTGCTGCGTACCTGGCAAACCGCCGATAAAATGAAAGCGCAACAAGGCGCCCTTGAAGGCGACAGCGCACGGGCCGATAATCATCGCATTAAGCGCTATATTGCCAAATACACCATTAACCCGGCCATCACGCACGGCATTGCTCATAAAGTAGGGTCGATAGAAGTCGGTAAGCTGGCTGATATCGTCATCTGGAAGCCCGCTTTTTTTGGCATAAAAGCCAGCATGGTCCTTAAAGGCGGAATGATTGCCTCGGCTACGGTCGGCGACCCAGGCGCGTCAATTGCCACGCCCCAACCGGTTCATTCGCGTCCCATGTATGCCGGTTTCGGCAGGGCCCTGAAAACGTCGCTTACGTTTTTGTCCCAGGCCGCCATGGACAACCCGAAAGTACACGAACTGGGTCTGATCAAAACCCTTGAAACCATTCACGGTTGCCGCACCATAGGCAAAAAAGACATGGTGCTTAATAATTGGCTACCGCACATTACTGTCGACCCGCAAACCTATCAGGTTATGGCTGACGGTAAGTTGTTGACATGTGAACCCGCCAAAATCCTGCCTATGGCGCAACGCTACTTTTTATTCTGATTATGCGTATTATTAAAAAACATTTACACGGCGTCAGCGTTGCCAAAGCCCTTACTCGCAATGCTCCAAAAGCTGTGTTGCCTTTCGAATCACGCCGCCGCAGTCGTCAAAAAGTTACGCTCGATGATGGCCAGGAAATCGGACTGGTCTTGAATCAGGGAACTGTCTTGCGTCATGGCGATTTACTGGTGGCCGAAGACGGGCAGTTTGTCCTGGTGGAAGCCGCCCTTGAGTCCGTGCTCAAGGTAACGGCAAACTCACCCCAGCAATTAACCCGCGCCGCCTACCACCTGGGCAACCGGCACGTACTTGTAGAGGTTGGCCCCAGCTACTTGCATCTGGAATACGACCCGGTATTAGTCGATATGCTGCAACGCCTGGGCAACGTTAACGTTGAACGCGTTAACCAGCCGTTTGAACCGGACGCTGGCGCGTATGGCGGCGGACACAAACATGGCCATGACGAAACATTCGATGAAGACTATGCACTGGCGCAAGCCGCTTATGCAGCACGAGCTCCCCAGATCAAATCCGGGCATAGTCATGCACACGGCGAACACAACCATAACCACCATGAACACGAGCATGGCGATCAAAACCATTCCCATGACCATGACCACACTCATAAACATTGAAACATCACAGTGCAACACGCTATGAACGCAGGCCAACTGGCTGCCCTTCTGCACCTGTCATCACCGGCTTTACCTATTGGCGGATACAGTTATTCACAGGGATTCGAAGCAGCGGTAGACTGCAAGATCATCACCGATGAACCCAGCGCGCACCAATGGATATCCCAGCAATTGACCCTGGTTGTAGGGCAATGCGAAGCGCCTGTCTGGGCCTTGTTGTTTGATAACTGGTCCGCCCGGAACTGGGCTGGCGTTACCCACTGGAATAACTGGTTTCACGCTTCGCGGGAAACCCAGGAAATGCGCCAGGAAACCGAACAAATGGGCTGGTCGCTTACTAAACTGGCCGCTGACTTGAACTGGGGCGAAGCGCACGCCCGTTCATATTTACTTGAAAACCAAAGTATTACCTATCCGACCGCTCATAGTTTTTCCATCAGCACGCTGGGTATCGACAAGCTAAACGGACTAACGGCTTATTTGTTTTCCTGGCTTGAAAACCAGGTTATGGCTGCTATTAAAACAGTGCCTTTAGGACAAATGGCCGGCCAGCGCATTTTAAATCAGGCGCGCCAGCTTATTCCTGATGTAATTAACGACGCACTGAAACGGGCGGCCCATAATCCGCCCAAAATTTATACCCTGGCGCCTCAATTCGCGATCCTTTCATCACGTCACGAGACCCAGTACTCTCGACTCTTTCGCTCTTAAAAGGTTGTTCCATGCATACCCCGTCCCAGTCCTCGTCCACCACAGCGTTACGTACAAAATCATTGCCTCCGTTACGAGTAGGCGTTGGCGGCCCCGTCGGATCAGGCAAAACAACCTTGCTTGAAATGCTCTGCAAAAATATGTCGGCCACCTACGATTTAATAGCCATTACCAACGACATCTACACGAAAGAAGACCAACGCCTGCTGACGATTTCAGGGGCCTTGCCCGCAGAACGTATTATGGGCGTCGAGACGGGCGGGTGCCCCCATACCGCCATACGTGAAGACGCCTCCATCAACCTGGAAGCCATCGATCGCATGCTGGGTAAATTTCCCGAAGCTGACATTGTCTTTGTCGAATCGGGTGGTGATAACCTGGCTGCCACCTTCAGCCCCGAACTATCCGATCTGACGCTTTATGTTATTGATGTTGCAGCCGGCGAAAAGATTCCTCGTAAAGGCGGTCCGGGCATTACAAAGTCGGATTTATTGATTATTAATAAAACCGATCTGGCGCCATACGTAGGGGCGTCACTCGAAGTTATGGCCGAAGACACCAAACGCATGCGTAACGGACGCCCCTTCGTCATGTGCAACCTGAAAGATGGTACCGGCCTTAAAGAGGTCATAGCCTTCATCGAACGCGATGGTTTGCTGCTAAACGGGCAGTAGCACACGACTAACAGCACGCAGTGTTTAAATAATTAAATCCACAAACCACAAGGCTGCCAACCGAAGCGGTTATGACAATGCGCCTCGCCGCCGAACAGATATAACGCTAATAAATTAATAACCGCTAATGTAAAACCCGGAGCATGTAACAAATACTTTGGTATAAAGGAAAACCAGGCACGGAGTCGGTTGCACTCCAAAGTTAATTGCCCACTGTTTACGTTTTTATAAAGCACATGCATTTAGTCAAACCCCTTCCCGACAACCCGCTCGATATTATTGGCGATATCCATGGCGAATTAGCCGCTTTGCATTCCTTATTAAGGCATCTGGAATACGACAGCAACGGTCGACATCCACAAAATCGAAAACTGGTTTTTGTGGGCGACCTGGTGGACCGGGGACCCGATAGCCATGGCGTTGTTCGCCTTGTCCAATCACTAGTTGAACAAGGCAACGCCTATACGATTTTAGGCAATCATGAACTTAACTTACTGATCGACGACATTAAAGACGGATCAGGATGGTTTTTTGACGAACGTCTGGAACAAGACCTTAAAAACTACGCGCCCTTTCGACGTACCCCACCCACTGAACGCAAAAGCATCAGGGACTTTTTACGCCGGCAACCCGTTGCTTTGGTTCGTGACGATATCCGGGTAGTACATGCGGCCTGGACTCCGGCAGCCATTGCCGCTGTAAGCGCCATACCAGTGGGCACCATTGTCGAACAATACAAAGTATGGGACTACATTGCTCAGTCTTCCGCTGAAGCTTCCGGACTATATCAGCGCTATCTGGCTGAAAAACAGCGTTGGGCCGACGAGCTCGAAGATGAAAAAAATCCACCTCCTTTTCTTCACGCCATTGCCGAATACGAAGCCATGCAACAGATGGTGAACCCCTTGAAAGTATTGACCTCCGGGGTAGAGCAACAAGCCACTACTCCGTTCTTTGCAGGCAATCGATGGCGTTTTTCAGACCGCACAAATTGGTGGGACGATTACGACGATGCAATTCCTGTCATCATCGGCCATTACTGGCGAATGTTTACCCCCCAGAAAAAAGAAAACATGCCGCGCTATACGCAATTATTTCAAAACATTGAACCCACCGCATGGCATGGCAAACATCGCAATGTCTTTTGTGTGGATTTTTCAGTCGGTGCGCGCTGGCGTGATCGCAAAGTTAGCCGTTCCGAAGCCTCGCGATTTAAGTTGGCTGCGCTGCAATGGCCAGAAAACCAGCTGGTTTTCGACTCCGGGGAAATAGTAAAAACCTGCTGAAACCCTGCTGTTTTGGATACCTGTAAACGTTAAAAGCCATCCTTTCTATTGGTATAGGGTGGCTTTTTAACGTTATTGAGCGGTGGATAACTACTATGAAGCGGCATTGTGCACAGGCTGTGGAACAAACAAGGACAAGTCAGAGGTTTGTTCCATAGCTAAAAGTTGTACAGAATCCATCCTTCTTAAAAACAGAGTTTATGCCGGCAAAAAAACTGTTTTAAGTTTATGAAAAGATTGAACTATTGGTACTTATGCCACTTATCCACAGACACCCATTATTATTAGTCTTTATATATATAATAAAGATAAACAACATAAAGCAGTAACGGCTAAAAACAAACTTGGCCCATACTTCTGTTGAACGATTCAAGTAGCTCGAAATTAATTTTTCTTACAAGAAAATTGCTAGGGAAGCGTTAAACAAATTGAACAGGAAGCAAACGCCTGTATTCAAGATAGATGCCAGGCTCAAACTTTACGAATCTGTAGATACATGCAACGTAAAAACTCGTTCAAAACTTTCCTTATCTACCCCATAAAAGAAAATTACAGAATTTTTTCCGAGTAGTCATAACAAAACCGCAGCAGAACGATTCAAGCGATTTCCGACCTTTTGAAGTCGAAACCAAGCCCATCCTGCCGCCACACGGCTAAAAATCTGTTCCTTGCCCTTCTAAAGGGTTCTAGCGTGCTTTTTCGATCATTTCTAATAACTCTTTTTTGAAAGTATTTTCGATTTCAGGGTGTGATTCAGCCCCGCTGCTGTGCAACTCGCTGCCAAAACTCAAGCTTCAATAAATTTACGCGTCAGCCTTTCAGTTAGTTACAATATTTCCACCTGTGGATAACTACTAAGCAAGCAGGTTGTGCACAGCTTGTGGATTGATAAAGTACAACTACTACTTTCAGAACAAACCTAAAAGTTGTCCAGAATTCATCCTTCAAAAAAACAGAACTTATGATGTTTTAAAAAGTTGCCTAATCCTATGAAATGATTAGGTAATTAAAGGTTGTCCCAGTTATCCACAGACACCCATTATTATTAGTCTTTATATATAAAGATAAGAAAGAAAAGATAAAACATTTCCTTCTTAGTCACCCAAACAAGGCTCCTCCTTCTATGCGTATACTGCTGATTGAAGATGAAATTGAACTTGCCCATTGGCTATCAAGAAGCTTGGCACGTCATGGTGGATTTATTGTTGATTGGGCCGATGATGCCGAACTTGCCGAACGACGACTGGCAGTTGAAGAATTCGATGCTGTTATTTTGGACTTAGGATTACCTGGAATGAATGGACACACGTTTTTAACCCGGCTACGGGCACGTGATGACCGAACGCCGGTACTAGTTTTAACTGCTCGCGATTCATTATCGGAACGAGTCGATTCTTTACATGAAGGGGCTGATGATTTTGTTGCTAAACCGTTTGTTGTCGAAGAGCTGGAAGCACGATTAATTGCATTAATACGACGTAGCCGTGGACGTGAACATCCGCGATTAGCCTTGGGAGCTCTTAGCCTGGACACAGCTGCCCAACGGTTTTTGGTTGATGGGCAGCCATTGGCTTTATCCCCAAAAGAATATGCCGTTTTAAAAGTACTTATCCAGAAAAGCGGCGAGCCGATTGCCAAGCAGCAAATTCTGGACCGAATCAACTCTGACGATAAAGATATAAACCTTGAAGCCATCGAAGTCCTTGTGCATCGACTTCGTAAAAAACTGGTCGATACCGGCACCCAAATTGTTACCTTAAGGGGGATGGGCTATTGTTTGGAGCCAATGAGTGAAAATTAGGCGTTTTTACTCTTGGTCAAGCAGTCTGAAATCGATCTTATTGTGGTCCATAATCCCGGCCCTTATTGTTATTTTGGTAATTGCTTTATGGATTTCAAACCATCAGCTACGTACACAAGTCAATATTGCCTACGATCGTTCATTGGCCGGAGCGCTGCGCTCGATTGACCATAATATTTCCACAGCCAGCGGTGGTTTATCACTTGAACAACCGTATCTTCTGCTTGAGTTTTTTGAACTGACGGCCAATGAACGTGTTTATTTTCGGGTCTTGACTGAAGACGGACTGGCTGAAATTGGCAATCAGGAACTTCCATTGCCAAGCGCTCCGCTAATTTCAGGGGTACCGCAGTTTTATAACGCGATTTATCTTGGGCAATCCATTCGTATTGCTGCACTGGCGCGGCCCATGAATCCTCCTTTGAACAAAGAGATTGGCGGTCGTGTAATTGTTCAAGTGGCCGAAGATTTCGATACGCGTGAACAATTTATTCATTCGATGTTGCTGCGTTCCATAGAGCGTGACGTCGTTGTAGTGGGACTGGTTATTTTGATCGTTGTGCTTGGCGTACTTTTTGCTGTCCGGCCGCTAACGCGTTTACATAACGACCTTGCGGGACGGCGTTTTGACGATTTGCGGCCGGTAGAGGATAAAGACATACCATCTGAAGTTCAGCCTTTGGTGGCTGCCGTCAACAGCCATATGGCGCGTTATGCAAAACAGGCACGAATGCAACGCCAGTTTTTGAATGATGCCTCTCACCAATTGCGTACGCCTTTTTCAGTATTGCGAGCCCAATTGGGTTATGCCTTGCGGGAAGACGATCCTGAGGAAATTCACTCGGCGTTGCAGGCAATGCGCGAGGGGTTGGATCGGGCGGTTCGCACTACCAATCAAATGTTGTCCCTGGCTCGAGCCAGGGAAGGCTCTCCATTGGAAATGACTCAAAGTCTGGAGAAAATAGATTTAACGGCGCTGGCACACGGCATATTGAAGGATATGTATCCGGTTGCACGTACCAAGCAACTGGATTTTGGTTTTGAAGGTCCGGACTTGCCTGTTCGCATAGACGGCTTCGAATGGTTAATACGCGAGGCCATTATTAATTTGGTGGATAACGCAATTCGTTATACGCCTGTAGGCGGTATTGTTACGTTGAGGTCATACAAGCAAGGCACAAATGCTTATTTGATTGTTGAAGATAATGGTCCGGGCATGACTCCTGCCGACATTGAAAAAGCGGGCATCCGGTTTCGACGAGGGGCAGCAGGCAAAAATACAACAGGAGCGGGCTTGGGGCTGGCGATTGTCAGAACCATTATGAAGCAGCATCAAGGAGAGTTCACCCTGGAAACGCTGAATGATCAAAAAGGGTGCCGGGCTACACTGGTATTTACCCTAGATTTTGCTGATAAAGCAAGGGTTTAAATAAAAAACAAGCAAGTTGAAAGGGTTTGGAAAGCTAATTTTTGTACGGTATGAACTTGCCAAGCTTAGGCAATAAAAAGACGGGTATCAACCTGTATATGTTCTTATCGGAGATGACAATGAAAAAATCCCTTGTTCCTGGCTTGATAGCCGGAGTTTTGCTTAGTGCAAGTTCCTTGATGGCGATGTCGACCGCCGCTGCCGAAGAACCCCGCCGTCCGGAATGTATTGCTCCAGCCCAACCCGGCGGTGGTTTTGATCTTACATGCCGATTGGCGCAAGAAGCCTTGAAACAAGCCGGGCAGCTTAAAGAGCCGATGCGTATTGTTTATATGCCCGGTGGTATTGGCGCTGTAGCTTATAACCATGTTGTTGCACAAAAACCAGCTGAACCTGGCGCCATTATTGCTTTTTCGGGTGGCTCGTTATTGAACCTGGCCCAGGGAAAATTTGGCAAATACAACGTGAATGACGTGCGCTGGCTGTCGGGCATTGGCGCTGACTATGGCGTTGTTATCGTACGCGACGACTCTCCCTATAAAAGTCTTAAAGAGCTAATGGATGCTTTTAAGGAAAATCCGAGCAAAATCGTTTTAGCCGCTGGTGGCACGGTGGGCAGTCAAGACTGGATGAAAGCAGCACTAACTGCTAAAGCGGCCGGAGTCGATTACAAAAGAATGCGTTTCGTGGCATTTGAGGGCGGCGGCGAGGCTATAACCGCGTTACGCGGTGGACATATTCAGGCTTATATGGGCGACGCCGCGGAAGCGTTCACCATGCTTGAAGGTGGCGCACCGATTCGCTTGCTAGCTGTGTTTAATACCGAACGCTTGCCTGGCAAGCTTGCCGATATTCCAACTGCTAAAGAACAAGGATATAACATTGACTGGCCTATTATCCGTGGTTTCTATGTAGGGCCCAAAGTCACTGACGAGCAATACAACTGGTGGGTCAAGGCATTTGACAACACCCAGGCCAGCCCTAAGTTCGCAGCATTACAGAAACAGCAAGGGTTGTTCCCGTTCAATAAAACGGGCGCCGAGCTGGACACTTATGTCAAAGAACGCGTTGAGTTCTACAAAGAACTGGCTGATTCATTTGGCTTAATGAAAAAATAAGCTGTATTAAGGCTGGGTTAACTGACAAGCGCTGTCGCGTTTGTTATTGAAACAATCATCAGCTTTCTTGCTAATCCAGCCAATCCGCGCAACACGGTTTTAGTTTTGAACCAAGAACTTAATATCAAAGACTGTGCGCGGATTCCTTTTGTATCACGACTCTTGGTCGGAACTTCATATTATGAATGATCGAATATTAGGCGTTTGCGCGCTTGTTTTTGCCGCCCTAATGGTGTGGTTGGGCTGGGATATCGAAGCCCCATTTTCTTACGAGCCGGTTGGACCGCGTGCGTTTCCTTTGTTGATCGCGGCCATTATTGCTATGTGCGGTCTTTGGCTTACTTATAAAGGTGGTAATCCGTCGGAACCCAATCCGCCTGGTGCTACGGGGCGGATTACGGTAATGGTGGGTGTTTGTGCCGCCTATGCCTATTTCTTTCAAATGTTGGGATTTATTGTTGCTACGACGTTGATGACCGTGTTTGTTGGCCGGCTCTTTAGTGGCAAGTGGATAAAGGTGTTGATCGGCGGTCTGGTAATGAGCGTGTTCTTCTTCATATTGTTTGACCGGATTTTAGATGTGGTGTTGCCACTTGGTATCTTGAGAGAATTCGTATGAATGAAATTCTAAGCCACCTGGAAATCGGGTTTAACGTCGCTGCATCCTGGCAAAATCTGTTGGTTGCTGCAATTGGCTCGTTTATCGGCACAATGGTGGGAGTTTTGCCAGGCCTGGGGCCGATTAATGGCGTGGCCATGTTAATTCCCATTGCGTTTGCCATGAACTTGCCGCCCGAGACAGCACTTATTTTGCTGGCAGCAGTGTATGTGGGGGCCGAATACGGTGGGCGGATTACATCCATCTTGATTAATGTACCTGGCGAAGCCAGCGCCATTATGACTACGCTTGATGGCTATCCTTTGGCACGGCAAGGTTTGGCCAATGTTGCATTGTCATTGTCTGCCTGGTCTGCCTTTTGCGGGTCGGTAGTCGCGGTATTCGGGATTATTGTTTTGGCCCCTCTTTTGGCTAAATGGGCTTTGGCGTTCGGTCCGGCCGAATATTTTGTTTTGATGATTTTTGCGTTTGTGTGCTTGACCAGCTTGTTGGGTAAAGAGCCCGTTAAAGGCGTTTTGGCGTCCATGATAGGCCTTGCTATTGCAACCGTAGGGGTAGACTCCAACTCTGGCGTTTATCGCTATACATTCGATTCTGTGCACTTGTTCGATGGTATTGAGTTCGTGATTGTCGTGATCGCCCTTTTCGCTGTTGCTGAAATGCTTGAAATGCTTGAAAAAGTCATGGCGGGACAAACTGTCGAGGTCGAGTCGAGCGGACGTAAAATTTTCAATCTAAAGGAAATGGCATACACCTGGTGGAGCGTTGTTCGAAGCGCGTTTCTTGGGTTCGGTGTGGGTGTATTGCCCGGCGCCGGCGCCAGTGTTGCAGCCGCAGTAGCCTATTCGAATGAAAAACGGATATGTGAAGCGAAAGATCCTGATGCGAAGTTCGGCAAGGGTGATTTGCGCGGCCTGGTTGCCCCGGAAGCAGCGGCTACGTCGTCGGCAATTGGCTCATTCATACCGATGCTGACACTAGGCGTGCCAGGGTCCGGTACCACCGCAGTCATGATGGGTGCGCTGACGCTTTACAACATTACACCAGGGCCAGTTCTGTTCGATACCAAGCCGGAATTGGTTTGGGGCTTGGTTGCATCGATCTTCATTGCCAACATTATGTTGTTTTGCATGAACGTGCCCATGGTCAGGATTTTTTCCAAAGTTCTTTCTGTACCGGGTTGGCTTATGGTTCCGGGTATTTTGTGTATCAGCTACATTGGCGTGTATGCAATCAATGCGGGGACATTCGATTTGATGATGGTAGTGGGCATAGGCGCTATCGGATACTTTATGCGTAAAGGAGGTTTACCGATGGCGCCTCTGGTGCTGGGGGTGGTGCTGGGCGATATGATGGAGCAGAATCTGCGCCGTGCGTTATCTATCACTAACGGCGAGCTTCACGTGTTATTTGACAGCAATATTTCCAAAGGCCTGTGGATCGTATCGATCTTTATCGTTGTCGTTCCTCCCCTGCTTCGCTATTTTAAAAAGAAGAAGGCACTGTCGTTAACAAGCCCGGGCGATGTAGTTTGATGCGGTAGCGATATAACATTGGAACAAGTGCTTAAATTACACTTGCTAGTAAAAAGGGCGGACCGCATTGGCCGCCCTTTTTGCTGGATATCGGGCTGCGCTGAACGTGTCGATATTTAAACAGTCGTTGGGCCCGTTGCAGCGGGTTAGATCCTGGACAGTTTTTCGGCTGCGCTGTCCAGGGTATGGTCCTGTTTGGCAAAGCAGAACCGGACAAGGTTGTGGTTGGATTCCTTAGCTGTGGGGTCTTCATAAAATGCCGACATGGGTATCACCGTGACGCCATGCTCAACGGTTAGCCAGTGCGCGAAATCGGCTTCCGGTTTATTTGAAATAGCGCTGTAGTCGGCGAGTAAAAAAAACGTTCCCTGGCTTGGCAAAGGTTTAAAGCGGGTTCGTTTTAGTGCTTCGCTAAGACGATCTCGTTTGGTCTGGTAGAAAGCTGCTAGTTCAAGATAAGGCTTGGGATTTTTAAGGTATTGAGCCAGCGCGAATTGCATGGGCGAACTAACCGTAAAAACCATAAACTGGTGCACTTTACGAATTTCGGCGGAAATAGATTTGGGAGCGCAGAAATAACCTACTTTCCAGCCGGTGGTGTGATACGTTTTTCCGAATGACGATATAACAATGGAACGAGCGGCCAGGGCTGCACGCCCGGCCAGGCTATGGTGTTTTTTGCCATCAAAAATAATGTGTTCGTATACCTCGTCGGATAACAGCATGACACCGGTGTCGTTCACAATAGACTCCAGGGCGTCCAGGTCGCTTTCTTCCAGTACGACTCCGGTCGGGTTATGTGGATAATTCAACATAATCAGCCGGGTTTTTATTGTGATTGCCGCACGTACTTGTTGCCAATCGATTTGATAAAGCGGCTGGCTTTCAGTGGGTGCGCGCATAGGGACAATAACGGGTACGCCGCCCGCCAGCTTGATAGCGGGAATGTAAAGATCGTAAAACGGCTCAATCACGATTACTTCGTCGCCCGCCTTAACGAAGGCCATGATGCTGGCCATTAAGGCCTCTGTAGCGCCGCTGGTGACCGTAATTTCACTGTCGGCATCATAAGAGTGCCCATACAAGTTTTTAACCTTCCGGGCTATTTCTTCGCGTAGCAAGCCTATGCCTGGCATGGGCGGATATTGATTATGTCCGTCGCGCATGGCTTGCGTTACATAATCGAGCAATTCGGGGGCAGGATTGAAGTCGGGAAAGCCCTGGCCTAGATTGATTGCACTGTGTTCGGTTGCCAACTGGCTCATTACTGTAAAGATGGTGGTGCCGACGTTGGGTAATTTGGATTGAAAGTTCATTATGTTGCGCGCCGAAGTAAAGAAGTGGGCAAAGCCGGAGTGGGCAAAACCTTATTTTGGCTGATCGAATAGGAAAAACGCAGTGAATAAGGGTTAGTCCCAAAGGCCGCTAAGGGATTGAGGGAAAAATACCACATCGGGGAAAACAACTATTTGAAAAAGCTGATTAGCATGGTTATGCTGCACGTCTGCAGTTGAATTCAAGCTGTACGCAAGTCCCGTAGTTAGTAAGCCAGTTGCTTTAGGGTTCAATCATTATGTATTAAAGCCTAAGGTTCAGCGTAGTCTAGTTCGTGTTGGCGTCCTTGATTCATTGCACTTTTGTTTATTTTTAGGACGCTACACATCATGGCTCAAAAGGGCAAAGTTAAATGGTTTAACGCCGATAAGGGTTTCGGCTTTATTACTCCTGACGCAGGCGGCACCGACGTGTTCGCTCACTTTTCGGCAATTGAAGGACGCGGGTATCGCAGCCTTAACGAAGGCCAGGAAGTGGAGTTTGAATTAAAAGACGGCCCTAAAGGTCCGCAAGCTTCCGAGATTCGCCCTTTGTAAGCTTGGCTTAGTATGTGGGTGTTTGTCCCACATAGTCGGCCCTGCAAATCCTTCAACCCATTGATTTATCTACCGAATACGGCGATTTGACTGTACAATATCTCCCAGTTTGAGGGAATGGATTCCATTGTTTCTGGGAGTTTTGATCGCGTCATGAGTGACTCTGCCGACTT
>DATCVA010000034.1:0-6077 GCA_036567205.1 Eoetvoesiella sp. | reverse complement strand
GAGCGTCGCCCCAACAGCAAATATGCATCGTTGACCCAATGCCGGCAGGAAGTGGCTGAAGCCGAACGTTTAATGCGCATGGAAAACATTCCCTGGCTGTCGACCACCACCCGTTCCATCGAAGAAATTTCCACAAAAGTTCTGGAAGAGGTCGGCCTGAACCGGCAGTCGTACTAACAAAGACACGGCGTCAGCAACCAAGTTGCCGACGCTGCTCAAACAAACAGATGGCGGCGGCAACTGCCACATTTAATGACTCAACACTCTGCACCTGCGGTATAAACACACGTGCATCGGCCAGGGCCAGCAAACCGGAATCAACGCCCTGCCCTTCATTTCCTACCAGCCAGGCGCAGTCCCTGGGCAAGGCCATGTCATACAACGATTGCGCATCTTCCAGGGCGGTGGCAATCAACGGTATTGCCAATTTTTCGCGTTCCGCCAGAAAGTCCAGCTGTTCATAAATTGACATGACGAAATGCGCACCTTGTGCACTACGTAGCACTTTCTGCGACCACGCCGATGCGGTTCCCCGCGACAAATAGGCATGTGTTATGCCAGCCGCAGCGGCCGTGCGTAACAGAGTCCCTACATTGCCCGGATCTTGAACTCGATCCAGCCATAAACAATTATGTGTAATGCATGAGGGCGTGGAAGGCATTGGCAACGACGCGACGAAGTAAACACCCTGACCGTGCTCCACCTGCGATAAACGCTGCATTAATGCAGGCTCGCAGCTAACGCAAAGATCCGAACTCAACGTCGCCGACAAAGCGGCTAATTCAGAACTGTGCTGAAGCCGCTCGGAATCGAACAAGGCCAACTGAGGCGCGCCTTTGTGCTTGAGCCATTCTTGGCACAAGTGAATGCCCTCGAGCACTACGTGCCCATCACGTTTCCCGCCAACCAGACGCGAAAGCCATTTGTACTGAGTGTTATCGCGTGAACTGATATGCTTCACAGTCCCCCCATCAAGCGCTTGACGGGGGCAAAGCTGCTGCGATGCGCAGGACAAGGCCCATGGGCCTGCAATCGCTCCAGGTGCAGGGCCGTCCCATACCCCTTATGTTGATCAAACGCATAGTTCGGGTACAACTTGTGTAGCAATAAACAATCGGCGTCGCGCGCCGTCTTGGCCAAAATCGACGCGGCAGAAATCGACGCGACTGTAGAGTCGCCCTTCACAATCGCTTCGGCCGTACATGGCAGGCCTTTAGGAATACGATTGCCGTCGATCAACGCCTTACCCGGCGCCAACGACAACCCTTTGCAAGCACGGAGCATCGCAAGCATTGTCGCTTGCAGAATATTCAAGCTATCGATTTCATCGACGCTGGCGCTGGCAACGCACCACGCGAGCGCCTGGCTGCGTATCTGCTCGGCTAAATCTTCGCGGCGCAGCGCTGTCAATGTTTTCGAATCGGCCAACCCCGGTATAGGCTGATTCGGATCGAGAATAACCGCCGCCGCAAATACGGGGCCTGCCAAAGGCCCTCGCCCCGCCTCGTCGATTCCAGCTACCTGTACGTCGGTACAGGTCAGGGCTGCGAACAAATCAACCTGCTCCATGCTGAGCCTGTGTAATAATGGCTTGTGCCGCCAGGGCTGGCGTATCGCGCCACAAGGTTTCATGCATTTGTGTAAATTTTTTCGCAATCTGAGCTGCGTATGCCGTATCGGTCAAAGCCTTCCAGGCAGACTCGGCAAGAGCTTCGGGCGTCGCATCGTCCTGCAAGAGTTCAGGCACGGCAAAATCATTCAATAATACGTTAGGCAGGCCAACCCAGGGAACATACGGCTTTTCCTGCCCCGACTTCCACGCCATTAACCGCCTCATGGTGGGCGACAGCACGTAAGAAATGACCATAGGCCGTTTAAACAGCGCAGCCTCTAGCGTGGCTGTTCCACTAGCCACCAACACGGCATCGGCCGCTTCCATGGCGTCCCAGGCGGCAGGACGTGCAGCCGTGGCACCCTGGGCAAGAATCCGCAAATTGGCCACGGGATACTGTTGCAACAACAGCTCAAACTCGCGTCGGCGCGGCTCGTTGACCATGGGAACAAGAATCTGCAGATCGGGATCCTGCTGCAAAAGCCGTTGCGCCGCCTGCAAAAAACGCGGCGCCAGCAGTTTGATTTCAGAGGCGCGGCTCCCCGGCATCAAAGCCAGAACACGCACACTTTGATCTATACCCAGCCGCGCCCTGACAGCCTGGCGATCCGGTTGCATGGGAATCACTTCGGCCAACGGGTGGCCGACGTAAGTGACCGGTATGCCTTCTTTTTGATAAATAGCTACTTCAAAGGGGAACAACACCAGCATATGCGAAACCGCTTCACGTATTTTGTGAATGCGCTCGTAACGCCAGGCCCAAATAGACGGTCCTACGAAATGAACGGTGGGGATTCCGGCCTGTTTTAACTGGTGCTCAAGACGCAAATTAAAGTCAGGCGCGTCGATGCCGACAAAAACGCTGGGAGGGTTGGCAAGCCAGTTTTTCTTGACATTCAAATAAATATTTACAAGGCTGGGCAAACGTTTAAGGGCGTCGACGTAGCCGAATACGGACAGAGCATTCATGGGGTGCCATATCTCGAACCCTTGCTCTTGCATCGCCGGCCCGCCGATGCCCTCGCATTTCCCCTGCCCAATGTGAGAGCCGATGCCCTGTATGACCCGAGCAGCCAAAAGATCCCCGGAAGGTTCTCCGGCCACCATGCCGACACGCAAATTCATGCGCGCGCAATGCCCCGGGTTGAGGCATTCAGGAAATCCACCAGAACCTGAAGCGCATCGTGAGCGGCAGGACGCTCGGCCTGCAAGGCGCAAATTTGCTCGATAGCCTCTTCGACCTTGAAATTACGCCGGTACAAAATCTTGTATGCCTCTTTAAGAGCCCCGATCGCCTCGGTTGAATAGCCGCGACGGCTTAGACCTTCAGTATTAATGCCCACCGGACGAAATGGATCTCCGGCGCCTATTACATAAGGGGGGATGTCCTGACGCAATGTGCTCGTGCCGCCAATCATGGTGTGGGCGCCAATGCGCACAAACTGATGCGCCGCCGACAAGCCGCCGATAATAGCCCAATCGTCGATATAAATATGGCCCGCCAGTTGAACGCTATTTGCAATAACAATATGATTGGCAAGCTGGCAGTCGTGCGCGATATGCACATAGGCCATGATCCAGTTATCGTCGCCCAGGCGAGTCACCCCAACGTCTTGCGTTGTACCGGTATTGATAGTGACATACTCACGGACTGTATTGCCATTGCCGATTTCCAGACGAGTAGGCTCTCCGGCATATTTTTTATCTTGCGGCATGCCGCCAATTGAGCAAAACCGATAGAAATGGTTCTTTTCGCCGATGGTTGTATGCCCGTCAATAACGCAATGCGGACCAATAATAGTCCCGGCCCCAACTCGAACGTTCGGGCCAACAACACTATAAGCACCGACGGTCACATCGGAAGCAATTTCGGCGCCTGGCGCCACAATGGCTGTGGCGTGGATTAAACTATCCATCAATCTTCCAGAATACGTATCGCACACATTAACTTGGCTTCGGCAACCACTTGACCATCAACGGTGGCTTTACCCGTGTACTTGCACATCGTACGGCTAATACGATCGGCGACGACCTCGAGACGCAACTGGTCGCCCGGGACGACAGGGCGGCGAAAACGGGCTCCGTCAACACCCACAAGGTAGTAAGCCACTTTTTTATCGGCGGGATTCACACCGCTGTCGTCTTCAAACGAAAACAGCGCGGCGGCTTGCGCCATGGCTTCAATGATCAATACACCTGGCATCACCGGATGATGCGGAAAATGCCCCGTAAAAAAAGGTTCGTTCATGGTCACGTTCTTAAGCGCGACAATGCTTTTCCCCGGCACCATTTCTAGCACTCGATCTACTAGCAGCATCGGGTGGCGATGCGGCAGTCGGGCCATAATATCCTTAATATCGAGTTCCATTTTATATCCTGCAGGCGCACGTCGTCGTGCGCGATTAATTATTGTTTAATGATCGGTTTTTTCTACATTGCGTAACCGGCGACGCAAATGAGCGAGCTGCGACAATACAGCAGCATTTCGTTGCCACTGAACATGCTCGGCAAACGGATAAACGCCAGTATACCGGCCTGGCTTGCTTACGTTGGATGTAATGGCAGTACCACCCGAAACGTGTACATCATCGCCCAGAACCAGATGCCCCGAAATCATGGCTGCTCCGCCGATGGTGCAGCGCTGGCCAATAATCGTCGAGCCGGCAACGCCAACACAGGCCGCCATGGCGGTATGGTTGCCGATCTGGCAGTTGTGGGCGATCATGATCTGGTTATCGAGTTTGACGCCATGGCCGATAGTCGTATCTTCGAGCGCGCCACGATCTACTGTGGTATTGGCGCCGATTTCAACATCGTTGCCAATAAGTACACCGCCTAGCTGGGCAATTTTCGCCCAGGCACCACGCTCTTTAAATGGATCGGGAGCAAAGCCAAAGCCATCGGCCCCCAGTACGACGCCGCTGTGCAAAATGGCACGGTCACCTACCCTGACGCCGTGGTAAAGCGTAACGCGAGCATGCAACAGGCAATCTTGACCCAGTACCGAGTCGGCGCCAATAATGCAGCCGGCTCCGATACGCGAGCCGGCCCCGATTTTGGCTCTGGCCTCGATGACACAATGCGGTCCAATGCTGACCCCGGCGTCAATTTGAGCCGATGAGTCAATAACCGCACTGCGATGAATGCCCCCAGGTAAATGATTCAACCGATGTTGATCGAACCATTGAGCCAACAAGGCATACAGCAGATACGGCTGACTGCACACGACGATGAAGTATGGCAAGGACTGGCCCTGCAGCGATTCGTAAATTTCCGGAGCGACAATAACAGCCGCGGCACGGCAATCTGCCAACTGGGACTGCAGTTTGTGATTCGATAAAAAACTGATTTCGCCGGGACCCGCCGAATGCAATGAGCCTAAACCCCGAATACCGGGCTCAGGCTCGTTTGACGTAGCAACAACTTTACAATCCAGACCTACCGTGTTGGCGGCTCCCAAAAGCTCGCGTAAGGATGGCGCTTGATCTGACGCTAGCAATACCGGCATACGCGATTAACCGCCCAGCGCTTTCATCACTTGATCGGTAATATCGACCTTAGGGCTTACAGTTACTGCATCTTGAATAATCAGATCGTAGTTTTGCTGTTCAGCGATTTTTTTAATGGCCGCGTCGGCTTTTTCAACGATACTCGAGAACTCTTCGTTGCGGCGACGATTGAAGTCCTCTTGAAACTCGCGCCGCTTGCGTTGCAAGTCGGAATCGAGGTCAGCCAATTGACGCTGGCGTTTAACGCGCTCGGATTCGGAGAGCACCGGCGCGTCTTTATCGAGTTTTTGTGCTTGACTACGCAAATTATTAGCCAACTTTTGCAACTCGTCGTCGCGGCGTTTAAATTCGGATTCAATCTTTGCCTGGGCTGCTTTAGCCGGCTTGGAGTCACGAAGAATTTTTTCGGTACTTACAAAACCGATTTTTGTTGCCTGTGCATGCACCGGTGCGGCAACAAGCGACATGGCGCCAAGCGAGGCAGCCAACACCAACGCGCGGTTTCCTCGGCAAAGACTACGACTTACAGCTGAAAGTTTTAATGCGATTTGAGACTTCATGAAAAATCTACCTTGCGAAGAAGCAGAGATAAAAGAGCTATTGTGCCATTAAATGGCTTACATCAAAAACCCGTACCGATTTGGAACTGGAACGCTTGCTGGTCGTCGCCCTCTTTGGCGTTAAGAGCCTTGCCCCAGGACAACTGCAACGGCCCCATAGGAGACTCCCACGACAGGCCGACACCGGCCGAATAACGCCAGCCACATGGGTCTTCGACCGTACTGCCCGAGCGCCCCGCCGCGCAGCCTCCGCCCGTATTGGCAACCTGACCGGCATCGCCGAATACAAACCAGCGCAAGGTGCGGTCACGCGTAGCGCCCGGGAATGGAAGGTAGAGCTGGACATTACCCACAATACGGCGCGAACCGCCAAGGTAATCGCCTGTTTTCGTATCA
>DATCVA010000033.1:0-3303 GCA_036567205.1 Eoetvoesiella sp. | reverse complement strand
GTTTACGATAACGCCCATGTTGCAAGATCTAGATTCCCTCGCTGCCCGTATCGGGCAAATGGTGCAGGTTACTCGCCAGCTTCAGGCCGAGCGGGCGGCGCTGCAAACTCGTCTTACTGTCCTCGAGCAAGAGCGCGATGCCTTGCGCGAGCAACTTTCTCAGCAACAGGCCGAGCGCCAGTCCATGATGCAGCGTATCCAGCAGCACACGACCGAGGTTGACAGCATACGGGCCCAGGCTGAAGCGTCGCAAGGCGAACTGCGTACCGAAATAGGGCGTTACCAAAGCAGCGATGAAGCGCTCAGGCAAAACCTGCAGACAAGCCAGTCAGACACTCAGCGTTTGCGTGCCGTGGCCAGTTCGGCAATAGAACGCATTGATGCGATCTTAATGCGCCTGCCCGGTGCGCCTCAGGAGTAATGTAAATGGAGCGTATCGACGTATCTATATTGGGCCGCGATTATTCGCTGGCGTGTTCCCCCAGCGAGAAGGAAGCGCTGCTTGCGGCGGTCCGTCATGTGGATCAGCGCATGCTGGGGGTCAAAGGATCTGGTAAAGTGTCTAGTAACGAGCGTATTGCAGTTATGGCTGCCATCCAAATCGCCGCAGAACTTCTGGCTATGCGGGCTCCGAACGGTCCTTTAAGTAATGTTGCGCTTGGCGATTTCAAGCGTAAAATTGAAGACATGAACAGTATGCTCGATCAGGTCGTCGGCGCCGCTGTTCCAAAGTAAAGAATCACGGGTGCATTAAATGGAAATTAATGCACTCAACAGTTAGTCCCTGCAGTGTTCGTGACTTGGCCATACATTCCTTGAACCAATGCTTTTGGCATTCCGGTTGCTGGATTGACAAGTAGGAGTGAACACCTTAATTGGTGATCCCGACGCTTGGCTGAATGCGACCACCTTGAACCCTCGGTTCCAGGATGCCGGCCTAGACGGCACATGCGGGGCATTTTCCAAGAGCCCGTCCATCTGGACGGGCTCTTTGTTTATTGGGGACGAAATGTATCAAATCGAACAAAAGCGTAAATGGCTGTTAAGCGTAGTTTTTGGCGCTGTCGTTGGTATGATTGCGCATCCCACGTTTGCGCACGACGAGCAAACAGAGTCAATTTCGCATGAAGAATCCAAGCAGCCGCAAGCCTCGCTGAATGCGCAGGCGTCGGCAGTTGTGGTGCAGGACACCGTCAAAATCATTCTTGCCACGGAAATAAGCGATGCCTCGCAGGCGAAGGTAAACAGTGCCTTAAGCAAGGCTGTCAATAGCGTAATGCAAGAAGCCAAGGCAGGGGCTGATTCGAAAGTGAAGGTTAGCAGTGGCAATTACCGTCTATGGCCCTTTCACGACAAGAACGGCAAAATTTCAAGTTGGCAAGGGCGTGGCGAAATAGTTCTCGAATCCACAGATTTTGCCGCTGCGTCCGATTTGGCCGGCAAACTTGCCGACCGCATGCCTATTGCCAGCCTGGATTTTTCGGTGTCGCCCCAAGCGCGGGCCAGGCAAGAGCAGGCATTGTTGACTGAGGCAGCCAGGGCTTTTCGTGATCGGGCGCAAGCACTGACCGATGCTTTTGGATTTTCGTCGTACACCATCCGCAACATTGATCTGGGTGGCGCAGGAGCTCAGTATCAGCCGGCCCCGCGCATGATGGCGATGGCGGCTGATAAGTCCAGTGTCCCACTTGAGGCGGGTACCGAACAGGTTACTTTATCGGTGCGCGGCTCGATTTTTTTGCACTCAGCACAAAAATAATCACACCGGCGACTATCATGGGTAGCGACAACAGTTGGCCCATCGATAGTCCGCCAGCCAACAGACCCAGAAAATAATCGGGTTCGCGGGTAAACTCAACCAGAAAACGGAACACTCCGTAGCCCATTAAAAATACGGCGCTTATTTGTCCTACGGGGCGTGGTTTGCTGGAAAACCACCATATAAGGCCAAACAGAGCAAAACCTTCCAGCCCCATTTCGTAAAGTTGCGAGGGGTGACGTGCAACACCATCCTGGGATTGCGCAAAGACCATTCCCCATGGCAGCGAGGTGGGACGTCCCCACAACTCTCCATTTATAAAATTGCCCAGGCGTCCCGCAGCAAGCCCTAAAGGAATAAGCGGTGCTATAAAGTCGCCGACTTCTAGTAGTGTTTTTTTCTTTTTGCGGGCAAAAAGAAACAATACAACCAGAACGCCTAGCAAACCGCCATGGAAAGACATGCCGCCTTGCCATAAATACAAAAGCTCCACCGGATTCGCCAAGTACTCAGATGGTTTGTAAAGTAATGCGTAGCCTAGCCTTCCACCGATTATGACGCCCAGAACGCAGTAGAAAATAATGTCTTCGAGATCGCGCAGTGTTAAATCGGTCTTGCCCTGATTGATTCGCCACCTGCCTAATAGCCATACCAGTGCGAAACCAATTAAATACATCAGGCCATACCAGTGGACGGAAATCGGGCCGATTTGTACGGCGACAGGATCGAACTGTGGATGTTGGAGCATAGAGTAGGCTTGTTGGTTAAATATCGTCGATAATACCGCGATAGTGTCCATGCCGTTATGCGGCTGCGCGACTACGTTTGAATTTTTTGTTTTTGTTGTCTGGTTTGTCTAATTTATGTATTTAAAGATTTTTGCTTCTTTGTGTATGGTTGGCAGCGCACTATGGTCGGCGCCGATAGCGGCGCAAACCATAGGTCCGGACTTGGTCCGGGCCAATAATTGCCTGGCATGCCATCTGATCGACAAGAAACGGACAGGGCCTGCGTTTGAACTAATCGCCAGGCGTTTTGCGGATCAGCCTGAAGCGGTCGATTATTTGGCCGGCGCCATACGCAGCGGTGGGCGCGGACGTTGGGGGGCAGTGCCTATGCCGGCTCAGCCGCAAGTCAACCCAGAAGACGCACACGCAATTGCAGAGTGGATTCTTTCCTTAAGTAAAAATGGCGCTCGGTAGTTTTGAGTGGCGGCTGTTCCTTATAAACAATGTCATGCACGAAGGTATCTACAATGAGCGATACAACAGATCTTGAAACGGCTGTTCTGGGCGGGGGATGTTTCTGGTGCACCGAGTCAGTTTTTCTGGCGGTACGCGGGGTAACCGAGGTGATCCCCGGATATAGCGGAGGCCATGTCAGCAATCCCAGCTATGAACAGGTATGCGAAAAAAATACCGGGCACATCGAAGTCATTCAAGTGAAGTTCGATCCGGCCATAGTCAGCTTTGAGTCCTTGCTGCAGGTATTTTTTGCCACCCATGACCCCACTACGCCCGATCGCCAGGGTAACGACGTTGGGC
>DATCVA010000032.1:0-3550 GCA_036567205.1 Eoetvoesiella sp. | reverse complement strand
CCGGCGCTGTTAAAATGTTTGATTGGCCATCCACTATTGGCCAGTTAGTAGTTGTAATGACGTTGCGTAACCAGAGAGTAATTCATTGAAATCTTACAGTTTGCCCGATGACCAGGGGCATTTTGGTCAGTATGGCGGTTCATTTGTGGCCGAGACCCTTGTGCATGCCCTTGACGAGCTGCGGGCTGCCTACGATAAGTATCGGGTTGATCCCGAATTTTTGAATGAGTTCGCTTACGAACTAAAGCATTTTGTGGGGCGGCCCAGTCCGCTTTATTATGCGCGGCGTTGGTCCGAGCAATTGGGTGGTGCGCAAATCTGGTTTAAGCGTGAAGATCTTAACCATACCGGCGCTCACAAAATCAATAATTGTATCGGTCAGATTTTACTGGCGCGCCGCATGGGGAAACCGCGCATTATTGCCGAGACCGGCGCCGGCCAGCACGGTGTGGCGACTGCGACCGTGGCAGCCCGTTATGGTCTTGAATGCGTGGTGTACATGGGAAGCGAAGATGTCCGCCGTCAGGCCTCCAACGTCTACCGTATGAAGCTGCTGGGGGCTACTGTCGTACCGGTGGAGTCAGGGTCGCGCACGCTTAAAGACGCGCTCAACGAGGCCATGCGGGACTGGGTAACCAATGTTGAGAACACGTTTTATATTATTGGCACCGTTGCAGGGCCGCACCCTTATCCCATGATGGTGCGCGATTTCCAATCAGTGATCGGGACTGAATGTCTTGAACAGATGCCGGTTGACGCGGGCCGCCAGCCTGATTACGTGGTGGCCTCGGTAGGGGGCGGCTCAAATGCCATGGGTATTTTCTATCCCTATATCGACCATGCCGACGTGCAACTGATCGGTGTCGAGGCTGCTGGCGAAGGCCTTGACAGCCCGCGTCACGCAGCATCGCTAAATGCCGGCGCCGTAGGCGTTTTACACGGTAACCGTACTTATATTCTGCAAGACGAGAACGGCCAGATTCAGGAAACGCATTCGATATCGGCGGGTCTGGATTACCCCGGCGTCGGGCCAGAGCATGCCTGGCTGAAAGACAGCGGCCGCGCCCAGTATGTTGGCGTTACGGATCAGGAAGCTTTGGCTGCATTTCACGATTGCTGCCGTACCGAAGGCATAATGCCGGCTCTGGAGTCTTCGCACGCTATCGCCCATGCCGTGCGCCTGGCGCCGACCTTGCCCAAAGACAAAATTATTTTGGTTAACTTATCGGGTCGCGGCGATAAAGACATGCATACGGTTGCCGACTTCAGCGGCATCAGTTTATAAGAATATAAGGTAAGTTAAACATGAACTCCACAATCGATCGCCTTGCTGTTGCATTTGGCAAAGTGGCCCCGCGGGCAGCCCTGATTCCCTACATTACGGCAGGCGATCCATCAATGCAGGCCACTGCGCCGTTAATGCATGCGCTAGTTGAAGCCGGCGCCGATGTTATCGAGCTGGGGGTGCCGTTTTCCGATCCTATGGCCGACGGCCCTGTTATTCAGCGCGCAGGCTTGCGTGCCATTAACCGAGGGGTTGGGTTGACTCAGGTGTTGGGTATGGTGGCTGAGTTTCGTCGGAAGAATACGTCGACGCCAGTAGTTTTAATGGGCTATGCCAACCCAATCGAACGTATGGGGCAGCACGAATTTGCGTCTGCTGCGCAACAAGCTGGCGTTGACGGTGTGTTGGTGGTTGATTATCCGCCTGAAGAAATGATCGAGTTTTCTGTAACCCTCGAGACGGCCGGGATTGCTCCCATTTTTTTGCTTGCTCCCACATCGACTCAAGAACGGATTAAAAAGGTAGCCATGATCGCGCGTGGTTATGTATATTACGTTTCACTAAAAGGGGTGACGGGCGCCGGCAATATCGATATCGATGACGTGGCGGCGCGTGTGGCCGAGATCAGGAAGCATGTATCGCTGCCTGTTGGTGTAGGTTTTGGAATTCGTGATGCCGATAGCGCTAAGCGTTTGGGGCAGGTGGCCGATGCGGTCGTTATTGGCAGCAAGTTAATCGAGACCATGGAGGCTGCTGTGGCCTCGGCAGGGCGCGAAAACGATAATGCTGCCGCCGATGGTTTGCAAAGTACAGATATAGCGGCGATCGATGCCGCAAGAGAATGGTTGGGCGGCATACACAAAGCGCTCAGTCAATAATTCCAGCCGTCATGCACCCTGCCGGGGTGCATGAACATACAATTACGCAGCAAAAGAATAACCGGCTCGACCTTTGACATTGATCGGGGGTCGAAGCCTACTATCAGGGATACGCCATAATGAGTTGGATTGATAAAATTCTACCCCCAAGAATCAATCGAAATAACGACGTAAATTCGCGTCGTGTACCGGAAGGTTTATGGGTCAAGTGCCCTTCGTGCGAGACAGTTCTTTATAAGGAAGATTTGTCCGCCACGTTAAATGTTTGCCCCAAATGCGATCACCATATGCGTATTGGCTCACGTGCCCGTATCGACGCTTTGCTCGACGCTGAAGGGCGTATTGAGATCGGCCAGAATACGCGCCCCGTTGATCCGTTAAAATTCAAGGATTCGCGCAGATACCCGGAACGTGTCGCCGACGCTACCAAGCAAACCGGTGAATCCGAGGCGATGGTGGTAATGAGCGGCACTATTTTGTCGGTGCCAGTTGTGCTTGCCTGTTTCGAGTTCGAGTTTATGGGCGGTTCCATGGGGTCGGTTGTCGGCGAGCGTTTTGCACGGGGCGTCCAAGAGGCCATTAAGAATCGCACGCCCTTTATATGTGTGGCGGCATCGGGTGGTGCGCGTATGCAAGAAAGCCTGCTTTCGCTTATGCAAATGGCCAAAACCAACGCGATGCTTACTCGATTGTCGGCTGCCGGATTGCCTTTTATCAGTATTTTGACTGATCCGACGATGGGTGGGGTTTCGGCCAGTTTCGCTTTTATGGGGGACGTTGTTATTGCCGAGCCCAAGGCGCTTATTGGCTTTGCCGGTCCGCGGGTTATTGAACAGACGGTGCGCGAAAAACTTCCGGAAGGCTTTCAGCGATCTGAGTTTTTGCAAGAGAAGGGCGCCATTGATATGGTGGTAGACCGGCGTCAAATGCGTAACGAACTGGCGCATTTGATGGCGTTGTTCATGCGCCAATCGGTCGACGTTATTGCTAAAGCAAGCTAATGCGTTCTACGTTGTTCCGTTTCCGGATCAAATACGAACGCGAAGGCGAAGCGCAGACATTCCTGGCGCAAGGCAATCGAAATCGACAAAGTGCGCGTTTGATTTAAATGTAAGTGGTTCAAGATAAAAGCCAGGGGCCTTACCGATCAACAACGGTAAGGCCCCTGGCTTTTATGCTTTTTGATTGTAAAGAACCACCTGCTTTGCCGGAGCAAAGCAGGTGGGCCCCCGCCGCTTAAGAGTCGTGAGTCTGGACTTGTTGCAGAGGCTCTGCCGCGACCTGGGCAACAGGTTTGCGTGCACGGCCCAGGCGCACCGGAGGTGCTGTGGGCGCGGACGCTGGGGCAGCGCCAGGTTTGGTTTCCACCAACTCCAGGCCATTAAGG
>DATCVA010000031.1:0-26323 GCA_036567205.1 Eoetvoesiella sp. | reverse complement strand
CGGGGAAAGCGGAGGGCGCAAGGTCTACGAGCTGGCGGCGCGCAACTTTAAACGTGTGTCGCTCGAGCTGGGCGGAAAGTCGCCCAACATCATCTTTGACGATGCGGATCTTGATCGTGCGGCGCGCGGTGCGATTACGGGAATCTTCTCGGCGGGAGGCCAGACCTGCATGGCGGGCTCGCGGCTTCTTGTGCAGGACACAGTCTATGACCAGGTGCTCGAAAAACTGGTGGCCCTGACCAGGCAGGCGAAGATCGGCAACCCCTTGCTGGCTGAAACGCAAGTCGGCCCGGTTGCGACACGCCCGCAGTTCGATAAGGTTATGTCGTATATCGACATTGCCAAGGCCGAAGGTGCGCGCTGCGTCGTGGGGGGACGCGCATTGTCCGGTCCGCAGTTCGGGTGCGGCCAGTTCGTTGATCCAACTATTTTCGCCGATGTGAACAATGACATGCGAATCGCGAGAGAAGAGGTATTTGGCCCGGTACTGGCCGTTATTCGTTTCAAGGATGTAGATGATGCCATCCGCATTGCTAATGACACTTTATATGGTCTTGCCGCCGGCATCTGGACCAAGAGTCTTGAGCGTGCCATCAAAGTAAGCGAGGCGGTCAAGGCGGGGACGGTATGGGTCAACAATTACCGCTCAACCAGCTTTACCACCCCGTTCGGCGGCTACAAGCATAGCGGCATCGGACGAGAGGGCGGGACGGAGATGGTAAAGGAATACATGCATACCAAAAGCGTGTGGATTTCGACCGATCTCGAGATGCCGAATCCATTCGTTCGCAAATACTAAATAGACGTCAACGCGTGTCGGCCTGAAGGTCGGCGCAGACAATATGACCGCGTGCACGGCCCTGGCCGCGATGTGACGCATGGTGATTACGGGGGTCCAAGGGGGGCCAGATGATTGATCGTGTTGTTGACCACATTGCTACTTCTCCTTTGCTTGGAGTGCGGGGCTTGACGCTGCAGTACCGGACGGTCGACAGCGTCGTTACGGCGACTTATCGCCTTACATTTGATGTCCATGCCTCCGATCGTTTTGTAATTCTGGGGCCATCCGGCTGCGGAAAATCGACAGTTCTTAAAGCCATTGGCGGATACCTGAAGCCAAGCGAGGGAAGTATTGAACTTGCCGGCAAGACGATTCAAGGTCCGGGCCAGGACCGTATGTTTGTATTCCAGGAGTTTGATCAATTGCTGCCCTGGAAGACAGTCCTGGGTAATGTAATGTTTCCTCTTATGAAAGGAAGAGGGCTCGACCGGCATGTTGCACAGGAAAGAGCGATGCATTACATCGCCAAAGTAAAGCTGGAGTCATTTGCAGATGCGTATCCGTACACGCTGTCAGGTGGCATGAAGCAACGGGTGGCCATTGCCAGGGCCATGGCAATGGAGCCGCAAGTCTTGTTGATGGATGAGCCATTTGCCGCACTCGATGCATTGACGCGACGCACGATGCAGGAGGAGTTGTTGCAGCTTTGGGATGACACGCGTTTCACGGTCATTTTCATCACGCACTCGATTTCCGAAGCGATCATGATTGGCAGCCGGATCCTGCTGCTGTCGCCGCACCCTGGGCGCATCAGGGCGGAACTGAACAGCAACGGTGTTGATATTGCGGACGCGGACGGGGTGCCTATGTCCGAGCGTATTCATCGATTGTTATTTCCCGACTCATCCGTAACGGCGGGAGCCGCACATGAGTAGCCGACTTCTTTCTGCTCGCCCCGAGTATGTGCGCGATGTGGACGACAGCGCTTTCGGGGTCATACAAAAACCGCTGTCGCTTGGCGAGAAGTTGTATAACACGACCTCGTTCCGCAAGGTCGTACTGGTACTTCTCCTGGCCGCCGTGTGGCAACTGTATGCCGCCGTGCTGGATAACTCACTGTTGTTCCCCACGTTGACGGACACCCTGCGGGCGCTCTACGACAACTTGGCAAGCGGCGTTTTGCTACAGCGAGGCTGGATGTCCATCAAGGTTCTGCTTGTCGGATATTTCGTGGGGATATTGCTGGCTGCCATCCTGGCGGCTCTTGCGATGAGCTCACGCGTCGGAAATGATCTTCTTGAGACCTTGACTGCGATGTTCAATCCGTTGCCCGCGATTGCGCTCTTGCCGCTGGCTCTTATCTGGTTCGGATTGGGTAACGGAAGTCTTGTATTTGTGCTGGTGCATTCGGTTCTTTGGTCTGTTGCATTGAATACCCATTCCGGATTTACTGCCGTGTCGCCAACACTGCGTATGGTGGGGCGCAACTATGGCCTTACAGGTATTCGTTATATAGCGCTTTTGCTCATACCGGCGGCTTTCCCCAGCATCCTTGCAGGTCTGAAGGTTGGCTGGGCCTTTGCCTGGCGTACTTTGATAGCCGCCGAACTGGTATTCGGTGTGGCTTCGGGCTCGGGCGGTCTGGGGTGGTTCATCTACGAGAACAAGAATCTATTGGAAATCCCCAGTGTCTTTGCGGGTTTGCTTTCGGTCATACTGATTGGTTTGTTCGTCGAGCACATGGTTTTTCAGAAAATCGAAGCGGTGACTGTACGCCGGTGGGGCATGCAGTCTTGACAGGGACGGGGTTGTATCCCGTAAACAATAGCGGCTGCTAGCGATACCTATGCAGCTTTCAACATAAAGGAAGCGCAATGAATAAAGGCAATGTGGTCGGGAACGGGCTGGAGAACAAGGTGCTTCTGATTGCTGGCGGCAGTACGACCATAGGGCGCGGCATCAGTTTGGCCGTGGCCAACTTCCGACGGATCTTGAGTCGGTAATAAACCCCAAGACAACAAACTAGGAGACGACAAATGAAAAAATCACTATGGCATGTAATTATAAAATTTGCCTGTGTAGCCGTATCCACTGGCGCACTATCGGTTGCGGACGCACAGACCAGCACCAGTAGCTATCCCAATAAGCCTATTCGCTACATAGTCCCCTTTGCCGCAGGCGGGGCTACCGATACTGTCGCTCGCGTAATCAGTGAGAAGCTGTCCGAAAAATGGAAGGAATCTATTGTTGTAGAAAACAAGACCGGCGGCAGCGGTAACGTAGGCACCGTGCAAGTCGCACGAGCCGCGCCCGACGGCTATACCATGTTGATGACAATTAACTCATTTACGATCAATCGTAGCCTGTACAAAAAGTTGCCTTATGATCCAATAAAGGACTTCTCCCCAGTCATTCTCGCGGCTACATCACCTAATGTGCTGGTAGTAAATCCACAGGTTCCGGCCAAATCAGTTAAAGAGTTGATTGAACTGGCTCGATCTAAGCCTGGTCAGCTCAGTTATGCCTCGGCCGGTGCCGGTTCTGGCGCCCATCTGGCTGGCGAGCTATTCAGCAAAATGGCGAACGTAAAAATGCTTCATGTGCCGTATAAAGGTGCAAGCGCTACCATGGCCGACTTGATTAGCGGCCGCGTCACCATGAGCTTTATTGCGTTGCCCGTAGCTTTCCCTTATATAAAGTCAGGTCAGCTTCGCGCGCTCGCGCTTACAACGACCGCACGTTCATCATTGGCCCCCGACCTTCCAACCATCGCGGAGTCTGGCTTGCCGGGCTACGAGGTTACATCCTGGTTCGGCACATTCGCACCGAAAGGCACACCTGCAGACATTGTCATGAAATGGAATAAAGATGTGGGCGACATTTTGAAAATGCCTGAAGTAAGTCAGAAATTGCAATCGCTGGCGTTGGAGCCGCAGGGCGGAAGTCCGCAGGACTTCGCTAAATTTATAGAAAAGGATTGGCGCGTATGGGACAAGCTGATTAAGGAAGAGGGCATTCAACTTGACTAAGACAGAACTTTGCCACGATGCTCAAACGATATTGATCGGATCCGCATTACGGGGACGACCTGACCAGTATCAGGCAGAGATCAATATTGGTCGGCCTGACTCGCTGGCGGAGGCTTGTTTTGAGTATGATTTGCACGACGGCGATAATGACTGGGGCTCGGCGCTGCAGCGCTGCGACGCGCTTATTTTGACAAGTCGTGGGTTGGGCCGCCAAGCTATCGAGCGCGCAACGAATTTGCGCTTTGTCCAGAAGCTCGGCCGCTCAATCGAGAGGGTGGATGTCGATGCATGTCGTGCCCGCGGCATTACAGTTTCCATGTTGCCCGATGCAGGCCACGTTGCCGTCGCCGAGCACACCCTTGCATTGCTGATGGCGTCCCTGCGGCAATTGACCTCGTCTCAAAACGCCGTATTAAACGGAGAAAATCCACGAGAACTGAAGCCGGTGATAACGACACAGACTCAACGCTATCCTAACTGGTTGGGGCTTAAGATGGATGGTTTTCGTCCTTTGTCTGAGCTGACATTGGGGCTAATAGGTTTTGGGGAAATAGCACGTGAAGTGGCCTGGCGTGCGCGTGCACTGGGAATGCAGCTTTTATATACCAAACGGAATCCGCCACAAGGAATTCCGGATGAGTTGCTGGGCAGGCGGGTAAGCCAGGAAGAGCTGCTAGGTAGCGCAGACATTGTCAGTATCCATGCAACGCTGCCCGATGGCCAGCCCCCTATAATCGGCAAAGCCGAGCTTGATATGATGAAATCCGATGCGATGCTGATCAATACGGCAAGGGGCAATCAAGTTGATCAAGGCGCATTGTTCGCCATGTTGAAGAAGGGCAGACTCGGTTTCGCCGCACTGGATGTATTCGAAATAGAACCTGTCCCGGCAGGTCATTTGGCAGGTATTCCCAACCTGATCGTAACGCCCCATACCGGAGCGAATACGCCTATGGGGCATCGTTTTAAAGGAGCCTTACAAAACGTTGTTGCTTACGCGCATCAGCAACCAATAACCGGAAAAATGGAAGCATTCGAGTCCGGGAGCGCTTGAATTGCATTCTTTTAAATGCCGCGTATTTCATGCGGCTCAAGGCCAAGCATTATTTGCAGACGTTCCAGCCTGTCTGCCCAGTGGCCCCGATGCTTAGTCTATTGTTTTCAATACGTTCGCAATAGTATTAAAAAGTTGGTCGATTTGTGCCTCGTCGATGATTAGCGGGGGCGAGACAGCCAGGGTGTCGCCGGTGTATCGGATCAGAACGCCTTGGTCGAAGCATCGGTTGAAGACTTCTGCTGCGCGTGCCCCTGGGGCTCCTGGGCGCGGTTCGAGTTCAATACCGGCCACCAGCCCCAGGTTGCGCACATCAATGACATGGCGTGAATCCTTTAACTGATGGGCGGCGGTTTCGAATTTGGGTGCCAGTGTATTAGCTCGAGCAAAGAGTTTTTCGCGCTCGTAGATGCCTAGCGTGGCCACAATGGCGGCCGCTGCCAGCGGATGACCGGAATACGTGTAGCCGTGAAAAAATTCTATTCCCGTTTCAGTCGCATTGATGATTGTGTCGTACACCCCGCGTTTGATGGCGACCGCGCCTGCTGGAACACTGGCGTTGCTGATCCCTTTGGCTAAGGTAATAAGGTCGGGGGTAATGTTAAAGAACTCGCTGGCTGTGGCGGCGCCCAGACGGCCAAAGCCGGTGATTACTTCGTCGAAAATCAGCAATATGCCGTACTTTTCCGTAATGACGCGCAGCTTTTCCAGGTAGCCCCTGGGCGGTATAAGCACACCGGTAGAACCTGCAACAGGTTCGACAATGACGGCTGCGATGGTAGAGGCGTCGTGCAACGCTACAAGCCGTTCGAGTTCGTCGGCAAGGTGTTCGCCCCAGGCTGGCTGTCCATGCGAATGGGCGTTTTTCGACAAGTCGTGGGTATGCGGCAAATGATCGACGCCGGGTAGAAGCGCGCCCGAAAAAGTCTTGCGGTTGGGGGAAATTCCACCCACCGAGATCCCGCCGAACCCCACTCCGTGGTAGCCGCGTTCGCGGCCTATAAAGCGGGTGCGCTGGCCTTCGCCGCGAGCGCGGTGATAGGCGATGGCAATCTTTAACGCGGTGTCGACCGACTCGGATCCCGAGTTGGTGAAGAAAATTCGATCCATGCCCGGCGGCATGAGTTTGGCTACTTCGGTAGCCGCTACAAAGGAAACAGGATGGCCCAGTTGAAAACCCGGCGCGTAATCGAGCTGGGCGGTTTGCCGCGCCAGGGCGTCAATAATTTCCTGACGTCCATGTCCGGCGTTTACACACCAGAGACCCGCAGATCCGTCCAGGAGCTTTTGCCCATCGGCAGAGGTGTAATACATGCCTTTTGCCTGAGTGAGCAGGCGTGGATGCTCTTTGAATTGGCGGTTGGCCGTGAACGGCATCCAGAGGTTCGACAGATCGGGAACATTGGGTTTTGCGTTCATGGCGGCCCTTCAGGTTAGCTGGCAATCCGGAACTACATAGGGTTAGGCATTTACTCGTTTATACACTACAAAATCAAAGTCGTACCCATTCTCGTGCGGCTGGGCAAGACGTTCGGTTTCTTGCCACTGCGCGGGGTTCAACACCGGAAAAAAGACGTCGCCGTCGACTTGGGCATGCACTTCGGTGGCAATGATTTCGTCGGCGAGCGGCAAGGTTTGTTCAAAAATCTGAGCCCCGCCGATAATGCATACGCTGGGCTGGTCTGCACAAGAGCTTAGGGCGTCTTGCACTGACGCAAAGACACTGGCGCCTTCTGCGTGGAAGTTGGAGTTGCGGCTAACGACGAGGTTGGGGCGGCCAGGCAGCGGGCGGCCCAGAGATTCCCAGGTGTTGCGGCCCATAATAATAGGTTGGCCCAGGGTGTTTCGCTTGAAGTGGGCCAGGTCGCTGGGCAAACGCCATGGCAGGGCATTGTCGCGCCCTATGACCCGGTTGTCCGAATAGGCGACGACAAATTTTATGTAGGGGTAAGGCATGTAATGATTCGCTTAAACCGCCACGGGCGCTTTGATATGAGGGTGTGATTCGTAGCCGAGAATTTCAAAGTCTTCGTATTCGTAATCGAAAAGTGTCACCGGTTTGCGCTTGATGTTGAGCCTGGGATAGGGCAGGGGCGTACGCGAGAGCTGCAACTGAACTTGTTCGAGGTGGTTGCTATACAAATGGCAATCGCCGCCTGTCCAGATAAAGTCGCCGACCTGAAGGTCGCATTGCTGCGCCACCATATGGGTAAGCAGGGCGTAGCTGGCGATATTAAACGGGACACCCAGGAAAATATCGGCGCTGCGCTGGTATAACTGGCAAGACAGCTTGCCGTCGGCCACATAGAACTGAAAAAAAGCATGGCACGGAGGCAAGGCCATATTAGGAATGTCGCTGACGTTCCAGGCCGATACAATTAGTCGGCGCGAATCGGGATTGACGCGGATTTGCTCGAGCACTTGCGAAATCTGATCAATGTGCTGACCGCTCGGTGTGGGCCACGAGCGCCACTGTACGCCATATACAGGCCCCAGGTTGCCTTGGGTATCGGCCCACTCGTTCCAGATGGATACGCCGCGCTCTTGAAGCCAGCGCACGTTGGAGTCGCCGCGCAAAAACCAGAGCAGCTCGATGAAAATGCTTTTTGTGTGTAGCTTCTTAGTAGTGATTAACGGAAAGCCTTCGGCCAGATTGAATCGCATCTGATGCCCAAAGACCGACCGCGTTCCTGTTCCGGTGCGATCTGTTTTGGTTTGGCCATGTTCATAAACATGGCGCATGAAATCTTCGTACTGGTGCATAGGTAATGGCAGGCGATAAATAACAGGTTAAACAACGGGCTGCAGACGTTTTTGGCCAATGACTACGTATTAATTACGGTGGTCGAGTGCGTGATTTCGGCCGTCTTGGCCAGCATGGCCGACGCCGAGCAGTATTTGTCGTGGGATAGCTGCACGGCACGCTCGACCGCGGCCTGGGGCAGGTTTGATCCCGTAACCGTAAACGCAAAGTGGATTTTGGTGAACACCTTGGGATCGGTTGCGGCGCGTTCGCTGGTTAGTTTAACTTGGCAGTTTGTTATGGCGTGGCGGCCTCGCTTCAGGATAAGGACGACGTCGTAGGCTGCGCAGCCGCCCGCGCCGGTAAGCAGCATTTCCATGGGCCGCGGCGCAAGATTATTGCCGCCGCCTTCGGGTGCGCCATCCATGGCCGTAATATGGCCGCTGCCTGTGCGAGCCACAAATACCATGCCCTCAGGGCCACCCCAATCGATTGTGCATTCCATACAAACCTCGTTGCTATGATCTATGCGGTAACTATTACCGGCTCAGCTTAAAGTGTAGCGTGCCTTATTCGATTTCCCAATATAGGCCTGGACAATACATGTATGCCGCGAGCCAAGCCGACACAGTCGGCGGTTGATTTGGAAGTCGAATTAAACATTAATTTAAAATGTTTTGTACTATGGATAGCAGGGATAATACTGGTTGACTCTTGGCCTTGGCTAGTTGGGCTTGGCAAGAGATGTTTTTTTAAGGTTGATTATGAGCGAACAGGGCGCAATATCAGGCGGCTCCACATTTTCACGGCGTGTCAGTGTATTGGACAATGTTTTGTCCGAAGTGGGGCGGGCGCTGCAAGTGCTAACCGGAGCCGCCCATGCCGGGCGGCCTAATCCAGCCGGCAAACCCGAACCTGTTGCTCAACAAGAGCTGAGCACTGCCGAGCAGCGGCATGCGGCCGCTTTAATGAGGGTGAACCATGTGGGTGAAGTGTGCGCCCAGGCCCTGTATCGCGGGCAGGCGGTGTTTTGCCGCGATTCATCCATACAGCAGGTATTGCTTAAGGCGGCATCCGAAGAAGTCGATCATCTTGTGTGGTGCCGCGACCGTCTTCACGAATTGCAAAGCCGTCCAAGTTATTTGAATCCATTGTGGTATGCCGGATCATTTTCCCTGGGGCTGGCGGCCAGTTATGCCGGCATTCCTAAAAACCTGGGTTTCATGGCAGAAACGGAAGCTCAGGTCGAGGATCATTTAAACAAGCACCTGGACGAGTTGCCGGCTGCGGACGTACGGTCGCGCCGTATTGTCGAGCAAATGCGGGACGATGAAATCGCTCATCGTTCAACGGCAGAAAGCCGCGGCGCGCAAGAATTGGCCAAGCCTGTTCAATTTGCCATGCGAGGCATGGCTAAAATCATGACGACAACGGCATATTGGATTTAACGGCAAGTCTTTTGTAACTGAATAAAGGTTTTCCCCTAGGTGGCGTCAATAAAAACTGGTGTTGATGTGTCAAAAAAACAACAAATTGGCTATTGAGCAACACTTTTCGAAATTCACCTTGCAATGCACAACGGGTTTCTATACAATTTAGTTATCGGATGTCGAAACGTGATTGTAGAGGGAAACCCCAAGTAAGAACTCCAGTCACCCGGTCTCAAGCCTTTTGGTTTTAGTAGCCCGACATGCCAAGGTTGTCTCCTCCACCCTCCTCCTTTGGTGGATTTAGCCCGAGATCTCACGATCTCGGGCTTTTTTTTTGATTTTTTGCTGAGGGTGGGCGTGGAGCGTATTTCCTGCCTACTTAAAGTGCGCCGTTATTTCTTGTTGCATTTAATTCCGGCTGTACTGGCCTCGTGTTACAAATACATCCGATAATGCTAGTTATTCAATTGTGTATGGGGGTTGTGTGACCTCGCCTCAAACTTGGGACACTCTCACCTGGCTTTATATTTGTATCGTAGCGTTTACCGTAGGCGGCTTGATCGTTGCTTCCGAGCGTTGGCACGGCGCATTTACAGGTGATTCAGATTTAACTAAACCGCAAGCTTCTCACTCGCGCGCCACGCCGCGGGTGGGCGGGCTTGCCGTTGTCGCCGGAAGCCTGGCAGGACTTTTAGTCCTGGGGCCTAGCAATATGACGTTGACCTGGCTCTGGCCGGTGCTGTTTATTGCCGCTATGCCGGTGTTTGTTGCGGGCTTGCTCGAAGACATCACAAAAGATGTGGGCTCGGGCAAGCGCCTGATGGCGGCCTTTTTATCCGCTGCCATTGCCTGGTGGCTACTGGGGGGCATTACGCGAGTCGGCATGTCGGGCTTCGATTGGATCTTGTCGTATTGGCCCGTCTCGTTATTGTTCACCATGGTGGCAGTAGGGGGCTGTACGCACGCCCTGAACATCGTCGACGGCATGAACGGCCTGGCCGGGATGGTGGCTACACTCATGGCGCTCTCCATCTGTCTGGTGGCGTTGCAGGTGCAAGATATACCGATCTTTTTGGTGGCTGCGGCGCTTGCCTCGGCAACCTTGGGTTTTCTGGTGTGGAATTTCCCTTTTGGACGTGTGTTTTTGGGCGATGGCGGGGCTTATTTCGTTGGCTTCATGCTGGCCGAACTGGCCGTGCAACTCGTTGTGCGCAACCCTAGCGTGTCGCCGTTTTATGCATTGGCTGTTCTGTTTTATCCGGTTTTTGAGACTTTGTTTTCAATCTGGCGCCGACGCTTTAAACGAGGCACCCCGGTTGATCAGCCCGACGCCCTGCACTTGCACCAATTGGTTTTCAGGCGTCTGGTGCGTGTCACATTCAGCCGTGACAGGCGTCATGCCGTCCCGGCGCTGTGCAATGCCATGGCATCCCCTTATTTGTGGGTCCTTACGCTAATTGGTTTGGTGCCTGCCACGATCTGGTGGGACAACACCTGGGCTTTGTGTGCAAGTCTGGTGCTGTTCTCGGCGGTTTATATATGGCTTTATTGGAGTCTGGTGTCGTGGCGCCGTCCGTCTTGGTTGTTATTGCCCTCGCTTGGGCGCGATAATCGGCATATGCCGGCGCATAAGCCGGCCGATGCAGAGCACGACCACTGACCCGGCCAAAACGGTTGTTCTTCAGGTTTTTATTCAAGCTTCCAACAGGGGAGAATCAAGTTGCAAATTCAAGACGTGAAACTAGCGGTGGTGGGTCTGGGCTACGTAGGCCTGCCTTTGGCGGTCGAGTTCGGGAAAAAACGTTCCGTTTTAGGCTTCGATATCAATGCGCGCCGGATTGCCGAGCTAAAACAGGGGCAAGATCACACTCTTGAGGTCGATGCCGCCGAGTTGGCTGAAGCCAAAAGTTTAACGTTCACTCACGAGGCGGTGCAGCTGGCGCAGGCTAATGTATTTATCGTGACGGTGCCGACTCCCATCGACGAATACAAACAACCTGACCTGACTCCTTTGATCCGCGCCAGTGAAACCCTGGGCAAAGTGCTAAAACGCGGGGACATTGTCATTTACGAGTCTACGGTTTATCCGGGCGCTACCGAAGAAGACTGCGTGCCGGTGCTCGAGCGTATTTCCGGCTTGCGATTCAACGAAGATTTTTTCGCCGGCTATAGTCCCGAGCGTATCAATCCAGGCGATAAAGCGCACCGCGTGTCCACTATTAAAAAGGTCACGTCAGGCTCAACGCCCGAAGTTGCCGAGCTGGTCGATGCTATTTACCGTGAAATCATTGTTGCGGGAACGCACAAGGCGCCGTCAATCCGCGTGGCCGAGGCCGCGAAGGTCATTGAGAATACCCAGCGCGACGTAAATATTGCGCTCATCAACGAACTGGCGCTTATTTTCAATAAAATGGGCATCGACACGCAGGCCGTGCTTGAGGCCGCCGGCACCAAATGGAACTTCCTGCCTTTTCGTCCCGGCCTGGTCGGCGGGCACTGTATTGGCGTCGATCCTTACTATTTAACCCACAAAGCGCAATCTCTTGGCTATCACCCTGAAATTATTTTGGCGGGGCGCAGGCTGAACGACTCGATGGGCGGCTATGTGGTGTCGCAATTGGTCAAGGCCATGACCAAGCAGCGTATTCAGGTGCAAGGCTCCAAAGTCTTGGTCATGGGGCTGACCTTTAAAGAAAACTGCCCTGATTTGCGCAATACGCGAGTGGTGGATATTGTGCGCGAGCTGGGCGAATACAATATTGAGGTCGACGTATATGACCCATGGGTCGAGGTTGACGCGGCCATCCACGAATATGGTATTACACCTATCAAAACGCCCCAGCCCAATGCCTACGATGGAATTATTCTGGCTGTGTCCCATCATCAGTTCGTTGCTATGGGCACCGAAGCTATTCGGGCACTGGGCAAGGCCGACCATGTTTTATACGATCTTAAGTACGTGCTTGCCGCACACGAATCTGATCTGCGTCTGTAATTTTAAAGAAGGTGTCTTATGAATACTCGTTATCAAGAAGTTATAGCAAACCTGCGGGCCCAGCCTCGGCGGTGGCTGGTAACGGGCTGTGCAGGATTCATCGGTTCCAACATTATCGAGACCCTGTTGCTGTTGGGACAGAAGGTGGTCGGGCTCGATAACTTCTCAACCGGGCATCAATACAATCTGGACGAAGTTAAGAAAACGGTATCCGCCGATCAGTGGGCCAGGTTTATCTTGATCAAAGGCGATATTCGCGACCTGGCCGTCTGTAGAAGGGCGACGGAGGACGTGGATTATGTATTGCACCAGGCGGCGCTGGGTTCGGTGCCGCGCTCATTGCAAGATCCTCTTACTACCAACGACGTCAATATATCGGGCTTCCTGAATATGTTGGTGGCCGCACGCGATGCCGAGGTGCAATCGTTCGTGTATGCCGCGTCCAGCTCAACCTACGGCGACCACGAAGCCCTGCCCAAAGTTGAAGATCATATTGGCCGGCCTTTATCGCCCTATGCCGTTACCAAGTACGTCAACGAGCTTTATGCCGATGTCTTTGCCCGCTCGTACGGTTTCGGCAGTATCGGTTTGCGTTACTTCAATGTATTTGGTAAACGCCAGGACCCCAACGGAGCCTACGCAGCGGTTATACCCAAGTGGGTGGCGGCAATGATTCGCGACCAGGATGTCATTGTCAATGGCGACGGCGAAACCAGCCGCGATTTCTGCTTCGTGGAAAATGCGGTTCAGGCGAATATTTTGGCCGCGCTTGCTCAGCCAGAGGGTGTCAACCAGGTTTATAACGTTGCCTATAACGCGCGAACGAGCCTGAATGAGCTGTTTCAATATTTGGCACAGGCTCTGGGCAATAACGGTATTGTCTATGACAAGCAACCTGTATATGCCGATTTTCGTGCAGGTGATGTACGCCATTCTCAAGCAGATATCACCAAGGCGAAAAAGCTATTGGGGTATGAGCCTATGCACAATATAGTCCAGGGCCTTGAAGTATCCATGCCCTGGTACACGCAATTTTTGCGTTAACTTGAAAAGGCTTTCGCAACGCCTTTCGGGCCTTCATAACGACCATCGCCGCATTGCGCTGGGTGCGTTTCGTGTTGCCTTTTTTCTGGTGCTGGCTAAAGCCGCGGGAGCACTTAAAGAAATGGCGGTGGCGTATCGTTACGGTGTTAGCGATGCGGTCGACGCCTATCAGTTCACGCAAGTTATGGCGAGCTGGCTGCCCTTGACGATTGTGGGGGCAATGTCCGTTGTCCTTATACCGGTTTTAGTGCGCACTCGCTACGAAGACGAGGAAAAGCGGGTCCGTTTTTTGCGCGAGCTTCAGGCATGGGTAATCGCGGTCGGTGTAGTCCTGGCGCTATTGACCTACCTGTTATGGCCTTACATTCTGATTTGGTCGGGAAAGGGGCTTACGCCGCAAGCTCATTTGATGAGTTCCAAATTGATGCTGGCGTTTGCGCCGGCGGCCCTGTTGACGTTAATTGTCGGCCTGAGCACCGCCCGGTTGCGGTCGCACGAACGTCATATTAATACGCTGCTCGATAGCGTGCCGGCAGTTGTGATCCTTGTTTGGGTCATGTTGGCCGGAGCGGTACACGATGTTGGCCCTCTTATGTGGGGGACTCTGGTTGGGTTCGTGATCCAGGCTGTGTGGTTGTTGCGGCTGGCAAGCAAAGCGGACGGCTTGTGGGCCGGGCCCCGGTTTACCTTCAAGTCGGAACACTGGCCCGACATGGTCAAGGCGGCGGGCGTCATGCTGGTAGGGCAGGTGGCCATGAGTTTTGTGGGCCCCATTGATCAGTACACGGCCGCAAACCTGGGCTCCAACGCCAATGCCACACTAGGGTACGCCAGCCGTTTGCTGGCTTTGTTGCTGGGCGTCGGAGCCGCATCGGTCGGGCGTGCGGCGTTGCCGGTCCTGGCCGATATTCAAAGCCGGGGAGAGCCCGAAAGGGCGCGATCAATGGCGCTTAAGTGGTCGGGGTTGATGTTGCTGGCCGGGGCCGCCGTAACTTTGGCCGGATGGCTGTTGGCTCCGTGGGGAGTTAGCCTGCTTTACGAGCGTGGCGCCTTCAACCACGAAAATACGTTGGCGGTAGCCCATGTCTTTCGCTGGGGACTGCTGCAATTGCCCTTTTATTTTGGGGTATTGGTGCTTGTTCAATTACTGGCCAGTCAAAACCGCTATCGCGTCATGGCCGTAATTGCGGTTGCCAATTTTGCGTTAAAGGCGGTCATGAATCAAATGCTGGCTCCGTCCATGGGGCCAGCCGGCATTATGTTTGCAACCAGTCTTATGTACGCGTTGTCTTACACCTGTTACGTGGTTGTTGCCATGCGGCCGGTGGAGAGCGGATATAAGTCTAATAAATAGAATGAATACAGGTACTGCTTTGTCCAAGTCGTTGCACCAGCGTCATTTAATGATTGTGATTCATTCGCTTAGCGGCGGAGGGGCGGAGCGTGTGGCGGCCGACCTGAGCGCCTATTGGGTCGAACGTGGTTATAAAGTTTCTGTCGTGACTCAAACCGATGCCACTGATGACGCCTACGTTTTGCACCCGCAGGTGCAGCGTTTTGCCCTGGGTACTGCCGCTACCAGCACCGGAGCGATCAGCGGTGTGCTGGCCAATTTGCGTCGCGTCCGGTTGTTGCGGCGATTGATCAAAAAACAGAGGCCCACGGTGGTGCTGGGCATGATGACCACGGCTTCTGTGCTGGCCATTGTGGCGGCACGTGGCTTGAGGTGCAGGGTTATTGCTACCGAACATACGCATCCGCCTTCTCAAGAGCTGTCCAGTATGTGGTTGCGCCTAAGGCGCTGGGCCTATCCGCAAGCCAGCAAAGTCGTTGCCCTTACCTCGGGCACTTCGGCCTGGCTGGACGAGCATGTGCCTGGCTGCCGCCTTGCCGTAATTCCCAATGCCGTGCGCTGGCCGCTGCAAAATACCGAGCCAGTGCTTGTTCCTCCCGAGAAGGGCGAGCGGCGCCGCCTTTTGGCCGCTGGACGTCTTCATCCCCACAAAGGTTTTGACTTGTTGGTCCGGGCTTTCGAGATGGTCGCGCATTTTTTCCCCGATTGGGATCTGGTTATTTTGGGCGAGGGCGATTGCCGCGAGTCGTTGCAGCAGCAGATCGATGAGGCGGGGCTGGCCTCGCGTGTCAGCCTGCCAGGCCGCGTCGGCAATATCAGCGATTGGTATGCTCAGTCCGACTTATATGTGCTTAGCTCCCGTGTTGAAGGGTTATCCAATACCCTGATCGAGGCCATGGCAAGCGGCGTGGCGCCGGTCGCATTTGATTGCGAGACGGGGCCTCGCGAAATTGTTCGCAACGGCATCGATGGCGTACTGGTCAACCCTGCGGAAGACGTCGAGGCTCTTGCTGCACATTTGTCCGATATGATGGCGCACGAAATACAGCGCCAGGCTTATGCCAAACGGGCTGTCGATGTGCGTGACCGCTTTTCGGTGACGCGTGTCATGACACTTTGGCGCCAGGTATTCGAAGATCGTTAAACCGGTGCAGCACTGGACGTGCTGGCCAAAGGCAGGTTGAATATGTGCGGAATCGTTGGTGTCTGGGGAAGCGTCCCTGACCGGCAGGCCGTAATTAAACGCGCTTGCGAAAACATGCGTCATCGCGGACCCGATAGCGAAGGCTATTGGGAAGACAATGCGTCTGGGCTGGCTTTAGGGCACGTCCGGCTGGCAATTCTCGATTTAACTGAAGCAGGCCATCAGCCCATGGTGTCGGCCTGCGGGCGTTTTGCCATGGTGCTGAATGGCGAAATCTACAATCACATGGACCTGCGCGAACGCTTGCAAGCCCAAGGCAAGGCGCCTGCATGGCGGGGGCACTCCGATACCGAGACGTTGGTGGCGGGCTTTGCCGCGTGGGGAATAGAAGCCACACTTGGCCTGGCTGTCGGGATGTTTGCGATTGCCCTTTGGGATCGCCAGGAGCGGACGCTTTCCCTGATGCGCGATCGTATGGGTGAAAAGCCGCTTTATGCAGGCTATGCAGGCGATAATTTTATTTTTGGGTCCGAGCTTAAAGCCCTGGTCAATATTCCAGGCTTTAACAAAGATCTTGACCGCCGCGCACTGGCCTTGCTGGCGCGGCACAATTATATTCCAGCGCCATACAGCATTTATCGTTCTGTTCAAAAATTGCTGCCCGGTACATGGGTCACGTTTACACAAACGCACCGTCGACAACACACCGTTCCTCAGGGTCAGGTGTACTGGTCCGCGCAAACAGTGGCCGATCAGGCCAGCACCCTGCCTTTATCGTTTGATTCCGATAAAGAGGCAGTGGATGCGCTTGGGCAGGTATTGGGAGCGGCTGTAAAGGGGCAGATGATTGCTGACGTACCGCTTGGGGCGTTCCTGTCCGGCGGTATTGATTCCTCGATCGTGGTGGCGCTGATGCAGGCCCAAAGCTCACAGCCGGTCCGAACATTTTCCATTGGCTTCAACGAGCCGGCCTACAACGAGGCGGAGCACGCTAAAGCCGTTGCCAGGCATCTTGGCACTCAGCATACCGAACTGTATGTCACCGCCCATGATGCGTTGGCGGTGGTGCCACGGCTGGCTTCCCTGTATGACGAGCCTTTTGCCGATTCATCGCAGATTCCAACTGTACTTGTGACTCAAATGGCGCGCCAGCACGTAACCGTGGCTTTGTCGGGCGATGGCGGCGATGAGCTGCTGGGTGGCTATTCGCGTTATTTTCGAGCGCAGCGTTGGTGGGACAAACGTGAAGCCATACCTGAAGGTCTGCGCGAGCCGGTAGCCATGTTTGGCCGTGCTGCGGCCAGGGTAATGCCGGCTGGCCGCATCAGAGACCAACTGGATAAACTGGCTGAAGTCGTTTCAGCCGATCACGAGGGGCAGTTTTACCTGCCCTTTGTCTCGTACTGGCAAGACCCCAACCAAGTGGTGGTCGGCGCCCAAACTCCACCGACACTATTTGACCGGGCGTCGTCGGATACCGATTTTTTTGATCGGATGACGCTGCTCGACACACTGACCTATTTGCCTGACGATATTTTGGTGAAAGTGGATCGCGCCGCGATGGCCGTAGGGCTGGAGACCCGGGTTCCCCTGATAGATCACCGTGTATTCGAGTTTGCGCGACGGCTGCCGCTGGATTATAAAATCCGCGACGGGCGAGGCAAGTGGCTGTTGCGTCAGTTATTGTGCCGGCATGTGCCGACAGCCATGGTAGACAGGCCGAAAAAGGGGTTTTCGATACCTTTGGCAAATTGGTTGCGCGGGCCGTTAAAAGATTGGGGAGCGGCGTTGCTCGACCCGAGCCGCCTGCGGCAACAGGGCGTGTTTCATGCCGCGCCCATACTGCGGAAATGGCAAGAGCATCAAAGCGGAAAGCGGGACTGGAGTACTCATCTATGGAGCATACTCATGACGCAAGCCTGGCTGGATGAAGAGGCGGGCAATAGCAGCGCTTTGGAACGGCAATGAAAATATTGTTCCTGGTCAGCTCAATGCATGCGGGCGGAGCTGAGCGGGTGGCGGCCACGCTTGCCAGCGCCTGGGCCGAGCGTGGTGATGCCGTGACCTTGGTTCCCACCTACACGGGTAAAGGGTCATGTTTTTACCCATTGTCACCCAAAGTCAAGTTGCTGTGGCTGGCTGATTACCTGCATAAGTCGCGTAACCCTTTGTTGGCGGGTATCGGCAAGCTGCGGGCTCTGCGCAAGTTGGTGCACGACGAGCAGCCCGGCATAATTGTTTCATTTTTAACCAATGTGAATGTCGTAGCCCTGATAGCGACGTATGGTTTGAGTGTGCCCGTGATTGTTTGTGAAAGAACCAATCCCGCGGCCAGTACAAGCAGCGGCGCACTTCTGAAATTCTTGCGGCGTTTGACTTATCGGAGGGCCAGCGTGGTAACTGTACAAGCACAGTCCAGCGTTGAACCGTTCAAAAAAATGGTGCCGGGTATTCGCTGTCTTGAAGTGATACCTAATCCTCTGCCTCCAGAGCTTCTGGATGTATCGCTGGCTGAGCGGGCTCCGGATTCCCGGGGACGCTATCATTTGGTGGCAATGGGCCGCCTGGTTCCGGCAAAGCAATTCGAATTGTTGATACGAGTTTTCTCAGAGCTTGCTGCCGACTACCCTGAGTGGGATTTGGTCATTTGGGGCGAAGGGCCGCTACGCGGCGATTTGAATCGCCTGGCTGCTTCCGCAGGGTTAGCGTCTCGCGTTATGCTGCCGGGCCGCACTGAAGCTCCCTGGGCGGAACTGGCTAAAGCGCATGCATTTGTCCTGACCTCCGCTGTCGAGGGTTTTCCCAATGTGTTGCTCGAGGCCATGGCCATAGGCCTGCCGTGCGTAACCTTTGACTGCCCCAGCGGGCCACGGGAAATGACGCGCGACGGCGGCGATGCACTATTGGTTCCGGCGGGCGACCAGGCCGCTCTGGCCGGCAGTCTGCGACGGGTTTTGGGCGATGCGCCCTTGCGCAATGCTTTGGCGCAGAAGGGAGCGCTTTCGGTGCGGCAACGTTACGCCTTGCCGGTGGTGCTCGAGAAATGGGATACGCTCATCAGGCAGGCAGGCGTCCATTCCGACAAGGAAAACCTATGACTGGGACTCCAATTACCACGTCCGGCGCTGCTTTGCATGTGGTGCATGTTATTTCCGGGCTAGGTCAGGGCGGAGCCGAAACGGTGTTGCATCGCTTGGTTACCACGACGGGGAAAAACACCCGGCACACCGTTATTTCCATGACTGACGAAGGAGTCTTTGGCGGGCGTCTGCGTTCCGAGGGTGTGAATGTACTGACGCTGAATATGTCTTCCGGACGTTTGTCGCTTGCTGGCTTGTCGCGCCTATACCGTTTGTTGCGCACGCTTGCACCAGACGTAGTGCAAACCTGGATGTACCATGCCGACCTGATAGGCGGCGTCGTAGCCCGCCTGGCCGGCATCAGGGCCGTGTTCTGGGGTATTCGAAATTCCGGGGCGAACCTGGAAAAAGCCAGCCGTAGCGCCAAGGCCATATCGTGGTTGTGCGCGCGGCTCTCGGGAACTGTGCCGGCAGTCATTGTGTCGTGCGCCGATAATGCGGCGCAGCGCCATCAGCAGTGGGGCTACTGCGCCAAGCGGATGGTGGTTATTCCCAATGGCTACGATTTATCGCGCTGGCAGCCGGACCCAGCGGCAAGAGCCCGCCTGAGGGCGCAGTGGGGTGTGCCGGAAGGGGTGCCGTTGATCGGTACTGTCGGACGCTGGAATCCGCTTAAGGATCATGCCAATTTGCTGAATGCGATGGCGCTTAGTTTAAAGTCGTTTCCCGAGATGCGTTGCGTGCTTGTGGGCACCGACATGGAGCAGGCCAATGCCGAGTTGATGTCGTTAATCGATCATCTTCAATTGCGTAACAAGGTTATGCTGCTGGGGATGCGTGACGATGTCCCCGATATCATGAATGCGCTGGACGTGCATGTTTTGTCCAGCTGCGCCGAGGGATTTCCCAATGTGGTGGCCGAGGCTATGGCTGTGGGCGTGCCTTGCGTGGTAACCGACGTGGGCGATGCCGCAAAAATTGTGGATGCTGAAGGGTGGATTGCCAAGCCGCAGGATGCCGTGGCGCTATCACGGGCGATCGACGATGCGCTTACTGCCCTGGGAACGCCCGAGCTGGTTGAACGTTGTCGACGGGGACGCGAGCGTGTAGGGCAATTGTTTAGCCTGGCAACGATGACTGCGGCGTACGAGGCGGTATGGCGGCGCGTGGCGCTTGATATGCCGGCACGTGGCTCGGCTATCGGCAAGCACGGCGTTGCGGCCGGCCCGCGGGACGCTGCCCGGCGTTTGTTGTTTGTTGTGAATAACCCGGCGTTTTTTCTTTCGCATCGCTTGCCCCTGGCCTTCGGAGCTTTAGAGGCAGGGTATGAAGTGCATGTTGCCACGATGGATGGCGCCGCGGTCCCCAGGATAATCGATCATGGGTTGCATCATCACGTTATACCCCTGACTCGCAGCGGTAAAAATCCGATTCAGGAAGTGCAAAGTATCTATGCGCTGTGGCGTCTCTTCCGGCGTCTTCGGCCCAGTATCGTGCATGCAGTAACGATAAAGCCTGTCTTGTATGGCGGGATAGCGGCCAGGCTGGCAGGTGTGCCGGCGTTTATTGCCGCGGTTTCTGGGCTGGGTTTTATTTTTACCGGCCAGCGCCAAGGATTTGACTACCTGCGTCTGGCGGCTACAGTTCTTTATCGATTGGCATTGGGGCACCGCAATAGCCGTGTTATTTTCCAGAACGTCAATGATCGCGATGTACTTGGCAAGGCGAAGGTCGTGCGTCCCGAACAGGTGGTGCTTATACGCGGTTCGGGCGTGGATCTGGAAAAATTTCAGTCATCTCCCGAACCGTTGGGAGCGCCGGTTGCCATCATGGTTTCACGGCTGCTGGTCGACAAAGGGGTAAGAGAGTTCGTGGCAGCGGCCAAGGCGGCGACGGGGCACCCCAGCGGATTGCACTGGAGGCTGGTGGGCAGCCCTGATAAAGGTAATCCGGCCAGTATCAGCGACGCTGAATTAGCGGTCTGGAAACACGAGGGTGTGGTTGAACTCCTGGGTGAAAAAACCGACATTGCAGCGCTGTACAGGCAGTCGCATATTGCTGTTTTGCCGTCATATCGCGAAGGCTTGCCTAAATCGTTGCTCGAGGCCGCGGCCTGTGCGCGTGCTGTCGTCACAACCGATGTTCCGGGCTGCCGCGATGCGATTGAACCGGGTGTTACTGGCCTGCTGGTGCCCGCCCGAGACGCCAATGCGCTTTCGCGCGCGGTTCAGAGCCTGGCCGACGACGGGGACTTGCGTCGCAAGTTCGGCGTTGCCGGACGTGAACTGGCAGAACGCGAGTTCGATGTCCGGCATGTTGTCAAAGTCCATCTGGATCTTTACGAAGCTGCCGTTGAAAACCTAAAACGGTAGGGTCGCGCCCGGTTTGAGCGCCAGCAAGGCCGCACGGAACTCGCCTTGAATACGTTCGAGCGCTTCAGTGCTGTCGCCTTCGAAGCGCAGCACGACAACAGGGGTCGTGTTGGATGCGCGCGCCAGCCCAAAGCCGTCGCTGTATTCGGCACGCACCCCGTCTATGGTGTTGATGCTTTCCGAAAGTGGGAATTTACCTTCATCTTGCAGGCGTTTGATCAGGGCGTGCGGCTCGCCTTCCTGCATTTCAAGCTTGAGTTCCGGTGTTGAAATACCCTGGGGAAGAGCTTCCAGCACGGCCGATGGATCGTCGCAGCGCGACAGTATTTCAAGCAGGCGTGCGCCGGTATACAGGCCATCGTCGAAGCCGAACCAGCGTTCTTTAAAGAAGGTATGACCGCTCATTTCGCCTGCCAGCGGTGCGCCTGTTTCGGCCAGCTTGGCCTTGATCATGGAGTGGCCTGTTTGCCACATAAGCGGCTGACCGCCGGCTTGCTTGATGGACTCGGCAACGTAGCGGCTGCACTTGACGTCAAAAATGATGGTGGCGCCGGGCACGCGTTGCAATACGTCTTGCGCGTAAAGAATTAGCTGGCGATCGGGCCAGATGATTTCGCCGGACTTGGTTACTACGCCCAGGCGGTCGGCGTCGCCGTCGAAGGCCAAGCCTAATTCGCAGTCGCTATTTTTAACGTGTTGAATGAGATCTTTGAGATTGTCCGGATCGGCGGGGTCGGGGTGGTGGTTGGGAAAGTTGCCATCGACTTCGCAGAAGAGCTCGGTTACTTCGCAGCCCAGGGCTTTAAATAGTTGCGGCGCGACAGCGCCGCCTACGCCATTGCCGCAATCGATGGCAATTTTCAGGGGTTTGGCCAATTTGACGTCGGAAGTGACACGCTTGATATAGGTGTCGATCAGACTAAGCGTTTGCCGTGTACCGCGGGAAACGCCATTTAGCGGCGCGGGGTCGTTCATGGTGTTTTTTAACCCCAGAATGTCGGCCCCATGCAAGGTTTTACCGCCCATCATCATTTTGAAACCATTGTAATTGGGCGGGTTGTGACTGCCGGTAATGGCAACGCCCGAACCTGTTTCTTGAGTATAAGCCGCGAAGTACACCAGGGGTGTGGGCACCATTCCAAGGTCGATGGTATTGACGCCTGCAGCCATAATGCCCTCTTGCAAGGCCTGGGATAGCTCGGGACTGCTGAGGCGGCCGTCATAACCGACCACCAGGGTTGAGATTCCTTCGGTTCGGGCACGTTGCGCCAGAGCATTGCCCAGCCGGCGGGCGAAATCGGGATTAAGCTGGTCGGGCACAGTGCCGCGAATGTCATAAGCTTTAAAGACCGCTTCAGGGAGCGAATGATTCGTCGTCACAATGTTTCCTTGGAAGTAGGCATAGAAATGAAAGCATGGCCGTGAATTATATGGCAAGGGAGGCACTACTTACGTAGTGCCCGGCTATATGGGTTTTGGCGCCGGGCCGGCGCTTCCGCATAAAGCGCGGCTAAAATGTCATAATCATCTAATGTATTGCTGCAAGCCTGCCAATACGGGCGCGAAGGTAAACAATGAATCGATTGCATGAGCTAGTTCAAATTTTGGGTCAACCTTATGTATTGACAGGGGCCGACGCCGAGTCCTATCTGGTCGACTGGCGCGGCCGTTATTCTGGTAATGCCATGGCCGTGGTCAAGCCCGGCTCAACCGAACAAGTCGCGCAGGTTGTAAAGTGGTGTGCAGCAAACAACGTGCCCATGGTTCCTCAGGGCGGCAATACCGGTTTGTGCGGTGGGGCTACGCCCGACCTTAGCGGATCGGCCATAGTGGTGTCTTTGGCACGGTTAAATCAGATTCGAAGCATCGATACCGATAACGACACCCTGGTGGCCGAGGCGGGTTGTATTTTACAATCTGTGCAGCATGCGGCGCGTGAGGCAGACCGGCTCTTTCCTTTGAGTCTGGCGGCCGAGGGCAGCTGTACCATAGGCGGTAATCTGGCCACGAATGCGGGCGGTACTCAAGTCTTGCGTTATGGCAATACGCGTGAATTGGTGCTGGGCATCGAGGTTGTGACGGCCGAGGGTGAAATCTGGCATGGCTTGCGCGGTCTGCGCAAAGATAATACAGGCTACGATCTGCGCGATATTTACATTGGCAGCGAGGGTACATTAGGCATTATTACGGCGGCTACGCTTAAGCTCTATCCTTTACCCGTGGCACAGTGCACGGCCTTGCTTGGCCTGAACTCGGTGGTTGATGCCGTTGCGTTGTTGTCTGTGGCTCGTAAAGGGTTTGGGCCCGCGTTAACCGGGTTCGAGCTTATCGCTGGCAATTGTCTGCATGGCGTTACCAAGTGCTATCCGCAGCAAAGGATTCCATTCGAAGGCGATTCAGCGCAATTGCCATGGTATGCCTTGCTGGAGCTTTCCGACAGCGAAAGCGCCGAGCACGCCCGCGAGCGTTTTGAAACAATCGTAGGCACGGCGCTTGAGGCCGGTCTGGTGGTGGACGCGGTTATTGCCGAAAACATTTCGCAAAGTAAAGCTTTGTGGCATTTAAGGGAAAGCATACCGCTGGCCGAGAAGGCCTTTGGAAAAAGCATTAAGCACGATGTGTCTGTTCCTGTGTCAAAAATGGCTGAGTTCGTCGAGCTGACTAATGCGGCCTTGCAGGCGCATTTTCCGGGTATCGAGCACATTATTTTTGGCCACCTGGGCGATGGAAATCTGCATTACAACGTGGCCAGGGGCAGTGCTTACAGCGAAGAGCAGTTACTGCAGTGCCAGGACGATATTTATCAGTTGGTGCATGACAGCGTCTATCGATTTGGCGGGTCGATCAGTGCTGAACATGGGGTGGGACAGCTTAAACGCGATGTTCTGCCTCAGTACAAAGATCCGGTCGAAATGACGTTGATGAGACGTATTAAGCAGGCGCTGGATCCCCGGGAGTTAATGAATCCCGGGAAGGTCTTGTAATTCCATTTAAATCAACTGCAAGCCGTGTCGGCTTCGCTTGCCGTACCCATTAGCTTGTCGTACATGTATTGCCTGCGCTTCGCCTTCGTGCTCGCAATTGATTTCGAAATGGAATAAATGATTTGGCGAGTGCAAAGGTCCGTTACAGCTTTGCGGGCAGGACGGTGCCAGAGCATTGTCCGAAGCTTATGGTTGGGTAGCCAGGTTTTTGACATTGGGCGCGGATGATGACTTCGTCGTGGTCTTGAAGAAAGGTGCGCTGCTCGCCCCAAGGCAGGTCGATCGGTGTCTTGCCGCCATGATTCAGTTCCAGCAGCGAGCCTTCCTGGCCAATATTTGGGCCTGAAAGCGTACCGGTACCCAGGAAGTCGCCGGCCTGAAGATTACAGCCGTTGACGGTGTGATGGGTTATAAGCTGCGCAATGCTCCAGTAGGCCTCTTTGAAGTTGCTGCGGGACAGAAGCGCGGGTTCGGCGTTGCTGGCACGTGATTGCTGCGTGGTTAGCAATACTTCCAGGTTTACATCGAATGCACCGGCCTTTTTATTTTGCTCAGATGACAAGTAGGGCAAGGGCTGCGGGTCGGCGGCGTCGCGCCTGATCTCGGTGCGAAATGGCGCCATTGCCTCGAGTGTGACCACCCAGGGCGAAATGGTGCTGGCAAAATTCTTGGCCAGAAACGGACCCAGGGGCTGGTATTCCCAGGCCTGCAGATCGCGCGCAGACCAGTCATTAAGAATGCACACGCCAAATACATGGGATTCGGCCTGGTCGATGGTAATGCGATCGCCCTGTGCGTTACCGTGACCCACAAAAATGCCCAGCTCAAGTTCGTAGTCCAGGCGCTGGCAGGGGCCGAAATTTGGGGCGGCTGCGTCGGAGGGGGGGCGGGTTTGGCCTACAGGCCGGGGGAAGCTTTGCCCTGAAATTCCAATGCTGGAGGCGCGTCCGTGATAACCGATAGGTACCCACTTGTAATTGGGCAGCAAAGGGTTGTCGGGCCGGAACTGTTTGCCGACCGCTGTTGCATGATGCAGCGATATATAAAAATCAGTGTAGTCGCCGATGTGGGCAGGAAGATTGAACTGCGCCTTGTCCTGTTCAACCAGCAGTGGTTCCAGTGTTTTTTGCAGCCGTGCGCCCTGGCGCAGGGCGCGTGAAAGTTCAAGGCGCAGTGCTGACCAGTGTGCCTGGCTTAAGTCCATTAAAGGATTAAGGCTGGCGGTGTTGCAGCTAGCCAGCGCTTCGGCCGCAAGACCCGAAAATGGCTGGATTTTCGCTAAGGCAGCGAGGTCGAGTATTTGCTTGCCTATGGCGACACCGGGGCGAAATGCATTGTTGGTGCCCGATTCGCGAAAAATCGCGAACGGCAGGTTTTGTATGGGAAAACCGTTGTCGGCAATATTGGCCGTAGCAACCCAGCTTTGAAGCGCGGGATCGTGTGTTTCATTTAAGTAAGGCATAGATGACATATATAAATCCTGATGGCTTTACGCGTGAGCTGGGTTGAAATGTTTTTTTATTCCCTGCCAGCATTCATGATAGTTTTGTTGCCGGGTGGGCGAGGCAAGGGCTGTGTTGGTGGGGCGTATAACCCGCCGGGTTTCAAACATGAATGCCATGGTATCGCGAATATAGTGCGGTGCGGTAGTGTCTGCAACCGAGGCTTTTTCGAAGGTTTCGGCATCGGGGCCATGGGGACTCATGCAGTTGTGCAGGCTGGCCCCTCCGGGTAGAAAGCCTTCGGCTTTGGCATCGTAGATGCCTTGAATAAGACCCATGAATTCGCTGGCGATATTTCGGTGGAACCAGGGCGGACGGAAGGTGTTCTCCATGGTCAGGATGCGTGGCGGAAAAATCGCGAAATCTAGGTTGGCTGCTCCCGGGGTATCAGATGGCGAGGTCAGTACCGTAAACAGGCAGGGGTCAGGATGGTCGAAGCTGATCGAACCTATGGTGTTGAAATGACGCAAGTCGTATTTGTAGGGTGCATGAGTGCCGTGCCATGCGACGACATCAAGGGGCGAGCGGTCGATTTTGCTGCGCCAGAAGCCTCCGGTAAATTTTGCAATCAACTGGAAATCGCCTTCGATGTCTTCATACCAGGCAACCGGTGTCTTGAAGTCTCGGACATTAGCCATGCCGTTGGATCCGATAGGGCCCAGTTCGGGAGGGCGCATGGGAGCCCCAAAATTTTCAAGTAGGTAGCCGCGCGCCGCAATATCGATAAGTTCGACACGAAAGCGTACGCCGCGAGGGATAACGGCGATCTCGCAGGGCTCGATGTCAATTAAGCCCAATTCAGTGGCCAGAC
>DATCVA010000030.1:0-13517 GCA_036567205.1 Eoetvoesiella sp. | reverse complement strand
AGCTTCGGTGGTTGGCTCCCAGCCGCCCCAAAAGGCGTCCGGTATATCTGGGTGCGCATCTTTTAACGATCCAGTAAATGTTGGCTTGTACCCTCTGAGCAGCATCTCCGCGACCAATTGAGCGTGACGCTTCGCAAGATAACCCAGGCGGGTGTAGAAGAACACAACATGACCGGTTCCTAGTGTGTATTCTGCGGGCTGGCTAAATCCGTTTCGTTCTGAAGCCTTTCTGGCGAGAGCGAACACGCGAGGCAGCTCCCTGTACTCGGCAATTAGATGTTGACGGCTTAGCTCTTCTACGGGAACGCAGTTAATGCGGGTCATGGTGTGGATATCCTTTGCATAGCCGTATTTATAGCGCGTTTTATCAGTTATCTCATCTGCTGCCTATCCGCGGCATGGCAGCATGTCCTTCCAAAAATTGGCGGGGTTTTTTCGTTTCCATACGCATGTCGATTCACTGAGTCGCCATCCGCGTGGGAGCAGCCGCAGTAATCAACCAGTAGCATCCACTAGGCCGGCCCAGAGTGCAGGGGCGACTGGATCGGCGGAATGTTCCGTCAAGGACTAGCTCTGACTTGCGTCGCGTAATTAATGCGACACAACCCTTCTGTTTAATCGCAGTCTTACAGAGCTGTCGCTCTCATATACTCGTATTTACTGCTGCTGCTGCTGCTGCTGCTGCTGCTGCTGCTGCTGCCGCTGTCGATGACATGTTTGGCATTAATTTAACTTAAATAGATTCAATGCCTTACCGGTTGCAATGCGCCGAGACGGACTGAACCATTAAAATTAATAACATCAAAACACGGCGAGAACGATATGAAGATATTGCTGATTGCTTTAGTGTTGGCGCTATTTGGCTGTGCGGGCGACGGTTCGTATCAGGACCGTGGCGGCAGCAATAACGACAGCCCCTTCTTCTGCGTGCCAGGATTTCCGCCTTCCGAAAATTGTTAAAACGGATCACGGTTGGCGTCCCTGTCTAGTAAACTCTTGCGAATTTCAAGAAAAAAATAGACGAGGAACGCAGGATGATGTCTAACGAGACCCAGGCTCGTGCTTTTATCGACCAGTTGGAGGCACGGGCAAATCGACAAATGGTGCCGTACGCGCACGGGCAGATGTGTTGGCGTAGCTTTGGCAGCGGCCAGCCGCTGGTGCTGATTCATGGCGGGCATGGCAGTTGGCTGCATTGGGTGCGTAATATCGAGGCGCTGGCGTCCAGGTATACAGTCTGGGTGCCTGACTTGCCAGGGTATGGCGATTCCACCGATCTCGACAACCGGGGCGACTTCGATGCGCTGTTGCATGCGTTAAGCACTACTCTTGATACCCTGGTGGGCGAAAGTACGCTCATCGATATCGCCGGGTTTTCCTTCGGTTCCGTTGTGGCGACGCTTTTAGCCGTGCGTCGTCCGGGGGTGCGTCGCTTAGTGCTGATTGGCGTGCCGGGACATGGCAGTCAGCGTCGGCAACATACTAAATTGGTGAATTGGCGGCGATCTTCCGACGCAGCAAGCATGGATGCTGATCTGCTGCAAAATCTGCAAGGATTCATGCTGCATGGCCCGGCGGATGCGCTGGCTTTGAATGTGCATCGGTATTCATGCGTGCACACTCGTTTTCGTAGCAAAGGCATTTCGCAAAGCCCGATTTTGCTGGAATCGCTGGATCGCTTTGGCGGACCCACCCTAATACTGTGGGGCGAGCACGATGTGACCTGCACGCCGCAGTATTTTGGTCCTCAGCTTGCGGGCGGAAGAGCCAATCGCGAGTGGGACATTGTTCCCGATGCCGGGCATTGGCTTCAGTATGAAGATTACGATGGTGTTAATCAGCGGTTGCTGGATTGGTTTGGCCGCTAGTTCATTGCGACGGTGTCGGCTTAGAAGGTATACAGGAAAATCGAAAGCGGCATCAATGTGCCCCGGCCCCTAAGTCGGCGCCGTCTTTTTTCACGCGCACAGGCCGGGCGATCCATACCAGTGCAATCAACACCAGGAACAAAATGGCGGACGCATAGAAAATATCGGTAGCTGACATGGTAAATGCTTGTTGATTGATCAGGTTGTTAACGACCGTTGCCGCTTGTTCATGGCTCAGGCCTTTGCCTTGCAAGCTGGACATGACGACATCAAAGGCGGGTTCACCGGGTTTGGCCGCTTCGGTAAGTTGGGCGTGGTGCAAGGTGGCGCGATTGTCCCACAGGGTGGTGGTGATCGAGGTGCCGAACGCGCCGAACAGAATACGTACAAAGTTCGACAGTCCGGCAGCGGCAGGAAGGCGTTGTGGGTCCAGCCCCGACAGGGTAATGGTCGTCAAGGGAATAAAGAATGTGGCCATTGCGGCGCCTTGCAAAAAGGTGGGCAGCATGATGGTGCCGATGTCGACCTGGGTGTTGAAGCCCGCTCGCATGTAGCTGATCAGCGCAAAAATCAGAAATGACACCGTGACGATATAGCGTGGATCTTGTTTCGCCAGCAGTTTGCCCACAATAGGCGAGAGGATAATGGCCAGAATGCCAACAGGCGCGGAAGCGATGCCGGCGTCGGTTGCCGTGTAGCCCAAGGTGCTTTGCATCCACAGCGGCAGCAGCACGACGGTGCCGAAAAACACGCCGTAAACGACAGACAGGGTGACAACCCCGGATGAAAAGTTGCGTCCTTTGAAGAGCGTTAAGTCGACCACCGGATGTTTTTCGGTTAGTTCCCAAATAATGAAAAAAACAAAGGAGACGACGGCGACGATCGCCATGGTGGTAATGGCGCCGCTGCTGAACCAGTCAAGTTCTTTTCCCTTGTCGAGCATGAGTTGCAGTGCGCCGACCCATATAACCAGGAGCGCCAGGCCTATGCCGTCAATCGGCAGTTTGGCGCGCACAGACTCGCGGTCTTTATATAATTGCCACGATGCCCAGCCTGCCAGCAAACCGACGGGGACATTGATATAAAAAATCCACGACCAACTGTAATTGTCGGAAATCCAGCCGCCCAGCAATGGTCCGGCGATAGGCCCTACCAAGATGGTCATAGACCATAGCGCCAGGGCCATGCCCGCTTTGGCTTTGGGGTAACTGCCCAGCATTAAGGCTTGTGATAGTGGAATCATGGGGCCCGCCACGGCACCCTGCATTACGCGAAACAAGACCAGGGACTCAAGCGACCAGGCGAATCCGCATAGCCAGGACGATACGACAAACAGCAGTACCGATATCACGAATAATCGTACCTGGCCGAAGCGTTGCGTGAGCCAGCCCGTAAGGGGAACGGTAATCGCATTGGCTACGGCAAACGAGGTAATGACCCAGGTACCTTGGGTGGCGCTGACTCCAAGGTCGCCCGCAATGGTAGGAATTGACACATTGGCGATGGACGAGTCCAGAACGTTCATGAAAACTGCCGCCGACAAGGCAATTGTTCCGAATACGCGGGCCTTGCCTTCAAGGGGCCGGTACGCGGTACTGGCGAGGGCTTGTGCTTCTTGCGGTGTTGCAGTTTTCGGCTCTTCGGCAGTCATGACGAGAGGTTGGCTTCAATGATTTGCGCGATAAGGACGTCGGCGCCTTTTTCGTTTTTGGTAAATACCGTGGTTTCAAGCTTTGAGTTTTCCGAGGGCTGATCCTTTGGCGAGCTGGCGGTAGAGAGGTCTACTTCAACGGCCATGGACAAACCGACGCGCAGGGGGTGGGTTAGAAGCTCTTGCGCATCAAGCGTAATGCGTACAGGCACGCGTTGAACCACTTTAATCCAGTTGCCGCTGGCATTTTGTGCGGGCAGCAAGGCGAAGGCGCTGCCGGTTCCCGCAGCCAGGCCTTGTACTTTGCCGTGATATACCGTTTTTCCACCGTATACGTCGGCAGTAAGTTTCACATTTTGTCCGGGTTTCATGTGGGCTACCTGAACCTCTTTGAAGTTGGCTTCGACCCACATTTGATGCAACGGCACTATTGTCATTAAGGGCGTGCCCGCGGCCACATGCTGGCCTACTTGTACAGAGCGCTGGGCGATCATTCCGTCGACAGGCGCGGGTATTTTTGTGCGTGCGTTGGCCAGCCAGGCTTTGCGCAGTTGCGCAGCGGCCTGTTGCACGTCGGGGTGGGCGGCCACGGTGGTGCCCGAGGTCAAGGCCTGATTGGTTTCCAGGGTGGCTTTGGACGCAGCCAGGGCTGCTTTGGCCTGAGCCATACCTGACTCTGCTGCTCTGACGGCAGTTTGCGCGTGCAAGATTTCTTCGCCGCTGATGCCTCCCGATTTGGCCAGTGCCTGGCGTCGTCTTAAATCATTTTGTGTTTTGGCCAGATCTACGCTGGCAAGGTCTACATTGGCCTGGCGCATGGCAATATCGGCTTGAAGGGCGTCGTTTTGAACAAACAGGGTGCGCGTGCGACGCACTGACTGGGCCAGTGCTGCCTGCGCCTGTTTAAGCGCCACACCGGTATCGGTGGCGTCCAGCTTGATTAAAAGGGCGCCTTGGCTTACCTGTTGCGTGTCGTCAGCTTCAATTCCTATGACCGTGCCGCTGATCTGCGAGGTTACCTGGACAAGATTGCCATGCACATAGGCGTCGTCAGTGGACTCATAGTGCGATGCAAAGATGGCCCACCAAATAGCGTAGCCGACGCCAAGCACGATAAAAAAAAGGGTGGCGGCGATCAGAAGCCGTTTGCGCGTATAGGACTGTTTTTTTTCAGTTTTCATGGGGCTTGTCTTTCAGTCTGTCGTCTTGGGGGTGAGCTCGTAGCCGCCACCCAATGCCGAGGCAAGCTGCGCATCCAGGTTGTAGGCGCGCGCACGCAGGTCGGTGTTCAGAATGGCTTGTTTTTGTACTTCATTCTGAGCGAGCAATACTTGTACAAAATTACCCAGGCCTAATCGATAGCGCTCGCGCGCGATATCGTAGGCGGAGGAAATGGCCTTGTAGCTGGCTCGTTGGTCAATGATTTGCTGTTGCAGTGCACGGATGGCCGTCGACGCGTCGGCCACTTCGCGTACAGCTGCAAGCAGTGTCTCGTTGTAGTTGGCGATGGCCAGGTCGCGTTCGGCACGCCTGCCGCTTAGTTGCGCGTTTAAGGCGCCTGCGTTGAATATCGGCAGCGTAATCGCTGGCCCGACTCCGTATACCTGACTGCTGCCTTGTAGTAAGTTGCTTAGGCCTAACGACATAAATCCTGCGAAAGCAGACAGGTTTATATCGGGAAAAAAAGCTGCCCTGGCTGCGGAAATTTCGTTTGAACTGGCTTGCACCTGGCGTTTTGCCGCCACAATGTCCGGCCGCCGGCCTAGCAAGTTCATTGGCAGTTGATCCGGTACGCCCGCAGGGGGCTGGGTCAGGGCCACTGGCTTGATATTCTGTCCTCTTGCAGGACCGGCACCCAAAAGGGCAGCCAACTGATGACGTAACAAGTTGGCGTTAGTGTCAGTTTGATTTAATTGCACTTTGGCCGACGAGACGGCTGAGTCAGCTTGATTGACTTCGACTTGAGTATCCAGACCCGCAGCGACACGGTCGCGTGTGATCGCCAGCACCTGTTGAAGCTGTTTCAGTATTTTCGCGATCACATCGTGTTGGGCCAGCGCGTTTTGCAGATTGAAATAGCTTTGAATCACGCCGCTGATAAGCGCGTTGCGTGCAACTTGCGATTCGGCCTGGCTGGCAAGCGCCCGCGATTGGGCGGCAGCATGGCGCGCACGATTTTTTCCCCATAAATCCAGGTCAAAGCCAAGATTCAGGCGCAGCGATGCATCAGTTTGCATGGATCCTGCGAAGGGCGGCGGGTAAATATAATTTTCCGAATAGCGCTGTCGCGTTTGGGTGTAGCCCGCGTTCAACTGCGGTAGCTGTACGGCGCGTGCGCCTTGAACCGCCGAGTTGGCAATGTCTAAACGAGCTTGCGCTACGGCCAGCGTAGGGTTGTTTTGCAAGGCTTCGTCGATAAGAGCGTTTAGCTGCGCATCGTTATAGCGTGTCCACCAGTGTGCGTGCGGCCACTGCATGGCAGTGTCCTGCAATCCAAGTTGTGCACCCTGAATTTCTTTTGTTTTAGGATTGTCAGGTGCGTTGATACTGGCGCAACCCCATAAGCTAAGTGCAAGCAAAAGAGCAAGGAGGTATTTCATTCGAATGCTGAGCCAGATCATATTGGCTGACGCGGGTTACGTGTGAGGTGGCAATTATTAAACGAAAACGGTTAGCGTGGGAAAATAATCTTGAATTATTTTGCTCTGTCATAAATATGATGGGCGGCCAGGAAAACAAAGGAGCGTACCTGTTTTGGTTACGCTCCCTTGTTTATTCTTGCATTGCGGCCATGCTGGTTCTAGTCCAGCAAGTCGCGCATGTCGTCTGCATGTTCTTCTTCAACCGCCATAATTTCAATCAATAATTGCCGCGTCGTCGGGTCGGTGTCGCCTATTCGTTCGATCATTTGCCTATAGGATTCAATGGCGATTCGTTCCGCGACCAGGTTAGCCTTGATCATGGCTTTGATGTCGCTGGACTCGTCGTACTCGGCGTGACTGCGTTGCGTCAAGCTTTCGGGATTGAAGTCCGGCTCTCCGTTAAGCTGCACGATACGCTCGGCGATGCGGTCGGCGTGGTCCGCTTCGGCCTGCGCATGCTCAAGAAATTCAGCTTTGATGGGCGCATTAACAAGTCCGGATGCCGTGTAGTAGTGTCTTTTATAGCGCATTACACAGACAAGCTCAGTTGCCAGTGCATCGTTAAGCATGGCAATAATTTCTTCGCGATTGCCTTGGTACCCCGCCGTGACTGCGCCTTTGTCTAAATTATCTAAATTTTTGGCCGCTTTCCGGATAGCCGCCACGTCGATGGGTTGACGGCTGGTAGGTTTGGTTTGCTTGTTTAGGTCCATAATCTTCCTTTTGTGTTGAAAGAGTAATTCCTGTCAGGCCAGTGTAGTACACTCGACGCGCATTCCGGGCAGGGTATTGTTACCTTTAATTGGTATTTAGTTAACAGTTGTCACCAAGGGAAACTCAGACCATATCCCCGAGCCGCAGCGCCTGCTTTCTGCTCGACTGGCAGAGCTTCCCTGGGCATATGTTAATAGACGAGGCCGGTTATGAACACGATCAAGCCAGAAGGTGTCGAAGCAAGCCCATCCACCGCTCAATGCAACGATCCGTTGCCGGGCATTCTTGGACTGTCGCCCAGTGCGGGCAATCCCGACATGCCTCTCCCGCGTATTCATGTCAACGCTCACGGTATGGCATTATTGATTCTGTCGACCGTGGCTTTTGTCTTCGCATTGCAATGGGCTCAGGAGTTTTTTGTCCCGCTAATCTTTGGGGTTTTGATCGCCTATACCTTGAATCCGCTGATTGTATGGATGGAACGGTTTAAAATTCCTCGCGCTATTGGCACGACACTGGTTATGGCGGCTTTGTTAGGTTCAGCCTTCGGGGTCGTCAACTCGCTAAGCAGTCAGTTTCAGTCCATTGTCGACGAGTTGCCATGGGCAACCTACCGATTGTCGGGTGAGCTGAAGAAATTGCATGGCGGCCCAATCAGTAACCTGAAAAAAATACAGGATGCGGCTAAAGAAATTCAGAAGGCCGCCAATCCTGTTGCCGAAACCGCTACGCCGGCTCTTGCCGCACCGGCGCCGCCGGACGGAAACGCGGCGGCGCAACCGGCCCTTAATGTTGGTGACTGGCTATGGGAAGGGTCGATGGGGGCCGCCGCGTTTCTGGCGCAATTGATCATGGTGCTTTTCCTGGTATTTTTCCTGTTGTTGTCGGGGAACACATTTAAGCGCAAGCTGGTCAAGCTGACGGGGCCATCGTTGTCCAAGAAAAAAATCACGGTACAAATTTTGGACGATATCAATATTTCCATCCAGCGCTATATGTTTATGCTGCTGTTTACAAATATTCTGCTGGCTCTGTTGGTTTGGGGAATTTTAAGCTGGATGGGACTTGAGAACGCGGCAGCGTGGGGCGTTGCGTCGGGCTTGCTGCATGTAATTCCATATTTTGGCTCTTTGCTTAGCGCGGTGGCTGTCGGCCTGGCGGCGTTCCTGCAGTTTGGGTCATTTTCCATGATGCTGCTGGCTGCCGCCAGTTCACTTGCAGCCGCCACATTTATTGGGTTTATCGTAACCACCTGGATGACCGGACGAATCGCCAAGATGAATGCGGCGGCTGTGTTTATTGTGCTGCTTTTCGGAGGATGGCTGTGGGGTGTGTGGGGCATGTTGCTGGTTGTCCCCCTGATTGTGGTCGTAAAAGTAATTTCCACGCATGTCGAAGGCATGCAGGCCATTGCCGAGCTGCTGGGCGACTGACAGCGGGCTCCCTTTTTGTTACTCAAACCCTTCCCTAATTTATGACTTTCTTTTTTCGCTCGCTTGCCTCTTCCCGATCAAAAGAGTTTTGGATCGGTTTTTTGCTGGCGGGGCTCGGAGCGGTGTTGTTTTCGGCTAAAGCCATTGTGGTCAAACTTATTTATCGTTACGGCGTAGACGCCATTACGGTTATTGGTTTTCGCATGATGTTGTCGCTGCCTTTCTTTATGATAATAGGATGGTTTCAGGCACGTAGGGCGCGACGAGGGGAAATTCCCGTTTTAACGGTGAAAGAGCGGTGGCAGCTCGTTATTTTGGGTTTTATTGGTTATTACCTGTCGAGTCTTCTGGATTTTATAGGTTTGCAATACATTTCTGCCGGGCTTGAACGTTTGATTCTGTTTTTGTCGCCGACCTTTGTACTACTGATTACAGCCTTGTACTTTAAGCGCCGTATTGCGATCAAGCAGTGGATGGCGCTGGCGCTGGCCTATATAGGGGTGGTATTTGTCTTTCTGCAAGACCTGTCTTTCAGCGGCAGCGGCAACGAAGTATTGCTTGGTGCCGGCTGTGTGCTGGCATCGGCGTTAACTTACGCCTTTTATTTGATTGGGTCTGGCGAACTGATCCAGCGCGTGGGTGCTACACGGCTAGTGGCCTACGCGATGTCGGTATCCGCCATATTTACGCTCATTCATTTTTTTGGGGTTTATGGGCTGGAAGGGCTTTATACGCCATTGCCGGTGTATCAACTTTCGTTGATACATGCCGTGTTCAACACTGTATTGCCCACATTCATGATTATGTGGGCGGTTGCCCGCATCGGGGCACCCATGGCATCGCAGCTGGGCCTGCTGGGGCCGGTGTCGGTGTTGTTCCTGGCCGGGTGGATACTCGATGAGCCGATTACTTCATTGCAGCTTGTGGGGACCGCATTCGTATTAACCGGCGCTGTGGTCCTGGGGCGCCGTTAACGCAGCATGGTTTTTTCGATTTCATCGCGGTGTACATCGTGCGTGACAAAACCCGAAATATTTTCTGGCATGGCCAGATAGCCGGGGTTTTCAAGTGTCTGCTGAATATCGTTCAGGCCGCTGCTCCAATGCGCACGCATAGTGGAAAGTCCAAACTGAAAATCCTTGTAGTGATTTTCGTAAGGTTGGTCGCGATAAATTAAATGGATCACGTTGTAGCGCTTGCTTACAGCCAGGTCTTGCGCCATTTTGTAATACGGATCATTGGCACGCACTTCTTCAGGAATGTCATTCAGCATGTGCAACAGTACATGGCGCAGATGCTGAGTCCATCGCAACTGCTCGGTGATATAGCGGGTCCGGCTTGAATATTGAATTTCTTTGATGCGGTCGCTGACTTCGCTAAGGTTGGTGGGCACCTGTCCGCGTGCGCTCCATAAATCTACCTGGAAGGCCAGGGTGTCTTTAAGTGGCCGTGATTCCAGCACGTAGGCAAGTGGTGTGTTCGACACCAGACCGCCATCCCAATAGAACTCCCCATCAATTTCCACCGCGGCAAAGGCAGGCGGCAGGGCGCCGGACGCCATAAAGTGTTCGGCTCTGAGGGGGATTTTGCTGTTATCAAAGTAGGTGAAGTTGCCGGTGCGGACATTAACCGCACCGACTGAAACCTGTAGTTCGCCCGAATTGATACGGTCAAAGTCGCACAACCTTTCGAGCGTGCTTTTTAGTTCGTGCGTGTCGTAATAGCTGGCTGTATCGGGCCGCCCCGGGCCAAATTGGGTAGCGGCGGGAAAGCGCGGGCGAAAAAAACCTTTTTGTCCGTTAAATACGGCACTGGTAGCGCTAAACGCACTTATTGCCTGTCGAACTGCATCGTTCAGATTAAAAAGGCTTTGCTCAATAAACGGAGGGGTTGGCATGCCCCAATTGGGCTGGCATATGGTTTCCCAAAACTCCGATAGTCGGGCGACACGGTCTTTGGGGGCATTGCCTGCCAGTATGGCAATGTTCAGCGCGCCAACGGAAATGCCCGACAGGCAATTGGGTTCGATACCCGCTTCGGCAAGGCCTTGATAGACGCCTGCCTGATAGGCCCCCAGCGCTCCTCCGCCCTGCAATACTAATGCAATCGTCTCGTAGGGCGGCAACGCTGGCGTAGCCGTAACGGTGCCGAGTGTGGGTTCTTGCTGCGGATCCATGGTCATTGCTTCAAGGCCTAAAGAGTAACCCCTGTAGTGTACCGGAGCTTAATTGGCGTCATAGTCCCGTTATTAAGGAAGAGTCGTTTATTTGCTTTTATCAGTGTCGCCGTATGGCCCCGGCCTTTAGGGTGGAAAGAACGTCAATTTAAGCTGTCAACGAATGCGCTGATTAAAGCGCCGCGATACCGGGATTTATGAAGTATTAAAGACAGCCGGCGATGCAAATCCAGAAAAGGGGTCTCCAGAATTTTTAAGCGCCCCACAGCTACCGCATCTATCGTAGCTGCAGCCGGCAGGCAGGCAATACCCAGCCCGGCAATAACTGCTTGTTTAATGGCTTCAACCTGCCCAAGCTCCAAAATAATTTGCCCGGCAGGCAGCGATGTTAGCGCTTGCTCGGACATTACCCGCATGGCTGAACCGCGCTCGCGCAAAATCCATTTGGCACCTTTAAAGTGTTCAGGCTGGAGCCGGCGATAGCTGGCCAAAGGATGGCTTGGCGCGGCACAAACGACAAGCGCGTCGTCACGCCATGGAAGGACATCGATTTTGGGGTGGTTGACCGGGCCTTCGATGCAGCCTACGTCAACGCGGTGCTCGAGCAGATCGTTAATGATGGTGTCAGTATTGTCCACGCTAACTTTCAGGGCTACGCCGGGATGCGCAGCCATAAAGGGGCCCAGCAATTCGCCAACCAGATAATTGCCGATAGTATTGCTTGCTCCCAAGCTAAGTTCGCCGCTCAGTATAAGCGGCTGCTCGTCCGATTGGCGGGCCAGCTCATGAATACGTTCAATTATTTCCTGGGCTAGGGGAAGAAGCTCTTTGCCGCGCGGACTTAGACGCAAACGTCCTTGCACCCTGTCAAAAAGGGTGGCATTAAGTTGGCGCTCCAGTTCTCCCAGCGCCATGCTGGCTGCCGGCTGAGTTACGAATAGCTTTTCCGCCGCGGCACGAGCGCTTCCCGTCGTGGCAATGGCGACAAAGGTCTCGAGTTGTCTGATACTTATTCCAATCATCAGTAAATCTTATACGATAAATAAATTTAAATGAATTTATTTATGTCACATGCATGATTAAAATTACTTTTAATTATTAGCTCATGCGAACCGGTTATGCCCATTATCTCCTCTACTTCACCTCAGGTCATGCAAAAGTCCCTTTCAATACCGTTTTCCGACGGGGGCGGAAGTACCGGCTCGTGGGGGGCGCTGGTGCCTCCGACGCCGCTGTATGGTTTGCTCTTGGCAATAGCCGTGGGCCTGGTAGCGCTTGCTTTGGGCCGCTGGATGCCTTTAGTTGGCGGTCCGGTATTTGGAATACTGCTGGGGCTTGTTATTCGAAATATGGTCGGAGTGGGGCCCGTTTTTAGACCAGGGCTCAAGATTGCGTCCACAAAGGTTTTGCAGTGGTCTATTGTGGCTTTGGGTTTTGGGCTGAGTATTCAGGAAGTTGCCAAAACTGGGGCGGAATCGTTGCCTGTTACGCTAATTACTATTAGCGTGGCTTTCGGATCAGCGTACTTGCTGGGGAAATGGTTGAATATTTCTTCCCGCTTAAAAATCTTGATTGGGGTGGGTACGGCTATTTGCGGCGGCTCGGCCATTGCCGCGGTAACACCTATTATTAAGCCGCAAGAGCACGAAACCGCTTTTGCCATTTCGACCATTTTTCTTTTCAATATTGTGGCGGTACTGGCTTTTCCAGCGTTTGGCCACTGGCTTGACTTGTCGGACGCAGGGTTCGGCATGTGGGCGGGTACGGCCATTAACGACACATCGTCCGTGGTGGCGGCTGCTTATAGCTATAGCCGCGAAGCGGGCGACTATGCCACCATTGTCAAGCTAACCCGCGCGACGCTGATTATTCCCATTTGTCTTGCCCTGGTCGTTTTCGAAGCGTGGCGCCAGCGTAAACAAGGCCAAAGCGTCTCCAATCTGGCGCGCATTTTTCCGTGGTTTATTTTGTGGTTTCTGGTTGCGTCAGCGGTTCGCTCGACGGGGGTCATCCCCGAAAGCTGGGGTGGCACCATTCATTTCATGGCCGAGTTTTTAATTATTGTCGCACTGACGGCGATTGGTTTGTCATCTGACTTACGCCATATGCTTAGCGCGGGAATACGTCCTATTTTTCTTGGGCTGGGGGTTTGGCTATCGGTCTCGGTCAGCAGCCTGGTGGTGCAGCATTTTACTGGCGCCTGGTAGGGCGCGCCGCTAATACATTGACGCCTGCCGCGTGCTGTTTTTAATCAGCTTTACGTAAAATGCCTGCCCGGCAATCGCCGGGCAGGCATTTTACGTGGACTTTAAGCTAGCCAGGACATTGGGCTGTGGCTAATCGCAACTCCTACAATATAAAAGAAGATGGCGATGGCGATTAATGCAGCAATAGCGCGTATCTGAGGTGTTTTGCCGCGTTTGATGGCCAGGGTGCCTACACCTATGTAAAGTAATACACCGACGACTTTAGCCAGAATCCAGGGCTGCGATGCACCGATGACAGACGCCAGAAAAATGCCACAGACCAGTAAAACCGTATCAATAATATGCGGGGCTATTTTGACGAACTTCAGCTGCAGTTTGGCCGAACCGGTTACCGACCAAAAGGCGCGCACCATAAAGAACAGGATGCTAAGTATGGCGGCGGTCATGTGTAGATGCTTAATTGCGATATAAGTCATGTGATTTTTGTCAGGAGGCGGTTGTTAAGGGTTGTTAAGTAATGTGCGAGTTTAACCTTACGATAGCTCCCAGCCTCCTTTGCCCTTTAGGGTTAACTGGCGCGGGTGATGTGCCAGCAAAGTACTGCGGTGACCAACGCTTACCAATATGGTTTGTGGCAGGTACTCGCTGACCAGGCGGTACATGGCATCTTCCAGTCCTTCGTCCATCGCTGAAGTAGCTTCGTCCAGAAAGGCCGCATCGGGCTGGGCGAGCAACAGCCGGCCAAACGCCAGGCGTTGCTGTTCGCCCAGCGACAAAATACGGCCCCAGTCGGCCACTTCGTCAAGGCGGTCGGCCAAATGGCCCA
>DATCVA010000029.1:0-14519 GCA_036567205.1 Eoetvoesiella sp. | reverse complement strand
ATGGTGGAAAGGGCTACGCGTTTGCGTCGTCACCGGCCTATGGTCATGGTTGATCTGGCCGTCCCGCGCGATATCGAAACCGAAGTAGGCCGGTTGGACGACGTGTATTTATATACGGTCGACGATCTTGGGCGGCTGGTGCAAAGTGGTACCGACGCTCGGCGTGCCGCGGTGGTGCAGGCCGAAGCGATTATCGAGACACGGGTGCAGAATTTCATGCACTGGCTGCAAAATCGGGCTATTGTGCCGGCCATTATTGATATACATCAGGCTGCCGACCAGGTCCGCCTGGCAGAGCTCGATCGGGCGCGGCGCATGCTGGCTCGCGGCGAGTCGCCCGAAGCGGTTATGGAACAATTGGCGCATAGCCTTACCCAAAAGTACATGCATGGTCCGTTGTCGGCGCTGAATCGCAGCGAAAATGCCGAGCGCGAGCAGCTATTAACACTGTTGCCCCGATTACTGCCGACTATAGAACGCCGCCGTTAGCGACCCTGTCGCCTTTTCTTTGCCGCGTTTTATTTTCAACTGTTTCCTTTCCCGTTTAATTTATGAAAAATTCCATGCACAATCGGTTGGAGCATCTTGCTCGCCGATTGATCGAAATTGACGCTCTGCTGGCCGAGCCCGAAATAGCAAGCGATATGGATCGCTACCGCAAATTGTCGCGCGAGCGTTCCGAGCTGGAGCCCGTGGTGGTTGCGTTTACCGCCTATACCGCAACGGAAGGCGATATTGCTACGGCTCAGGAAATGATGGGCGACCCTGAAATGAAGTCAATGGCTGAAGAGGAGCTCAAGCTTGGTAAAGCAAAGCTGGAAGAGCTGGCTGCCGATCTTCAGATTTTGCTGCTGCCGCGCGATCCCGATGACGGACGTAGCGTCTTCCTGGAGGTGCGTGCGGGTACGGGTGGCGATGAAAGCGCACTGTTTGCAGGAGATCTGCTGCGTATGTATAGCCGCTATGCCGAAGAAAAGGGCTGGCGCGTTGAGTTGATGTCGGAAAGCGAAGCGGAAGTGGGCGGCTATAAAGAGGTGATTGCCCGCATCGACGGCGATGGCGTGTATGGGCGCCTGAAGTTTGAGTCGGGGGCGCATCGTGTACAGCGCGTACCTGAAACAGAGACGCAGGGGCGTATTCATACGTCGGCTTGTACTGTGGCGATACTGCCCGAAGCTGACGAGCTTAGCGATATCGTCATTAATTCATCCGATTTGCGGGTCGACACGTTCCGCGCAAGCGGTGCCGGCGGACAGCACATTAACAAGACCGATTCGGCAGTGCGTATTACGCACCTTCCTACCGGTTTGGTGGTGGAGTGCCAGGAAGACCGCTCGCAGCATCGTAATAAAGACAAGGCCATGCAGGTTTTGGCGGCACGTCTTAAAGATCAGCAACAGCAAGAGCAGCACAGTAAAGAAGCCGCGCAGCGCAAAAGCCTGGTGGGTTCCGGCGATCGCTCCGAGCGCATTCGCACGTATAACTATCCCCAGGGACGCGTAACCGATCATCGTATTAACCTGACGCTTTACAAGCTGCAACACATCATGGACGGCGATCTTGATGAACTGACCGACGCCCTGCTGGCCGAACACCAGGCCGAGCTGCTGGCCGCATTGGGCGACGAATAGGGCGGTTGGCATGGCTAACGTGCGCGAATTGTTAAGGGCTAGCGAGCTGCCTCGGCTCGAAACGCAAATGCTGTTGCAGCATGTCTTGCAGGTGCCGCGTGTTTGGCTGATTTCACACGATACGGATTCACTTCAGCCAGAGAAGGTTGATCAATATCACGCCTTGGCGCAGCAGCGCCTTGCGGGGCAGCCCATGGCTTATTTGCTGGGTTTTCGCGAATTTATGGGACATGCTTTTGCCGTTTCGCCGGCCGTGCTGATTCCCCGTCCCGAAACCGAGCTGCTGGTTGAAACAGCACTGGATTTTCTAAATGAGTCTGTAAATCGCCAGCCGCGAGTGCTGGATATGGGAACAGGTAGCGGTGCGATTGCGACATCGATTGCTCTGGCCTGTCCCCGAGCCCGCGTCGTTGGAACAGATATTAGCGGCGAAGCCCTGGCGCTGGCGGCCGAAAACGCGCACCGTTTAGGCGCTCGAGTCGAGTTTTTAGACGGGAGTTGGTACCATGCAGTATGCGGTCAGCCTGTCTTTGATTTAATCGTGTCCAATCCACCCTATATTTCGGCTTCCGACCCTCACCTTCAGCAGGGCGACTTGCGCTTTGAGCCGGCCGGCGCCTTGACGGACGGCGCCGACGGCCTGGATGCGCTGCGAACAATAGTTCATGGCGCATCGGCGTGGCTTAAAGCGGGCGGGGCGCTATGGATGGAACATGGCTGGGATCAGGCGCTGGCCGTGCGTGGCTTTTTGCAGCAAGCCGGATTTAAACAGGTTAAAAGTTTGCCAGATCTTGCCGGTATCGAGCGAATTTCTGGCGGATACTTATAATTAACTATATTTCTATAGAAACGAGAGCACCATGAGCGAAGTTCAAGATTTTATTAAAGAGACAGTCACTGGCAATCCAGTTGTGCTGTTCATGAAAGGCACCGCGCAATTTCCACAGTGCGGTTTCTCGGGGCGCGCCATCCAGATCCTGAAAGCGTCGGGCGTGACTAAATTGGTTACGGTTAACGTGCTCGACGACGAACTCGTGCGCCAGGGCATTAAAGACTACTCGAACTGGCCCACGATTCCTCAGCTGTATGTCGGCGGCGAGTTTATTGGCGGTTCCGATATTATTGCCGAGCTGTCTGAGTCCGGCGAGCTGGTTTCGACTCTTAAAGCAGCCGGCGCGCTTGATTAATACCGCAGCATGAACGATTTGCCGCACAGTCCTGCGCCAGCAGTTAAACGAAGGTTTATCGTTGGGGTTACGGGGGCGACGGGCGCTACTTATGCCATACGTATGCTGCAAGCACTGCGCGGCGTTCCCGATGTTGAAACGCACTTGGTGGTGTCGCCGCCGGGCGTTTTGAATATTAAGTACGAGCTGGGCATGACGCGCCAGGAAGTGCACGCCCTGGCGGACAAGGTTTACAGCTTTCGCGATGTGGGCGCTACGCTTGCCAGCGGCAGTTTTTCAACCATCGGGATGGTGGTTGTGCCATGTTCGATGCGTACCTTGGCAGCCGTGGCGCATGGTTTGTCAGATAACCTTATTACCCGGGCTGCCGACGTAACTCTAAAAGAGCGCCGCCGGCTGGTAATGATGGTGCGCGAGACGCCGTTCAACCTGGCGCATTTGCGCAATATGACAGCGGTGACCGAAATGGGCGGAATTGTTTTCCCCCCGTTGCCGGCGTTTTATCATCATCCTGAAACCATAGCCGAGATGGTCGACCATACTGTGGCACGGGTCCTTGAGTTATTCAATATCGAGGTTCCGGGGCCCCATTGGAACGGGATCGAATAGCCGGGGCGCAGCACCGCGCCATGTTCGCGCGGGCAGTGCTCTAGTCGACTTCTCGAAGGTCGGTCATGTACATGACCTTATGTCCGGGCGATGTTTCCGTATTTTCGGCCGGCGGCGCGAGGGCATCGAAGTCTTCGGTGTCGAAGGCCATATCGCCATCGACGCTGGCGGCGCCGCTGGGTTTCAGGCCGGCAAAATCAAAGAGTTGCGTGTCCATCAGGTGGGTGGGAACGACGCGCGACAGTGCGCCGAATACATTCCATGAGCGTCCGGGGAATTTTTTGTCCCATTCCTGAATCATGCGGGTAACTTCCTTGCGTTTCAGGTTTTCCTGTGACCCGCATAAATTGCATGGAATGATGGGGAATTTCTTCAGTTCAGCGTAGGCGACAAGATCCTTTTCGGGAACATAGGCTAGCGGGCGAATCACAATATGCTGGCCATCGTCGGACATAAGCTTTGGCGGCATGGCTTTCATGCGGCCGCCATAGAACAGATTTAAAAAGAAGGTGCCCAGAATATCGTCGCGATGATGTCCCAGGGCAATTTTGGTGGCGCCCAGTTCAGTAGCCACACGATATAAAATACCGCGGCGCATGCGCGAACACAGTGAACACATGGTTTTCCCCTCGGGGATCACCCGCGTAACGACCGAGTAGGTGTCTTGTGTTTCGATATGAAAGGGCACGCCCAGCGCTGTAAGGTATTCGGGCAATATATGATCGGGGAAGCCGGGCTGTTTCTGGTCCAGGTTGACGGCGATAATGTCGAACTTGATCGGCGCGCGTGCCTGGTGCTTTTGCAGAATATCCAGCATGCTGTACGAGTCTTTGCCGCCCGATAGGCAAACCATGACTTTGTCGCCATCTTCGATCATGTTGAAATCGCTGATGGCTCGCCCGGTTTCACGCATTAAACGCTTGGACAGCTTGTTGTCGTCGACGCGTTGTTTACTGGCTTGCCGGCCAAGATGTTCGCGCACGTATGCTGGCGATTCGTCGCTGGATGGAATGGCGGGGTTTGCTGGTTGTTCGGTATACATGGCATTGATTCGCGGGTAGGACGGCTGGGATAAGGCACGGGTGTGCCCGTCCGGGCTATGTCAGGTCGGACCGCGCGCGTTGCAGTTCGATGCCAACGGCGCCGCAGTCAGAAAAGGCAAGTGGCTTGCTGATACGGATTCTAACCCGGCAAATGTCGGGAAACTCACGAAACAGGCGATTCACTACCTGTTCGCTTAGCGTCTCCAGCAAATTAACGTGCGCCTGGGTGCACTGTTCGATAATGGCGTTACGCAACAGGCGATAATCCAGCACCGTTTGAATATTCTGATCGTGAACTTCTTGGGTAATATCAACGTCGAACTCAGCGTCGATATGCAAGGGCTGCGTTGCACGTAGTTCGTGCTCCAAAATACCAATGCGTGCGTCCAGGGAAATTTGGGAGAAAAAAATGCGACGAGTGAGCATAGCGTTAACCTTATTCAAGTGGGGCAATTGTAATTCGATTAGGCGGACATGCGGGAACGCGTTAAAGCTAAACAGAAGAGAGGGTCGGGAGTGGGAATGGATGTAGATAAGCGGTTTGATGCGGTGATCATTGGCGCGGGGGCCGCGGGGGTTTCTTGTGCCATTTGGCTGGCGCGCCTGGGTTTTGCACCGCTCGTTCTGGAAGGGGGGCGGCAGGTGGGGGGGTTATGCCGGTTTAATCCGTTTCGCGACGAGTGGAATGCTTCATTGCCGGGCGTGACAGGAATTCAAGTGGCCGATAACCTGGCACGCAGCCTGCATGACGCGGGAGTTCCCATTCAGTTTTCGTATTCGGTTTCCCATGTCCAGCACGATACGGACGGTTTTTTAATAAGTTCGAAGGGCGCGGGTCCGCTGATAAGGGCTCGTCACGTGGTGCTGGCAACTGGCGTGACGGCACGTTCTCTGCCCGAGGCTCCCGATAAAACGCCGGGTTTGCTGGTGGGGCCGGGCCAGCATATTGTGGAACATGACTTTCGCGGCAAAAGGGTAGCGGTACTGGGGGGCGGTGACAACGCCTTTGAAAATGCGCTCTATGCCAGTCAAAAGGGGGCCGCCCATGTTCAGGTCTACGCCCGAAATATACGTGCGCAACAACAGTTTGTTCGTCAGATTCCGGCAGGCAACATCAAGCAGGGCGCATATCGGGTGGATGCGGTGGAGTCAACCGTAAATAATCAGCCCTTTGATGTGATCATGGTGTTTTACGGATGGGAGCCCAGCACGCAATTTGCCGGAGCTTTGCACTTGAAGCGTACACACGAAGGGTTTATTGCGACTGACACACACACCGCTGAAACCAGCCACCGGGGTGTTTATGCCATTGGTGAAGTTGCGCAGCGTCAGCATCCGTGTGTCGTTACCGCTTTGGCCGACGGGGTAACGGCGGCCAAAGCCATTCAGGCTCGTATCGAGCGTGGGGCGGCTTGACCGCAGCCGCCCCGATGACGTCGATGTTTACCGGGCACGGGGCATTTCGGTTCCAAATCAATGGTGAACACGAAGCCGGCACAGTTTACGGTTGATTTAAAAACGGAGTCAGCACGCACTCAGTGTTGGCGGGTGAGCCAAGCGTTACGCGAAACGACCTTAGTTCATCACGGCGAAATGCATGAATTAATACTGTCTGACCAGCCTTATAGGCTTGCAGCAGCCGGTCCAGTCCACCGCTTTCTGTAACGCGCAAGCCGTTAACCGCAATAAGAATATCGCCCGCCGACAGTCCGGCTGAATGGGCGGCTCCATCTTCAAAAACCGTTGCCAGCAGTGTTTCGCCATGCATTACCCGTGTGCGTGCATCAAGCGTCGGCACGTTGGATGCGGGATCCCACTTAAGTGAAATGTTTTGCTGTGCCAGCAGGGCTTCAAGCGGCACATCTTCGCGGCCGTGGACATAGCGAACGATAAAGTCCGAGACATCGACACCTGTTGCTTCCAGAATAAGTTCAGTTATGGCATGTTCAGGTATGCCTGTGCCATGTTGCTGCGTATAAAAGTCGCGGCCATAGCGATCCCACAGCAGGCGCATGACATCGTCGAGCGAGCGTGTGTCGCTGGACCGTAGGCGTATGGTGATGTCCAGGCCCAGCGCCACCAAAGAACCTTTGGTGTAATAGCTGACCAGGGCATTGGGTGAGTTTTCGTCCTGTTTGTAATAGCGGGTCCAGGCATCAAACGAACTTTCGGCCACCGATTGCTTGTGGCGTCCCGGTGTACGTTGCACGTTGCTAATGGTTTTACCCACCAGACGCAGGTAATCGGCCTGTGTAATGGCACCCGAGCGCAGCAACATCAAGTCGTCGTAGTATGACGTAAAACCCTCGAAAACCCACAGCAATTGCGTATGGTTTTCGCGGCTCAGGTCGTAAGGGGCGAAGGCGGCGGGTTTAATGCGCTTGACATTCCATGTGTGGAAATATTCGTGGCTGACCAGACCCAAAAAGGTTTGATAGCCTTCGTTTGTGCCGATTCCGCCTATCGTGGGCAGATCGTGGCGCGAAGCGACTAACGCCGTTGATGCGCGATGCTCAAGCCCGCCGTAGCCATCGCCCGTCACCATAGTCATGAAGACATAGCGGTCAGAGGAATCCAGAAATGGAGCGCGCTTGCTTTGGGGTTCGAAGAAGGCGATCTGTTCGGCGCAGATTTTTTGGGTGTCGGCCGCAATGCGCTTTAAGTCGAGATTGGGAATAACTCCGGTAAATACCATTTCGTGGTCGGCGCCATGGGCCTTGAAGTGCGCGACCTGTGGCGTGCCCATTTCAACGGGGTGGTCGATAAGAGCATCGTAATTCGGCGCGGCATACATGCCGAAACCATGGCGCTTGGCGGCGCGCTGGTGCTGTCGGGCTTCAGGCAGGCTTGTGTATACCTTCCAGTTTCGAGCATGTGGCGGCGGGTTCAGTTCAATGTGGCAAAGTTCGTGCTCGCGGCCTTGTACGCTCAAAAATACGCTGGTGCCGTTAAAGAATACGTGGGACTCATCAAAATGCGCGCCACGTACGGAAAGATCCCAGGCGTAAACGGTGTATTCAATAAGGATCGGGCCCGCGCAAGGTGCGCATCGCCAGGTGTGATTGCCTGTTTTTTCTACGGCTATGGGCGTGCCCAGGCTGTGGGCCTGTATAGTCAGGATCTGACGTGAAAAATCGCGTATTAAATAGCTGCCGGGAATCCATGCGGGCAGGCTCAGTTCCTGGCCGGCAGGATCAGGCTCGGCAATGGATAACTGCACGTTGATGCGATGACCTGCTGGATCGAAGGGCGTTAGGCTGTAAAGTATTGGTTCTTTGTTCATCCCTATATATTACTGTGCAACGAAGGAGGCAGCATGAATGCACCGATGGTAAAAATCGAGACCCGCGGCCGTGTAGGTTTATTGACGCTGGACCGCCCCAAGGTCCTGAATGCGCTTAACAACGAGGTCATTGACGAACTGGCCGACGCGCTGCGAGCATTTGATGCCGATGACAATATTGGCGCCATCGTCCTGACCGGAAGCGAAAAGGCTTTTGCTGCCGGGGCTGACATTGGGGCAATGCAAAGCTGGACCTATATGGACGTGTATAAGCAGGACTACCTGGGTCACAACTGGCAGTCGCTTAAAAATATACGTAAACCCATTATTGCCGCGGTGGCTGGCTATGCACTGGGCGGAGGCTGCGAGCTGGCTATGATGTGCGACATTATTATTGCCGCCGACAATGCCCGTTTTGGCCAGCCTGAAATCAAGTTGGGCATTATCCCCGGGTTTGGCGGCACTCAGCGCCTGCCGCGTGCTGTGGGCAAGGCGAAAGCGATGGATATGATCTTGACCGCACGCATGATGGACGCCAGTGAAGCCGAGCGTGCGGGTCTGGTGTCGCGTGTCGTGCCAGCCGAACGGCTGCTTGACGAAGCGCTTGATGCCGCGACGATTATTGCGTCCATGTCATTGCCTTCGGTCATGATGGCTAAAGAATGTATTAACCGGGCTTACGAATCGCCGCTTAGCGAGTCTCTGCTGTTTGAGCGACGCAACTTTCATGCGCTTTTTGCTTCAGAAGATCAAAAGGAAGGTATGGCGGCTTTTGTTGAAAAAAGAGCGCCGGGCTTCAAGCATCGTTAAAAGGGCGGATCTTTCCGGTTTGTGCAATGCAAACCGGGTGGCGCGTGCCACACCCGCAGGCAGTAGCGTTGTTTATTCGCTAATTTTTTATTGCGCTTATCTGCGGGCCGCCTGGCCATTTGCTTACCGGTTAAAAATAAAGTTATACTCTCTGAGTTTGACGCTTAGCGGATAAAAACACGTGGTCGCGCCAACAATGCCAAAACTGGATACACACGAAGTTCAAGGGTCGGGGCTTAATGCGAATGTTGCTAAACAGCTTCCGATTAATCAGCTTCGGTCCGAGGACGATGGCCTTACCCAGATAGCTCCCAGCGGTTTTGATGATCAGCCGATTAAGCTTAGCGATGCTGATCGGGCCATCTTGGATGCAAAAGCTGGACGCGGTATAGCTCGGGCTCTTGTCGCTCAGGCGGTTATGGCGGGTTTGGCTGTTGCGGTTTCCTGGCTCGTAGGGGGTTTCACAGCAGGGGTTTCCGCCTTGATTGGGGCGGGGGCTTATTTTGTGCCTAACGCATTTTTCGCATTGCGATTATTGCTGGGGTTGTTTGGTCCGAAAAAGTCGAATCCGTTCACCTTTTTTTTAGGTGAGGCTTTCAAGCTGGGCTCGGCGGTATTGTTGTTGGGTTTGGCGGCTTATCTGGGTCGCGGGTGGTTGGTTTGGCCCGCGCTTATATTTGGGCTGTTGTGTGTTTTAAAAGGCTATGTGCTGTTGCTGATGTTTCGCAAGCTGCCATAGCCGCGGGCTGATTTCACCGGACAGTATTTCGAATCGAATTTATTAACGCTGCTGTTTTAATTTGGCAGCGTTTTAGGTTGTATCAAATTCAAGAGCTTGGTGCTCTTGTTATAGCTAACAGGATAAGGGTTCAGATGGCTGCTGCTAGTAATATTTCGCCTCAGTCTGAGTATATTCAGCATCACTTGGTTCATTTGAACAATACAGGTGAAAAACAATCCATCATCGCCAATTTCGATATTGTTAACTACGACTCGTTGTTCTGGTCGATCTTGATGGGTGCGGTTGTGGTGTTTGTCCTGTGGCGCGCGGCAAAAGCTGTTAGCACAGGGGTTCCTGGCCGTTTTCAGGTTGCCATAGAAATGCTGGTCGACATGGTCGAAGAGCAGGCCAAAAGCATCGTTCCCAGCGAAGTGTCGCGTCGTTTTGTATCGCCTTTGGCATTGACGGTGTTCTTGTGGATCATCCTCATGAACTGCCTCGACTTCATTCCTGTTGACTTTCTGGCTTCGGTGTTCAAATGGACCGGCCTGGGTTCCGAGCACGGCGATCCTTTGTACTACCACCGCATTTTGCCAACGGCCGACTTGAACGTGCCTATGGGTATGTCGCTGGGTGTGCTGCTGCTAATGTTTTACTACGGCATCAAAATCAAGCATCCGGGCGGTTTCGTCAAGGACATGCTTACGGCGCCTTTCCATGCGCCAGGCCTGGCCGGCATTGTGCTGGTGCCTTTTAACCTTCTATTGAACTGCATCGAGTACGCCGCTAAAGCGGTGTCACTGGGTATGCGGCTGTTTGGCAACATGTTTGCCGGCGAACTTATTTTCATGCTGATCGCTCTGTTGGGCGGCGCATGGACCGGATTTAATGGTGCGAGCATTGGCTTGGGTATTGGTCATGTGTTAGCGGGGTCGGTGTGGGCTATTTTCCATATTCTGATTGTGCTATTGCAGGCGTTTATTTTCATGATGTTGACCTTGGTATACGTAGGTCAGGCACACGAAGGCCATTAATAGTTTTCGGTTCGGGCAAATACGCCCGGTCCGGGGTGCAAGGGGTTCTTGCAAAGAAGTTTTCTTTTTGACTTTTTGATTACACGGTTTTTAACCAAGGAGTTGTCATGACCAACGTTGCTTTCGTTGCTCTAGCTTGCGGTATTATTATTGGTCTCGGCGCTATCGGTGCTTGCATTGGTATTGCTTTGATGGGCGGCAAATATTTGGAAGCTTCGGCTCGTCAGCCTGAACTGATGAACGCTCTGCAAACCAAGATGTTCTTGTTGGCAGGTCTTATCGACGCTGCGTTCCTGATCGGTGTTGGTATCGCTATGTTGTTTGCTTTCGCCAATCCGTTTGTCGGGTAATTGGTATTGCCCGCGTTTTAGCGGGTTAAGCAGCCGTTTTTGAAGCCCGAGGGCGCAGAACGGCTTGGACATCAGGTGTTATGCAGCAGTGCTGTGTGGCACGAGTGGTATTAAAGGGAAACGACCGTGAATTTAAACGCGACTCTCTTTTTTCAGATGATCGTGTTTTTCGTATTGGGCTGGTTTACGATGAAATTCGTATGGCCGCCCTTAACGAAAGCAATGGACGATCGCCGTCAAAAAATTGCCGATGGCCTAGCGGCTGCCGACAAGGGTAAAGCCGATTTGGCTCAAGCCCAGGCGCGTATTAGTCTGATAGAGGCCTCAGCAAAAACCGAAAACCATGCTCGCATGATCGAGGCCGAGAAGCAAGCTGCTGCTCTAATTGATCAGGCTCGTCGCGAAGGCGAGGCTGAAAAAGCCCGCATTGTTGCACAGGCCCAGCAAGATGCTGCCCAAGAGGTTCAGCGTGCCCGTGAAGGGTTGCGCGCCGATGTGGCCGTTTTGGCTGTTAAAGGTGCAGAGCAAATTCTCAAACGAGAAGTGAATGCACAGGCACACGCCGAGCTGTTAACGCAGCTTAAGGCACAACTCTAATATTAGGGCAGGCCATGGCTGAACTATCGACTATCGCTAGACCCTATGCCGAAGCGTTGTTCGCATCGGCTCAGGGCGACCAAGCTGGCTTGGCGTCCTGGTCAGGTTTGGTGTCCGAGCTTGCTCAAGTAGCAAGCCAAGAAGACGTGCGCGCGGCTTTGACGGATCCGCGTCTTGATAACGCGCAGCGCATCGAGCTTTTTGCCGGGCTAATAAAAAGCCCGCTCTCGACGCAGGCGCGTAATTTTATCGAATTGTTAGTAAGCAATAACCGTGTTTTGGTTTTGCCTCAAATAGCTGAACAATTCGAGTTGTTGAAAAATCGGCACGAAGGTACTGCGCTTGCTCAAATCACCAGCGCGTTTGCGCTTAGCGATGCGCAAGTTCAAGAGCTCGTAACCGGCCTCGAGAAAAAGTTTGGCCTCAAACTCAAGCCAGCTGTCACCGTTGACGCCGACTTAATCGGTGGTGTGCGTGTGATTGTTGGCGACCAAGTACTCGATACTTCTGTGCAGGCCCAGTTGGCCCGCATGCGCGATACGCTGGCCGCCTGAAGCGGGCCAGATAACAGGATTCCAGGAGTCTGAACATGCAACTTAACCCGTCAGAGATCAGCGAACTGCTCAAGAGCCGCATCGAAGGCTTGGGCGCGTCGACCGACGTACGTACGCAGGGCACGGTAGTATCCGTGACCGACGGTATTACCCGCATCCACGGCTTGTCCGATGTGATGCAAGGCGAAATGCTTGAATTCCCGAATAACGTGTTTGGACTTGCGCTCAACCTCGAGCGTGATTCCGTCGGCGCAGTTATTTTGGGTGATTACACCGGTGTGTCGGAAGGCGACCCGGTTAAAACTACCGGACGCATTCTTGAAGTGCCGGTGGGTCCCGAGCTGCGCGGCCGTGTGGTCGATGCTCTGGGTGCGCCCATCGACGGTAAAGGCCCTATCAACGCCAAGGCTACCGATATTATCGAAAAAGTCGCGCCAGGCGTTATTGCCCGTCAGTCCGTTGATCAGCCGCTGCAAACGGGGATCAAGGCAATTGACTCCATGGTGCCAATTGGCCGTGGTCAGCGCGAATTGATTATTGGTGACCGCCAAACGGGTAAAACAGCCGTTGCCGTCGACACCATCATCAGTCAAAAAGGCAAGAACGTAACGTGCGTATACGTTGCTATTGGTCAAAAAGCATCGACCATTGCCAACGTGGTGCGCAAGCTCGAAGAATACGGCGCGCTTGAATACACTATTGTCGTGGCTGCCGCCGCATCCGATTCGGCTGCAATGCAGTATCTGTCGGCTTATTCCGGTTGCACCATGGGCGAATACTTCCGCGATCGCGGTGAAGACGCCCTTATCGTATACGACGATCTGACCAAGCAGGCTTGGGCTTATCGCCAGGTATCGTTGCTGTTGCGTCGTCCTCCTGGCCGCGAAGCCTACCCTGGCGACGTGTTCTACCTGCATTCCCGCTTGCTCGAACGCGCAGCACGCGTGAACGCCGAATACGTTGAAAAATTCACCAATGGCGAAGTCAAGGGTAAAACCGGTTCGTTAACCGCTTTGCCTATCATTGAAACGCAGGCTGGCGACGTTTCCGCTTTTGTTCCGACCAACGTTATTTCCATTACCGACGGTCAGATCTTCCTGGAAACCGATTTGTTCAACGCTGGTGTGCGTCCTCCTATCAACGCGGGTATTTCGGTATCGCGTGTGGGTGGTGCGGCTCAAACCAAAGTGGTCAAGAAGCTGGCTGGCGGTATTCGTACCGACTTGGCGCAATACCGTGAACTCGCCGCATTTGCGCAGTTTGCTTCCGATCTGGACGACGCAACACGCCGTCAGCTAGAGCGCGGTAAACGTGTGGTTGAACTGCTTAAGCAGCCTCAGTACCAGCCTTTGCAGGTTTGGGAACTGGCCGTTACGTTGTTTGCTGTTACCAAGGGCTATATCGACGACCTCGAAGTCGAGCAGGTATTGCCTTTCGAAAAAGCGCTTAAAGACAACCTGAAAGCGAAACACGGCGCGTTGGTGCAACGTATCGAGGACAAGAAAGAACTGTCCAAGGAAGACGAAGCCGAGTTGGCCGCTGCCGTACAAGAGTTCAAAAAGCACGGTGCTTTTTAAGTTTGATTGGCGAGGGTAACGAGGCAGCCGCTTCAGTTATCCATACGTAATTCCGTTTCTTGATCAAGCGTGAACGCGAAGGCGAAGCGCAGACATTACTGGTGTAAGGCAAGCGAAGTCGACAAAGTGCACGTTTGATATAGAAATGGAATAAGGTGGGTTTGCGCAAGCAACCCACAACAACGCCGTGACAGGAAAGTACGATGGCCGGAATTAAGGAAATTCGAACTAAGATCAAGAGCGTGCAAAACACGCGCAAGATCACTAAAGCCATGGAGATGGTGGCTGCTTCTAAAATGCGTAAAGCGCAGGAAAGAATGCGTGCCGGCCGTCCCTATGCAACCAAGGTGCGTGAGATCGCGTCTCACCTGATGCAAGCGCATCCCGATTATTCGCACCCGTATATGCTAGAGCGTAGCGATCCGAAGGCGGTTGGTGTGGTCGTGGTTTCGACCGATAAGGGGCTGTGTGGTGGCCTCAACACTAACATTATGCGTTTGGTGCTGGCTCGTTTTAAAGAATTCGAGCAAAAAGGCATTAAAGTTCAGGCGACTGCGCTAGGTAGCAAAGCCGCCGGCACTTTGGGCCGCATCAGCGCAAATCTGGTGTCGCAAGAGGTACAGCTGGGCGATGCGCCTAACCTCGAGCGCCTGATCGGAGCGATCAAGGTTCAAATTGATGACTTCGTCGATGGCAAAATCGATGCGGTTTACATCGCGACCAATCGTTTCGTCAACACAATGAAGCAAGATCCAAGCTTCATCCGGTTGTTGCCTTTGCCCAGCGGTTTGACGGATCCGTTCCAGTCCGACAACGCAATGGCCGAGGATCAAAACGACGAAGTTAAATCGAGTTACGGTTGGGACTACATTTACGAGCCCGATTCAAAAACCGTGATCGACGATTTGCTTATGCGCTATGTCGAAGGTTTGGTGTATCAGGCAGTTGCCGAAAATATGGCCTCCGAGCAGTCTGCTCGCATGGTGGCCATGAAAGCGGCCTCCGATAACGCCAAAAAAATCATCGGCGACCTGGAACTGGTTTATAACAAAACCCGCCAGGCTGCCATTACCAAAGAAATTTCAGAAATCGTGGGGGGCGCTGCCGCTGTTTAAGCGTAAAC
>DATCVA010000028.1:0-4376 GCA_036567205.1 Eoetvoesiella sp. | reverse complement strand
CCTTATTCCATTTTTAAATCATCCGTGAACGGTGTCGGCTTCACTTGCCGTACCAATGTACTGTCTGCACCTTGCCTTCGTGCTGATAATTGATCTGGAAATGGAACTACATGAATAGTTGAATGCTGCGCAGGGCCGAGTCGCAATTGACAAGATCGACGCGTTTTTGTCGGATACGCAAGGCGTCCTCCAGCTTAATCAGTTCGTAAGTGGCCCAGCCGGCATAAAGCGTTTGCTGATCGAGCCTGGTTTCGACATAGTGAAAGGCCGCCCGCACGGTGTACTGGCCCTGATCCGGCTGGTGCCATGGATGCTGCGTCTCGATGCTGGGTTGTGCCAGTAAATGATGGCTGCGGCTTTTGGGTTGTTGTGAATACGTGCGTTGTCCGGCCAGGCGCTCGATGCGTACCTGTAGCAAGAGCTTGTCTTCGTACATTAGCGAGCCTTCCAGCAACGGGTCGGTCTGATCGTGGGAAAGAGGCATCCAGTAATGGCCGTCATCGGTAAAAAGGCCAAGCCAATCGTTGAATTTCTGCTCGTCCAGCAGGCGCGCCTCGGCATGGACGAAGGTAATCAGTTGTTGTTCGGTGACTATGCTCATGCTGCCTCCTTCATGCTGGCTGTCATGTAGCGGGCCCAGGCACTGTACTGATTGCGCATTTGCCATTCGTTGGTGCCATTGGTAGCTTCGTTCTTGCGTTCGGACTCGGTGGGATCATATAAACGGGCTACATTTACCCAGTCGCGCCCACGGCTGTGAAGGCCATGTTGCGAACGTTCATAGACTTCGTGATCGTCATGTCCCACCACCGAGGTCGGAGCGTTGATAAGGCGGTTGTACATAAGTGTGCGTTCAAGCAGCTTGTCGGGGGCGCCTACCAGACGGAAGGCCCAGGACTCGACCAGGGTCTTGTTGGCAGCCAGCGGTTTGAAAATGCGCAGGGTTTGAATTGGCCCTTTGACCATGACGTTTGGAAAATAAGTGGTGTTATGCCGTGTGTTTCCCAGTATTTCCCTGGCGTGCTCTTCGCCATAAGCCGCTGTCATAGCTTCCATATAGCCCGGAACCTCCGAGTAGGCGGCGTGAATGGAATTATGGACGCCCGTATGGCCATGCCCGTTTTCCCAGACGCGTATTCCCATGCCCTCAAAAAATTCGTAGGGTGAAATGAAAGGCGCAAACTGTTCGACGGCCATGGGTTTGGGCGTGCCCTGGGGCGACTGCTCCCAAACGCGCACTGCGGTACCCGCGGACGATTCGTGCGCCACCATTGGATGGCAAGTGTCGGTTTGATTGTCGACCAGCATTTTCCAGTTGCAATCGTGCATATAGCGCAAAACGCCGCCTGCAACCTGCAGTTTTCCTTCGGGCGAGCGGTCGATCATGTTGTCGATGGTTGAAAGCGATTCGCCGAAAAAGTCTTCGAATCCCTGGCCTTCTGGATTCAGGCGACAAAAAACGAAGTCGCGATAGTCGCGTACATTTTCGACGGGTGCCATGCCTTTGCTGGCTTCACACTGATTCAGGACTTCAGTGTCATAACCCTTTTTAAGAGGAATAGAGAGCAGTTTGCCATCGGTTTTAAACGTCCATGCATGGTAGGGACACCGAAAGAACTTGCCTGTATTGCCACAGGTATCGCCGGCCACCATGACGCCCTTGTGCGGGCAGCGGTTGTGCAGAACCTTAACCGTGTTGTCGGTGTGACGCACCATGACGACTGGCTGGTCGCCTACCGTGGTGGTGTAAAAATCGCCCGGATTGGGAATTTGGCTGCCGTGGCCTACATAGACCCACGTGTTGGCAAAAAGGTGTTCCATTTCCAACTGGAACACTTCGTCGTTGATGAAGATATCTTTATGGACTTCGGTTGGGCGTATCAGGGCCTGAACTGCGGCGGGATTATGGCGATAGTTCATGATTGCCTCGTCGTTAAAGGTCTAAAACCAGACGGTCTGAATGGCTGCGGGAAATGCAAATTTGCATGACATTGCCCGCTGCTCTTTCTGCATCGGAAAGGTAATGATCGCGATGGTCGGGGGCGCCTTCCAGCACTGCCACCTGGCACACGCCGCATTCCCCTCGCCTGCAGTCGTACATGGGATCGCAGCCCGCTTCTTCGAGCACCTGGAGAATGGTTTTGCCGGCCGGTACGTAAAAGACCTGACCCGACTGGCTCAATTGCACCTCGAATCCATGATCGCCGGCTTGCGGGGCGGCGTTGGCAAAGACTTCGAAATGAATATGCGAGTGGGGCCATTGTTTGCCGTGAGATTGCTCAACCACCGCGTCGATCAGGCCCTTGGGGCCGCAAACATATAAATGCTGTGCCGTATCCGTCTGCTCAAGCAGCAGGCTCAGCGGCAATTGCGTGGCGGGGTCATCGTCGGCGTGTATATGCAGTGCGTCGCCATAGTGGTGCGCCAGGGCTGCAACAAAACTCATTTGTTCGCGACTGCGCCCGTAATAGTGCAGCTGGAATGGCCGTCCTTGCGCTTTTAGCGTTGCCGCCATCGAGGCGATGGGCGTAATGCCGATGCCCCCGGCAATCAGCACGGCAGGAGGTTCACCGGGTTCAGCACCGTGCAGCGGAAAATCATTCTTGGGTCCTTCCACTTCGAGGGCGTCGCCTGCCTTGAGCTGATGCATATACTGAGAGCCGCCTGTACTGGGCTCCTCAAGCCGGATGCCCAGGCAATAACGGGTTGGTGCGCTAAACAAGTCGCTATCGGGTTCCAGGCATACCAATGAATAGCAGCGTGGCTCTGCTTGCCCGGGAATACGCACTTTAAGGTGAGCGCCCGCACTGAATGCGGGAAGCGGCTCGTTGTGGGCGGGCGTAAGAATGACAGACCGAATGACTGCGGTTTCGGCTTGCACCCCGGATACGGTTAAGGTCAGTTTTGCCACGCTTGTCTCTGTATTTCGGTATATGTTTTACTGCGAAGCGTTGCCGCTTCGTATTCATGGTTGATTTGGGAGCGGAATAAGGTCTTCGGCCATCAAGGAGTCCAGCCTGGCGCCCTTGTCGTCCGACAAGGCAGCGTCGCGCAATGTCCTGAGGCGAGCCGGCGCGTTGGGGTGGCCCAGTAGTTGACTGGCCGCAAGCATCAGGCGCTGGTATTTGCTTTGTCCTCTGGCGTGTGTGTCGCTGTAGCCTTTGACCAGGCGCCGGCAGTTAACGACTTCGACCGCCAGATCGTAGTCGTGGTGCGCCGTGTCGGAAATAAGCTTTAGCCACTGATTAAGGCTTTGGGTCTCGGCCTTGTGGCGCAGGGTGGTGCGCCGGAAGCGCCGCATGCCCGACAGGCAGTACAGCATTAAAAACCCCGGCAGCGTGCCGCTTTTCAGAAAGCGTCCTTTTCGGAAAAAACGATTCAGGAAATTGCTTAGACCTTTCGAGTTTTCGATACGCTGTCCCAGAAACGCGGGCATAGTGCCGCAAATTTCATCAAGTCTGGGATGCATATATTCCGTGGTGTACACGAGCTGATCTGCTTTAGCCTGGACTTCGTCCCGTACCCGTTCAAAACGTGTACTGCGGGTTTTTAAGTCGGCTACCCGAATGACATCGTCGTACGTCATGGCAACGGCCACATAACGCGCAGCGGCCGTCGTTAGAGCCCATGACTTGGCCAAACCGCCAAACTGCTTGTCGAGCGCGTGAATGGCGCGCATATGCTCCAGATATTCTTTGCCATACGCCAGGTCTTGAAAATCCAGCACCCGGCGCAGGCCTGCCGCCATTAAAGGCTGGGCCGGCGCGGGAAAGTTTTGTTTAAGCTCATCGAGCAACTGCCTGACCCTGGGGTGTGCGGCGGTTTCAGGAACGGCGGGCAAGGGACGGCTGGTATCGATGAGTTCGGGCGCTTGCGGCGCATTAGCGGCGGCGTCAAAGCCCAGTGCAAAGGCGTTCAGGCTTGCGTTGACGCCCACACCGCCACGGCGGATGGTGCTTTCGTAATCGTCGCGAGTAAAGGGCAGCGCTCCGCTGCCGGCAATGGCGCCGAACAGGCTGGCGCTGATGACGCTGCCAGCCTGTTCGGCCAGTGCCTGTAAATCAAAACAGTAAAATCGTTTGGCTGCTTCGTTGCCGGCCTCGATTACTTTATTGGGGTCGGCAATGCCATTGCCATGCGCCGATTTTTCGTTGACGGCATAACTGCGGTGCGATGAGGATATAAGCACACTGCGCTCGGGCGTGACCAGTCCGCGCTGTATGGCCCGGCCGCCTTCCATAAGTTCCGCGGCAATCACCAGGTCTACATCGCCGGGGGTGGGCATCATGGCTAGCGCCGGGGGGCGTCCAGCTGCGGCCACCGCTGACTCCGGCAAAAGTTCCAGGTAGTAAATGGTGGCTCCGGTGCGCTGGGCC